>JBDHFW010000308.1:0-963 GCA_039590175.1 Gemmatimonadota bacterium | reverse complement strand
CTGTACACTCGGGTCGTCTACAATCCGGACGAGCCTGCGGAAGAGTGGAATGAGGGCCTCGTGCGGTACGGACGCGACGGCTCGATCGAGGATACGATCCCAGACCCCGAGATCGACCACACCTCCCCCAGCCTGGTGGTGGAGGCGCCGCAGGGCGACACGGTGAGGTTTCGCATCCCTCTCACCCCCAGGGCCTATTGGGCGCGTTCCCCGTCGGGAGACGTCGTGACGGCCGTGTCGGACCGCTACGCGCTCGATCTCTTGAAGCCCGATAGCAGCGTCCTCAGGATCGAGCGGGAGTACGAGCCCGTGCCGGCGTCCAGGGAGGAGCGCTTCACGTTCGTCCGAGACATCGACAAGCTGGCGAGGCAGATCGATTACCGCTGGACGTGGCGGGGGCCGATTGTCCCCGAAGAGAAGCCGCCGTTCAAGGGCCTGTTTGCCGACGCGGAGGGCCGGATCTGGGTCCAGCTTCATCAGACCGCCGAGTTGACCGGTGAGTTCGCGGCGAGCGTCGAAGACTCCTCCGGTGCGGCGGACCCTGGGGCTGAGGATCGGCTGCCGACGATCCGGGACTGGAGGGAGCCGATCGTGTTCGACGTCTTCGAGCCCGATGGCCACTACCTGGGCCAGGTCAGCGCGCCGCCCGGCTTCCGCACGCAACCCCTGCCCTCGATCCGGGGGAGCACCGTTTGGGCTGCCGTCAGCGACGGAGGCGGCGTGCCGGACGTCGTGCGCTTCGAGATCGAGCGCTGACCCTGCGATCGGAGTACCGGAGAACGTTGCCGAACTCCCTCTCACCGCCTACACTTAAAGGCTAATCTGCCACCGGTTCCGGCCGGAGGTACACCGGCCGGAGGGCGTCCTACCGGCAGTCACCCGATCCACAGACAGCGGACAGGTGTTCGAACGGCTCAGCGATCGACTGGACAGCGTCCTGGGGACCTTCCGGCAGCGCGGCGT
>JBDHFW010000307.1:0-1971 GCA_039590175.1 Gemmatimonadota bacterium | reverse complement strand
GGAGACCCGCGTCCGCCGCTGCTGCCGCCCACGGCCGACGTCCGTGAGAAGGTACGGGCAGCCCTGGCGCGGGCCGCGTTGCTGCCGTCTGGCACCGCCAGGGAACCCGAGGCCGCCACGGCGGCGGGAGGTGAGCGTGTTCGGTGATGGCGCCCGCTGCGTCGCCGTGGTCGGGGCGCAGTGGGGAGATGAAGGGAAGGGCAAGATCATCGACGTCCTGGCCGAGCAGGCCACGATCGTGGCTCGCTACCAGGGGGGCGCGAACGCCGGCCACACCGTCCGCGTGGGGGAGGAGGAGTTCATCCTCCACCTCATTCCCTCGGGCGTCCTCTACCCGGATGTCCGTTGCCTGCTCGGCAACGGCGTCGTCGTGGATCCGTGGACCTTCCTCAAGGAGCGTGACGCGCTCATCGACCGCGGCCTGGACCTGGAGGGCAGGATTGGGATCAGCAGCCGGGCGCACCTGGTCCTTCCCTACCACAAGCAGCTCGATGCCGCGCAAGAGTCCACCCGCGGCGGGAAGGCGATCGGTACCACCGGCCGGGGAATCGGTCCGGCGTATCGGGACAAGGCGGCTCGCATCGGCCTTCGCGTCGGCGATCTCACCGACCTGGCGCGTTGCGTCGATGTGGTGCGGCAGGGGGCGGCCGCGGCGAATTCGATCCTGGCCTCGCTGGAGGCGGACGTGCGCGTCCGGCCCGAGGAGGTGCTGGAATCGCTGCGCCAGGTCGCGCCCGAGATCCTGAAGCTGCGGACGGATGTCGGCGCTGAGATTCGGGCCGACATCGCGGGAGCGGGACGTGTTTTGCTGGAGGGCGCCCAGGGGGCGCTCCTGGACATCGATCACGGCACCTACCCCTACGTGACATCGTCATCGACCACCGCGGGAGGTGCGGCCTCCGGTGTGGGGATCGGACCGACGATGATCGACGAGGTTCTGGGTGTCGTCAAGGCGTATACGACGCGCGTCGGCAACGGACCCCTGCCGACGGAACTGCAGGGGGATGAGGCCGACCGGCTCCGCGATCTGGGTGGCGAGTTCGGAGCGACTACCGGCCGCCCGCGCCGGCCCGGTTGGTTCGACGGTGCGGTGGTGCGTTACGCCGCCGGTGTGAACGGCCTCACGGCCCTCGCGGTCACGAAGCTGGACGTGCTGGACAGCTTCGAGCGGGTTCAGCTGGCGTTCGACTACGAGCTCGACGGCCGACACTTCGACGGCTTCCCGGATGCCGCCAGAGATCTGGCCCGGGTCACCCCGATCTACGAGACGCTACCCGGCTGGTTGACATCCACGGCCGAAGCGCGTCGGTTTCCCGATCTTCCGGATCCCGCGCGCCGCTATCTGCGGCGGATCGAGGAGGTGGCCCAGACGCCGATCCGGTATGTCTCGGTAGGTTCGGCGCGAGACCAGACCATCTTTCTGGACGCCCGAGTGCCCGCACTCGGATGAGCTAGACGAGCCCAGGCTATGGAGATGACGACAACGAAGCTGACAGCGCTGAAAATGCTCGTCGGAGCTGCGGCCCTCTTTGCCGGCTGCTCGGGAAGCGACTGGGAAGCCGTCGGTTACGAGCTCGGCGACACGACGGTCGTTCGGACCGTGGCCGGCAGCGCCTGGGGCGGCCCGGCGAGGCTCGGCGAGCGAGCGAGGATCGCGGCCGACCCGGCGGATACGGTCGACGGGCTGAGCTCGGTGACCGCGCTCGCGAGCGGACTGAGCGGCGATGTGTACGTAGTAGACGGCGAGGGGGCGGTGGTGCGGCTGTACGATCGCAACGGTCGATATGTGCGGTCCTTCGTCGTGCCGCTCGGCGAGCCGGGCCACTACACACAGCCGAACGGCGTGGCTGTGCTCTCGGACGGACGCGTCGTCATCCGCGATCCGAGACGCTCCCAGCTTGTCGTCTACTCGCCACGCGGCACCGATCTCGAGCGGTGGCCGCATCCATCCGGCGTCTACAGTCCCATTCC
>JBDHFW010000306.1:0-2675 GCA_039590175.1 Gemmatimonadota bacterium | reverse complement strand
AAAAAAAGGTACCGCTCCTGCTGGTCGGGCGTCGCTTTCGCCGCGATCACCGCGGCGCCGACGCAGTGCATCCCGAGGCATAGGGCGGTGGACACACACTCCCGCCCCAGCAGCTCGCAGACCTGCACGAGGGCGAGGAGGCCATGGCCGAGACCGCCGCTCGCCTCGGGAACGGTGAGTCCCCCGATTCCCGCCTTCTGCAATGCGCTCAGACTCTCGACGGGCCAGCGGGCATCGCGATCCACCTCGGCGGCCTGCGGGCCGGTGACCTCCGAGCACACGAGGCGAACGCGCCGAAGTACCTCGTTCAGATCCGTAGCGGGCAAGCGGGCCTCCCTGCCCCGTCTTCAGCCAGCCGGCGAGATCCCGCGTGGAAGGGTTCTTCGCACCGGCTTACCGGGAGTTGGGTGGGTGCCACGCTCGGGGCCAGAGGCACACCCGTAGGCCCCAGCATAGCAGCACGGCTGGCGTCCGGGCAGGGTGCTGTCAACTTTCGTATGTGAAATATCCGGCGAAGAGATCGAGCTTTCGGAAACTTGAATTCCGAAACGGGAAGTTCCTCCAAGATATTTCTGAGCGTCGATCGCGGTCATTCCTGCTGGCTCGGCCTCGCTTCCGAAGGTCGCCGCAACAGTGCGAACGCCACGATCGACAGTAACGCCGAGATCGCGGCGACCCCTCGACCCGTGATGCCAGCCACCGCGAACGGTGAAGCGACGCACATGGGAGGGGATTCCGGACCTGGGTCCGGGCCACCCGCACCGCCGGCATCTCCTCCATGTCCCTTCGGAATGGGGACGTGCATGGTGGCTTCGAAACCCCGATACCGTCAATCGGGGTTTCCACCGGGGTGCCGTCTCCCGTCTCCCGTACAGCGACATGCGGCGATACGCCGATCCGTGCCGGTCACGCGAGCGCAACTCGCTGATCTTCCTCGGGTTCGGACTCCTCTTCCAGCCTTAGGGTCGGGCGTGTGCAGGTTCTTGGGCTCCCCGCCGGCCGGGATGCCCAGGGTTCGGCGCGCCGGCGAACCTCACTCCACGCCGCGATTCGCCAGGAGCTCCTCGTCCGCGGCCTTTCGGACCGTCGGCCTGCGATGCCTGGCCGAGCCTCGGCCAAGCTCACCGGTGAGCTTGGCCGTTCGACGAGTCCTCTCCGATTCTGCGACCTCGCGCCGTTCCTCGCGGCGCTCACGGGCCGTCTCCCGGTGCTCGTCGCGGTGCTTCTTCACCACCTCGCGCTGCTCCTTCGCCACCTCGCGCCGTTCCTTGCGCTGATCCTCTGCCACGTCGCGCCGTTCCTCGCGGCGCTCCCGAACTGCCTCCCGGTGCTCCTTCGCCAGCGCTCGCTTGTCCTCGCGCCTTTCCTTCGCCACCTCGCGCCGTTCCTTGCGCTGATCCTCCGCCACGTCGCGCCGTTCCTCGCGGCGCTCCCGAGCTGCCTCCCGGTGCTCCTTCGCCACCACTCGCTTGTCCTCGCGCCGTACCTCGCGCTTCGCCTTCACCACCTCGCGGCGCACCTCGCGCTTCGCCTTCACCACGTCGCGGCGCACCTCGCGCTTTGCCTTCACGACCTCGCGGCGCCCGCGAGCCGTCTCCCGGTGATCGTCTCGGCGCGCCTTCGCCATTCCTCGGTGGTGCAGTCCGGCAGGCAGAGAGCGCAACCCGACCGATACCCACGGACCCCCGAAGCGCCGCGCCTTCTGCCAGCGGTCGCCGTGCCAGCGGTAGTAGTGATTCACGTGGAAATAGTAATGGGGGTATTCTTGAACCCAGTAGCCGTTCCACGAGCGGTCGAAGACGAGAACGACATCGCGGTAATGATGTACGTACCCGTGTGCTGCCGATCGCGGTGGAACCTTCATGGTGTGAAGGCTCGGCCCTTCGGAGTGGTAGCGGTGCACGACGCAGCCCGTAGACGCGAACGTCATCGAGACGGAAGCTCCGAGGACCAAGGAGACGAGCCGTAGCCGGTGAGAGAACTCGGACATGGAAGCTCCTCCGATACATCGTGGGTCAGCGACATCTTCGACGATTCCGCGGATGGAAGGATTCAATCGAGCCTCCGGAACGACTCGAACCAGCGTCGAAGAGCATCGCGTGGATGAACTCCCGCCACACGACCCGAGATCGGCGAGACGGCACAGACAGCCGGCAGCATCGCAGCAACGACACGGCCCAGATGTGGGTCTTCGCTCCGAAACGGCCAGAACAGTGCGGGATCGCCATCCGGAGCGATGCAGGCCGACGCGGCGCATGAGCCGGGAGGTGCTCACGTCCAGAAGCATCGAACCTGGAAACGGGAGACGCTCCGGGCGCTCGGCTTACCGGTCGACCCGCCAATGCCCGTCCCGATCGCGGCACGCGGTGCCGCGGGCCCGGCGCACGGCTCCTTCGATCGTCACCGTCTGCCTGAACTCGCGGCAATGGCCGTAAGCGGTCTCGTAGGTCCCGGTCGGAGTGAGCGAGCCCGCGTGTCCATTGTCGGGATTGTGCCAGTAGGAGGTGCGGCCCGAGGGATGGTACTCGAGCCCCCGCTGGAAGCCGTGCGCGGCGTAGATACGGTCGGCCCGGTCCAGCGAGTCCCCGACGGCGCCGCCGAGCAGACCGCCGAGCAGCACCCCGGCCATGATGGCGTCACCCTCGCCGCCACTGGCGGCGGAGCCGAGGAGCCCG
>JBDHFW010000305.1:0-3452 GCA_039590175.1 Gemmatimonadota bacterium | reverse complement strand
GCTGGACAGCGTCGGCGAGAAGACCTGGAAGAGCACGGTACGCTCGCTCGCGCGGAACGGCCGCCTGATCACGTACGGCGCCACGACCGGTGCGGAGGGCTGCCAGGACATTCGCCTGGTCTTCTGGAAGCAGCTGCAGATCATCGGGAGCACGATGGCCAGCCACGCCGAATTCGTGGAGGTGATGGGGCTGGTGTTCGACGGCTCCCTCGAACCGGTGGTCGACGTCGTGTGGCCGCTGGAGCGGGTCGGCGAGGCGCATGAGCGCCTCGAGGCCGGCGAGGCCTTCGGCAAGATCGTCCTGACGCCGTGAACCGGGCGGAGTGCATCCGCCGGCTGCGCGCCGAGCCGTTCGACGTCGTGGTCATCGGCGGCGGAATCACGGGCGCGGCCGCCGCGCGTGACGCGGCCAGCCGGGGGCTCCGCACCGCGCTCGTCGAGGCGAGGGACTTCGGCGAGGGGACCAGTAGCCGATCATCCCGCCTCATCCACGGCGGGCTCCGGTACCTGGAGCAGTTCGAGCTCGACCTCGTCTTCGAGGCGAGCCGAGAGCGCCGGACCCTCCTCCGGATCGCTCCTCACATGGTGCGCCCTCTGGAGTTTCTCTTCCCCCTCTACCGGGAGGGCCGGGTCGGACGGCTGACGATGACGGCCGGGATGTGGCTGTACGACGCGCTCTCCCTGTTCCGGAACATCGAGAGGCATCAGATGCTGAGCGAGGCGGACGTGCTCTGGCGGGAGCCGGCGCTCTCTCCCGCGGGCCTGCTCGGCGGCGCGCGCTTCTTCGACGCCCAGGTCGACGATGCGCGCCTGGTGCTCGCCACGGTGCGCTCCGCCGTCGAGATGGGCGCGGCGGCGGCGAACCGTCTGGCGGCGGAGATCCTGGTCGACGAGGGCCGAGCGCGTGGCGTGAGCGTCCGGGATGGGGCGCCTCCTTCGCGACCCGCTGATCGGGCGGGCGTGGCCGGGCGCTCCGGCGAGGCCGGCCGGGCCTTGGAATGGGAGATCCGCGCGAGCGTCGTGGTCAACGCGACCGGCCCGTGGACGGATGAGACCGCCCTGCGGGGCGGGATCTCCCGGGAGCCCCTGCTGAGGCCCACCCGTGGCACCCACATCCACGTCAGGCGAGACCGCATCGGGCACCAGCGGGCGCTCATCTTCGAGTCGGCGCTGGACCGCCGGATCATGTTCGTGCTGCCGTGGGGCGATCTCACGATGATCGGAACGACGGATGAGGATTACGAGGGACCCCCCGAGGAGGTCCGCCCCACCGGAGCCGACGTCCGTTACCTGCTCGACTCCACCAATCGGCTCTTCACGTGATCCTCGAAGAGCTTCCGGGTCTGCTCACGATCGCGGGCGGGAAGCTCACGTCCCACCGAGCGATGGCCGAAGAGATCATAGACCGCGCGGTCGAGAGCCTGGTCGAGGGAGGGGCCGCCGAGCCCGCACCCTCGGCCACGGCCGATAGGCCGCTGCCGGGAGGGGACTTCGAGACCTTCGAGGACCTGCTCGGGTCTCTCGAGAAACGGGCGGCGGCGATCGGGCTCGATCCTTCGGTGCTCTCTCCGATGGCCGAGACGTACGGCACCAAGGCGGAAGACGTGCTGGATCTCGCCGCCGAGCGGCCCGACCGGCGCGAGCGCGTGGTGGCGGACCGCCCGAACATCGCGGCCGAGATCCTGTACTCGGTTCGAGAGGAGATGCCTGTCCACGTCGAAGACGTCGCGTTCCGGCGGACGCGCCTGGCCTTGGAGATGGAGGACTTCGCCGCTGGAGTGGCTCGCATCGCGGCGATAATGAGGGAGGAGCTGGAGTGGGACGCGATCCGCGAGGAGACGGAGGTAGCAAGGGCCGAGGCCGTTCGTCAGCGGAACGAGATCTTCCGCGCCGAGCTCGAGGCAGGCGACGCGTGAGACCTTCGGCCGCGTGGCTGCTGGCCTCCTCGCTGATGGTCGTCGGGCTGTCCTCCTGCGGCGAGGGGCCCGGCTCGAGCGACTCCGCGATGAGCGGCAGAACGGCGGCCGGCAGATCGGACCCGGGCGCCACGGTCCCGGAGAGTGTTCCCGCCTACCCGTTCAGGCTCGTGGGTGATTCCGTCCGGATCGAGGTTCGGGTGGGATCGGACCCGCTGAAGCTGAGAGCGGTCGACCTGGACGGGAACGAGCTCGGCTCGGAGTACCTCGACCTGCCCGACATGGCGGCCGCCTCGTCGCCTCCGGACTCCAGCGCCCCGATTCGCTGGGAGCTGCCGCCCTCGCCCTGATCCTCAGTGGGCTTCCCTGTTTGGGCGAGGGGCCGCCGGAGGCTCAGCCGCCGATCATATCCGCGACCACGTTCCAGGTATTGATCACCGTGAAGTAGAGAACGAACAGCAGCAGCGGCGGCACGACGTAGCGGATGAACGCGTACCATAAGGGCAGCCAGCGTATGTTCTCCGCCCCCTTTCTGACCTCCCCGATCGGATCCGGCATCACCCACCCGACGAAGATCGAGAGCGAGAACGCGCCGACGACCAGAAAGAGGTTGGCGGCCAGCTGATCCACCAGACCCAGGAAGTCGATGCTGAGGGCCGACGGGATCCCGACGATCGTGATCAGGACCCCCATGATCAGCGCCGCCTTCCTCCGCGGCCACTTCCAGTTGTCGATGATCGCCGAGACGACGACCTCGAGCAGCGAGATGGCTGACGTGAGGGCTCCAACCAGGAGCGCCACGAAGAAGAAGATCCCCACCGGTCTGCCGACTGCGCCCATCTCGGCGAAGGCGTTCGGAAGGCCGATGAACAAGGCGCCGATCGTGCTCGCGCTCAGCTTGCCAGAAAGGCGATCATGAAGTCGGATCCCGCGATGATCACCGATTCACGGGGCATGTTGTCGTCTCGCGAGAGGTAGCTGGAGTAGGTGAGCATCGCGCCCATCCCCAGGCTAAGGCTGAAGAAGGCCTGACTCGTCGCCTCGGTGAGCACGCTCAGCGAGAGAATCTCGCGGAAATCCGCCTTGAGATAGAACGCATAGCCCGCTCCGGCTCCGGGCAGGGTCGAGGCGAAGATGGCGAGGCCGACGACGATCAAAGCCAGGAGCGGCATCAGGATGATGGCGCTGCGCTCGATGCCCCCTCGAATCCCGCCGGCGACGATGAGGACCGTGACCGCCATGAACAGCAGGTGCCAGAATGCGGCATCCCAGCCCGTCGAGACCTCGCCGAAGAAGCCGGCCGGGTCGCTGCCGAAGCCCGCGAACAGGGCGTTCCAGGCGTAGCGAAGGGTCCAGCCCGCGATCACGGCGTAGTACGACAGGATGAGAAAGCCACCGAGCACGAAGAGGACGCCCAGCGGTTTCCAGGCGTTGCCGCCGAAGTGGGCGAGCGCCAGGATCGGGCTCTTCTTCGAGCCCCGCCCGATCGCGAACTCCGCCAGCATGATCGGCAGGCCGATCAGCGCCACCATGATG
>JBDHFW010000304.1:0-2141 GCA_039590175.1 Gemmatimonadota bacterium | reverse complement strand
GAACCCACCGCATACTCCGGCGATGATGCGCTGTGAGCTTGACCGCCTCAGCGAGCCTCTTGGTTCAACCATGTGGGACCTGTGTGCTAGCGCGCCGTTTCAGCGCCAAGATAGCGCAAGGGGAGGCCCCGAAGGAACCGCCCCGCCAAACTTGAGGCAAGTGAGGCTCCTAGTGGTCTTCCGCCTCCTCGACTCCATGCCAAGCGATGAACCGCCAGGTGCCCTCGTCGTTCAAGAGAACGTCGGTTACACGACCGCTGGTCGTCTCCCGGTCGCCCTTACGGTCCTCAGCGGCCGTGGAGTAAAAGTAATGAGCTACAGCGGTGTTGCCCTCGACCATGATAGCAATCGGGTACAGTTCCTGGACCAAGGTCGTCGAGTTTTCCATACCGTAGCGTGACCACAACTGCTGGGAGTCCTTGCTTCGGGGTACTGGCTGGTCGTTTTCCCACCCCATAAAGGCATCGTGCAAGAACCTATCTGGCCAAGATGCGTCCTTTTCCACGGTGGCGGCCCATTGAGATTGGATCACATCCCAGACCTCCAATTGTTCAGCAGACCATTGCTGCGCGTGCGCGGGCGAGGCAAGAACCAGTAGCAGCACCATGGCGGGAAGGCTCAAACGTCTCACGGTGACCTCCTGTGGCTTGGGGGACGGAGAGAGTCGCTTCCCCACCATAAGCGCAGGTGCCAGATGCGAGCGAGGGCGGCCCCGAAGGAACCGCCCCTCTTAGAGCAAGCGCCTCTTGTCCGTCAGCCCACCCAACGCGCGTCTACCTCTATTGCGGTTGTGCTCCTACCACCGGCGACGCATGGCTGTGAACCTCCTTCCACTCGCCCTCCTGCCTGATCAACACCGCAGTCCGACGATCCATGGTCTGAACAACGGACCCGTCCGGGTTGGTTGTCGTGCCCGTGATGTATCCGGTCACCACGGCCGCGTCGCCGTAGATCCGCACCTGCAGGTGCCGCAGGTAGTTGTCCAGGATGGTGCCCGCATCAAACACGGCTTGCAGATCTCTCACCTGTTCCTCTAGAGACTGGGCTTCGACGAGCAGTCCGCCGACCGCGTCGAAGCTCGTGGCGTCAGGCGCGTGCTCGGCGATGTGGGCTTGGGCATCTCCAGCCCTGAGCGTCTCGAAATGCGCGTGTTGGCCGGCGATGATCTCTTCCTCGGCGCTTTGGGCCATAGCCGTCGAAGCTCCAGCGATGACCGCTAGGACTCCACCGAGAACCGCAACGAATCGCTTCATGGGACAACTCCATGCTGAGGGGAACCTGGGAGAGAACGTGGTCTCACGATCTGCACGTCAGGGAAGGTGCTGCCGGAGAAGGAAGGGGAGCAAGATGAGATGAGCCGACCGACTTCGGACTTGCGAGGACGAGATCAGGAGCGTGGAGGCGCCAGATGCGACTAGGGGCGGCCCCGAAGGAACCGCCCCTCTGCAACTAGAACTGTGCGCTCTGTGCCTTCGCCGGTGCTTCTTCCTCATCTCCTTCGGACGCTCTGCAACTAGAACTGTGCGCTCTGTGCCTTCGCCGGTGCTTCTTCCTCATCTCCTTCGGACGCTCCACAGGTCGATTTCACAACGTCCACCACCAGCACGAGGAGCGCGAACGAACCCAGTATCGCGGGGACGTAGTAGACCTCGCCGTAGCTGAAACCCTCCGGCCAGTGGCCGAACACGGGCGAGCCAAGCCACGCGCCGATCCAGCCGATGATGGCTTTGGAAAGGAACGAGCCCGTTCCGGCCCTGACGTAGAACTTGAATCCGTAATGAAGAACGGCGGAGACGGCTACGCTGATAAGCAGGAGGATCAGGAAGCTCCTGAGGTCCATTCCGATCATTGCTCTCCTCCTTCTGTTAACGACACCTGCTTTACTGCCACCGGGTTTACTGGTAGCTCCACTCGGTGATCTGCTCTCTCATCGCCTCTCGCGCGGCCTCGATGTCGTCGACGCCCAAGGCGACGATAAAGCTCTGCGGGCTGGTGTCGACCGGCAGCCAGATCTCAATGTTGACGCCCGCATCTGCTAATCGCCGACTGATGTTGGCCGCCTGGCCCGGTCGGTCCTCCATCCGGACGGTGACGATGGGCACTTCGCGGATCGCGACGCCCAACTCGTCGAAAGTCGAGCG
>JBDHFW010000303.1:0-3944 GCA_039590175.1 Gemmatimonadota bacterium | reverse complement strand
GACCTCGGACGTTGAACGGCGGATACCGGATCAAATTGAGGGTTATCCCGTCAGTGTGGAGGTGACCGGACCGTTTAGGGCGCTGGATCCCGACAGCGGATAAGTCTTCAGCGGCTGAAGCGCCTGGCACCTCCACGCTCCTGGCCTCGTCCTCGTAGGGCAGCAGACTACCGCTGTAGGTGTAACGCAGCCACAGCGTTGCGACTCCGCTACTCTTGTGCCGCCCGCCTCACAACCCTTATTTGTTGGGACTATTGTTGCAGTATTCCGCAGTAGACAGGAAGTAGACTTATGATTTCGCGCCGCTCGCCTGTCGGACACTCTTTCGATCAACAACTCTTCCGGCGCTTGCCAGCGACTCTCTCAACCGACGAGCGCGGCGCTACGGCGGCGTTCGTGGCAATCGGCATAGTCATGATGCTGGGCATGGTGGCCCTTGCCGTGGACTTAGGCGTGCTGCTAGGGGCACGGACAGATTCGCAGCGTGCGGCCGATGCCGCGGCCCTCGCGGGTGCGGCCTCGTTCCTCACACTTCCCGACGATGCCGACCGTCCGAGGCAGTGGGCGATCGAGTACGCGGCGAAGAACAACGTGCTCGGAACGGCTGCAAACGTACTTGACGAGGACGTGGACGTGCTCCTGGACGAACAAAAGGTCAGGGTGCGTGTCCGGAACATAACGGAACGAGGCAACGCGATCCGGACGATCTTCGCCCGCGTCCTCGGTTGGGACGAAGTCAACGTCGGCACCGTCGCTGCGGCGGAGGCATCCACTGCCGAGAAGACCAGCTTGTGCCCTATCCCACTCGCCCTGCCGGATCGGTGGCTCGACGGGAATGGGGACGCCCTCTTCGAAGGCACCGGGAATTATGATCCTGACAGGTACGTCCCCTTTGAATCCGAGACATTCATAGAGAATGTCACAACACAGCAGGAGGCGTTCGGTACGGCAGGCGACTTCACGGGTTACTACGAGGGAAACATCGGGGACATCATAGAGATCAAGACGGCTTCAAACGCTGTGCAGGACGGCGACGAGGCGAGCCCCTGCGTGGAGACCGAAAGTTGGCGTTGCTGGTTTCAACCGCTCGCAACTAACGGGGCGGAAATGCCCGACGGCATCGGCGGCAACGACGCTCTGAGACCGTGGATTTGGGGCTGTCCGGACGATGAAGCGGCTCCGGTTGGGATCGGTGACGAGGTCTACGAATCGTCCGGGGGCGGCGACAAACAAACGCTTCTTCACCAGGATTTTGTTGAGGTAATGAACCTTGAGCCGAACCTTTATTGGGACAGTATTACCCAGTGTGTCTTTGAGTTGGGCAAGGAGGCGGCAGGGTGCGTTGAAAGCGGCTATCGGGTGAGGAGTATGCCGGTAATCGATCCCACCACCGTTGCAGAGCAAGGTTCCAACCTGCGTGCGCTCGTCAGCGGGTTGACCTGCGTGTTTCTCGAGCAGGTCGGACTGGAGCCTCCTCCATATGAAGGACTGGAATCTCTACATTCGGATGATCCCCTGCGGCGGAATGGAGGCCGGTGACGGCGACGGCGCAATCGTCAAGGCGCTCCGGCTCGTGGAGTAACCTCTTCTTGGCCCCGGCCAAGTCGGCTTGACCCGCGTCTCTCGACGATTAGTTATCTGACTGCCAACCAGTAGGGGCGGTTCCTTCGGGGCCGCCCTTCCTGGCATCGGTTTAGAACTTCCACGGGCTGACCCGCGTTAGGCTCACCGGCGCGAGCCGCGTCGCGCTCCATTCTCGTCGGCTGTCACAACACTGATCTTCGTCACGCCGGGCCTGCTCCCAGCACCCGTGCGTTCCGTGAACATACCAAGGTGCTTCCCGATCCAGACCCAAGCTGTGCGGAGGATTCGTTCAAGGGTGTTCAGTTCCTCCTCCGCGAGATTCGATAGGTCGATCCCCTCCGCCCGTACGGGTGGGCCGTTCAGCCGGTGGGCGACCTCGCCCGCATCGTGTGCGCGGAGCCACTCTCTCACGGCTCGTGTCGTAGAGTCCGCGTCTCGGTTGCGCAGCCTACCCTCCGCAACCGCCTGGCCGACGATCCGCAACCACCGCTCCGCGTCCTGAGGGGTTCGCAGCGGTCCCAGTTCGCCCGGACGGAGCCCCTTCCCTTTCCGCCGGACTTGCTTCGACACCTCCGCGCCGATCCGGCCCCGTTCCGCCATCAGTTCACGACCCCCTGGACGATGGGGCGGACAGTAGCCCGACCGGTCTACAACCGACTCGGGAGCCCCGCACCGCTCGCCGTTGGCGTTCTTACCTCGACAGCGTGCCACTCACGACCTCCTGCTCGCGGCTCCCGGCGAGCTTTCGGTGCGGCTCACCTTGTCCCCCGTCTCGGTCCACTCACCGCGACCGTCCTGGGACGGCCCTGGACCCTCCAAGAGGTGCCCCCATGCTGTAGGAGCAGGCAGGGAACACCCGTAACCGTCTGTGCCGTAAACCTTTCGCTTTCGGTGGGACATGTAGGCGGGACACGTTGAGGCCGGTTCTGGGCCGTCGCGTCGCCAGCGGCACGCCGGGAGACAGACGGTGGCAGGTGGCACTACGCGCGGGTAGTGGGTCCTCGGGACGCTCTGGGGGCCTTCGGCAATCCTCCTGCTGGAGTGCCACGGGGCAGCGGTGGGCCTCTGGGGGAAACCTCGCGGTGCCGCGAGGTTCTATCGACCCCGGCCACGCTGGCCGGGGAGCGGAACATGTACCACCAACATGTCCCATCGGGGAGAGCGCGGCCGGAGGGGTATCGACTAAGGTGCTGCCGCGCCGTGTAGCCGACCGGGATCGAACCGGTGACCTCCTGCTTGCAAAGCAGGTGCTCTCCCAGCTGAGCTACGGCCCCGTGGTTGCTCGTAACCCCTCCGAGCCCTTCAAGTTGCGTTCCCGCTAACCTCAGGCGGATTCCGCTGCTTGGGGCTGTTCGTGGGGCTGTAGAGCGTGTCATCATGCCGATGGTGTTGCCTTGTCGCCAGTCCATCACGTACCCGCCTTCTCGCGTAGTTCGCGGCGCTTCGCCAACGCCTCCAGCATCATGTGATCGCTGGGCTGTTGATAAAGGTCGAGTGTGCGGATGGCCTTCCAGCCGCCGAGCTTCGCAAGAACCCGGTCTGGCACGTCCACCATCTCGGTCGCGAACTTCGCCCTGTAGGCGTGCCAGAGCCGCCCGTCCAGCTTCTCCACGCCTGCCAACCGTTCAGCCTCCCGGAGCCACTTATCGCACAGGTACCGCGAGACTGGCTGCCCGAGGTCCTTCGGCGACGGGAACAGCGGAGCGTTGCCGATCCCAAGCCGGCCGCGGAGCACCCGGTCGATGACAGCTCGAACTTCCGGCGTCATCGGCACTACCGAGTCGTAGCCCATCTTGTCTGCGTCGGCCCGGAAGCGCAGCGAACCGCTGGGGCCCCCTTTGTTAGGCGATCCCGCGGAACAACCGAATATAAGCCGAAAGCCACCTACGCCCCAAACAACACGCCGTCCCCTCCAGGCTCCTGATCTCGTCCTTGTAGAGCCGCATCCGTACGCCACCAAATAGAGGTTTTCCTGACTTGCGTGAGGGCGGATGCCCGGTTGATCGTGGACCGCCCAAGAATGAAAGCGGGTACTCGCCCGCTCTCTGAGGTGGTGCAATGCTATCGGCGTTGGCCAAACGCCTGGACACCTCGACTGGCCGGACACTTCGACCAGCCCTCCTGATAGATCATCCCCGATCCACCATTGAGACCAAGAATCCATATCGACGGCTGGGCTCCGTAAAGGAGGCGATGCTGGAACTCGTGAAACGGGATTGACTGCCCCCTTTCTGAGGTAAGAGCGATTCCTGCCCAAGCAGATCGAGTTGTCCCCTCGGCTGATGGGATGCTCCGTTCGGTCCCTTTCACCGGTCCAACCTCAGCACGATCACGGAGCACGTCATTCCTATTGGCAGCCG
>JBDHFW010000302.1:0-3177 GCA_039590175.1 Gemmatimonadota bacterium | reverse complement strand
CTGCAGACGGAGCTGGGAACGGCGGTTCTGCTGATCACCCACGATCTCGGGGTCGTCGCTCAGGTGGCCGACAGGGTGCTGGTCATGTACGCCGGCCAGATCGTCGAGGAGGCGCCCGTGGAGGTGCTCTTCCGTGCTCCGCAGCACCCGTACACCGAGGGATTGCTACAGGCCGTCCCGGATCTCGAGGAGCGGCGAGAGCGGCTCGCCGAGATCCCCGGCAACGTGCCGCGCGCGACCGCGTGGCCGACCGGCTGCCGGTTCAGCCCCCGCTGTCCCTACGCCTGGAGCCGATGCCGGGAGGTTCCCGATCTCCGGCGGAGCAGCCCCACCGAGCTGAGCGCCGCCCGCTGTTGGCTGACTGACGAGCCCGAGCGGAGAAGCGGCTCCGGCTTCGGGCTGAGGTCGCCCGATGGCCGGCGGGAAGGGGTCGGCGAATCGTGATCGACGAGCCCGAGGGCGGACGCGCCGCGTCCGAGGGGAACGGAGGGGTTCTTCTGGAGGCGGAAGGGCTCGCTCGGCACTACGCTTCGAGCGGTCCCTGGGGAGCGGAACGGAAAACGGCGGCCGTGGAGGATGTCTCCCTCCGGATTCTGAGAGGCGAGACCCTGGCGCTCGTCGGCGAATCCGGCTGCGGAAAGAGCACCACGGCCAGGCTGCTGCTGGGTCTCGAGCCGCCAACCTCGGGGACGGTCCGCTACCGGGGACGCGACCTCGGGTCCATGTCGCGCTCCGAGCTTCTGGAGTTTCGGCGCAGGGTTCAGCTCGTCTTTCAGGATCCGTTCGGATCCCTGAATCCTCGGATGACGGTCGGCGGTATGCTCGGTGAAGTTCTGTCCGTCCACGCACTGGCGGCCGGCGAGGAACGGGGGCGACGCATCACCGAGCTTCTCGGCCTCGTGGGGCTCGGCCCGGAGGCGGCGGAGCGATACCCGCACGAGTTCTCCGGCGGCCAGCGGCAGCGGATCGGGATCGCCCGAGCCCTGGCCGTCGAGCCCGACGTCATCGTGGCGGACGAGCCGGTGTCCGCCCTGGACGTCTCGATCCAGGCACAGGTTCTGAACCTGCTGGCGGATCTGCAGGAGCGGCTCGGTCTCTCCTTTCTCTTCATCGCGCACGACCTTGCGGTCGTTCGACAGGTCGCCGACCGGGTCGCCGTAATGTACGCGGGACGGATCGTGGAGGCGTCGGATGCAGCCGCCCTCTATCACGAGCCGTTGCACCCCTACACGCGTGCGCTCCTCGCCGCGGTGCCGCGTCCGTGGCCGCTTTCGGAGAAGAGGAGGGTGCCCGAGCTGCGGGAGGGTGCGGATCCTCCCAAGCGACCGACGGGCTGCCCGTACCTGGGTCGCTGCCGGCACCCAGCGCGGGACGAGGAGTGCTCCCTCGCCCTTCCCCAGTTGGAGGAGCGATCGCCCGGCCGGTGGGCTCGCTGCATCAAGACCTGACGCACTCCTTCGGTCTCTTAGCTTGCGCCGCCTGTCTTTGGACGGGTCGTTCGGCTCTGCATGACGCGCCGTAGTCAAGGCGGCTGGAGGTTATTTTGAACAGCTTTATCGCGACAGCCTTGTGGCTCGTACAGGAAGCCACCCCCCGCCTGGGCGAAGGGCAGGAGTTCAATCTGGGCGAGATCTGGGCGGCCGGCGGCTTCATGATGTGGCCCCTCGGCTTCTGTATGGCCGTAGGTGCCTTGATCATCGTCTGGAAGTTCTTCGATCTCCAGGTGAAGTCGTCCCGCACGCGCGGCCTTCTGTCGGAGGTGGACGAGTTGATCGCCCACGGCCGGCTCCGCGAGGCCCTGGCGCGCTGCGAAGACTCCAAGGCCCCCGCTGCCGCCATCCTCGAGGCAGGCCTGCGGCGGCACGAGGAGGGTACGGAACGGGTCATCCAGGCGATCGAGAACGCGGGTGCGATCCAGATCGCCGAGCTCGAGAAAGGCCTCGTATGGCTCGCGACGCTGTCGAACGTGGCGCCGCTTCTCGGTTTCCTGGGGACCGTGATCGGGATGATCCAGGCCTTCCAGGCGATCGAGATCGCGGGAGAGGTGGAAGCCACGCTCGTGGCGGGCGGCATTAAGGTCGCCCTCATCACGACGGCTACCGGCCTGGCGATCGCGATTCCGATCAACGTCGCGCACAACTACTTCGTGACGCGGGTTGACCGACTGGTGATCGACATGGAGGAGAGCGCCCAGAAGATGATCGACGCGCTCCACGAACAGGAGATGGCCAAAGCGGCCTCCTGAGCCCCGACCCCGCCGCCGCGAGGCGGACGGAACAGATCGATTCCGTGAAAGAGCCCGGCCAAGTCGCCGGGCTTTTTCTTGCTCCCCTCTGGGCTCGAGTTTGGGCGCGAGTTCAGCCTGCCGAGGGGCTCGTTGCCCCAATCCTCTCTGTCCGCTTAGGTTTAGCGGTCCGCGCCGCCGGTCCCCCAAGCGGTCTGCTGCCAGACGCCTTGCGGTGCCGCCTACGCGGAAACCCGACGGCCACCAGCTTGATCACCCCACGAGCGAGGCGCGCGATGGACACAGAGGGTGTTCGTAACGGTCGTTCCCGTCGCCGGAGCATTCTTCACCGCCGGCTTCCCTTCAGGCCTCTCACCCTACTCACGCTCCTCCTCGTCCCGCTGATCCCGACGACGGCTCTCGCCCAGGGCGGGGCCATCCGGGGGACGGTCAGGGATGAAGCGACGGCCGCAACACTGGCTGCCGTGGAGATCACAGTGGTCGATGCCGCCGGCACGGTCGTCACAGCCGGCTTCACCGCTCAGAACGGCACGTTCAGGATCACGGAGATCCCGGCCGGCACCTATACCGTCCGCTTCAACAGCGCCGGCTGGCGCACGCACAGCGAGCCGGGCGTGGTCGTGACGGAGGGTCAGGTCACAAGCCTGACGATCGGCCTGTCGGAGCAGCTCTTCAGCATGAACCCGATTACAGCGACCGTCCAGAGAGGCGTGGAGGAGAAGCTGCTCGAGGCGCCGGCATCGATCCACGTCGTGGACGCGATACAGATCAAGTCGAAGGCGTCGCTCAGCACCACCGACTTCATCGACAACGTGAGCGGCGTGGACGTCATCACCACGGGCGTTCAGGGCAACTACTTCGTGACGAGGGGATTCAACAACATCTTCTCGGGCGCGGTCATGTACCTGACTGACTACCGCATCGCCCGCGTG
>JBDHFW010000301.1:0-2379 GCA_039590175.1 Gemmatimonadota bacterium | reverse complement strand
CGCAGCGGTACGACCCTTCTCGCCGGCCTGCTCGATGCGCATCCTGCGCTCGCCGTCCTGCCCAACGAGACGTATTGCTATCGCGAGCTGTTCCTCAAGAGGCGGCTCACGAGGCTCGCGCTCAACACGGCCGAGTTTCTCGAGCTGGACCGGGTCTCGGGAGTACTGGCGAGCCGCCCCGTGGCGGTGCTGTCCTTCGTGGGTCAGGGTGGCTGCATGAAGGGACTGCGTGACTGGTCGGCCGCGTTCGCAAACGAATCCGGGGTCGACGGGATCCCTGGCCCACCTTTCTGCGGCTGTACGAGTGTTCCGTCAATGAGGCCCTAGGCCAAAAGAAATTCTGGGTCGAAAAGACACCGATGAACGAGCGCTTTGTCTCGGTGAGTGAGAGGCTATTTCGCGGAAGAGCGCGGTACCTCCATGTCGTACGGGATCCTAGAGCCATTCTGGCCTCCTGGCTGAAGGGACAGCGGCTCAACCGCATCGTGCGCCGGAGGGAAGTCGAGGTGGTGGACGTCTGTTTCGCGTGGGCCCGTTCGGTACACCAGGCAGTCAAGAATGCAGGCCGGTGCGAGGGGCGCTACAGCGTGGTCCGCTACGAGGATCTCGTCGAGGACACTGCCGCCGTCACGACGAACCTCGCGACCTTCCTGGGTATCGAGCCGTGCGGCTCGCTGCTTCGTCCCACGCGACTGGGCCGGCCCACGATTAGCAATTCGTCGTACGAGGACCTGCGGGGCCGCGAGGCGGGAGTCGTCGCTACGCAGGTTGACCGGTTTGCCGAGGAACTCTCGCCCTCGGAGATTGTCACCATCGAGGGGGGGCTGGGGGCGCAAATGCAGGCGTTGGGCTACGAAACGCGTGAGACCGTCGAGGACGGCGGGGCTCCTTCTTGGGGGGCGTCCGGGGGCATGGGCCTTGAAGTGTGGGCAAAGATTCGCAAGATGGCCTGGCTTCAGGACCGATTCGTGGGCGTAACCATCCCGTTCGCGACGGGGACTTCGAGCAACCGATCCCTGCCGCGCGGGTTCTCACCGGACGCGAGAGGGTAGAAGTCCATACATCGGGGCGGGTGCCATCGGCACCTTCACCAAGAACTGGACCGGTATGAAGCTCAACACCACGATTCTCTTCGCCATCCTTCTACGACGCTTGCGACCGGACCTCGTGTGCGACGTTGGGGCGCTCGATGGGCTCCACGCGCGACGCTTTCGGAGTCTGGCACCCGACGCTCGCGTTGTCGCTTTCGAGGCGAACCCGGAACACATCCGAGCGATGAGGGAGGATCAGCGAAACCGCGACGCTCGGATAGAGGTATACCACAAGGTGGTATCGAACTGTGATGGTTCGATCGCATTCTATCTGGAGCACAGCCGTGGACATGGCAGCGATGGGGGTCGTCGTGGTATTTCCTCAACGCGTCGCCGTATCGCGGAAAGTGCTGGTTCCACCACGGTGGAGGTGGATGCCCTCCGTCTAGACACCTTCGTGCGCGAGGTGGCGCCCGCGGTTCGGCGAATTGCCTTGTGGATCGACGCGGAGGGGTCTGGATTCGAGGTGCTCGAAGGCATGGCTGGAATCCACGAACGCGTTTCCTTAGTGCACGTCGAAGTTGAGGCGAGAGAGTTCTGGGAAGGACAGCAGCTCGCCCCTGTCGTACGGAGACTCATGACGCAGTGGTCGTTCGTCGAGGTTGGACGGGGAAGAGCGCGGTGGCAGCACGATCTCGTTTTTGTATCCGCTGACGCGCTTGCGCAAGCGCAGGGGGCCGTAAAGCTGGCGGCGGTCGTTGCAGCGCTGGCGGCGTGGGTTGAGCCGGTGTTGCCGAAGCGCTTTCGCACTCCTGGCCGGCGCGGGATGCGGATCCGAGGGGCTGCTTGATTTCCGTGTCCCATCAATCTCGAACGTCACTGCCGTACCGAACCCGCAGAACAACCTGTCGTTTACGGTGCGCTTCGAGGCGGCGAATGTGGATTCGGCTCGCGTCGTGTATTGGTCGCCGGTCGATTCGATGACCACGCCCTTCATCACCCAGACGAGCCAAATCAGCGAGATCACTGTTCTCGGGTTGCTCGCTGGAGCTCGGTACGACCTCGTGGTGGAAGGAGTTGGACCGGCCGGAACCGTGACCTCGCCCGTCGTGCAGTTTGACAGCGGCGACTACGCCACGACCCCCCAGAGTCCAGAGCAGTTGAATACGAGCTTGATGCCGAAATGATGACTGCCAGTATGGTGTGGGAATACAGACATCAACCGCCGATTTTCACCGCGGTTGTGGGATCAGTACAGCGGTTGGGAAACGGGAACACGCTGGTTGGCTTCGGACAAGCCGGCGTAGCGGTCGAGGTAGCACCGGATAACAGTGTCCTGTGGGAGGTT
>JBDHFW010000300.1:0-3162 GCA_039590175.1 Gemmatimonadota bacterium | reverse complement strand
GATGCCTGGGCGACGTTCGTCGACTACGCGCGGGAGCTATGGATCGACGAGGAGTCCTTCGGTGCCTGCCTACGGGATGACCGCACGGCACCCCTCCAGGTCAGGGACTTTCAGTCCGTGAATCGCGCCGGGATCAGCAGCACGCCCTTCTTCATCATCGCCGACAGCCTGTCGATCCGAGGCGCCGCTCAGGTGAGTCAGTTCAGGACCGTCCTGGACAGCCTGTTGAAGGTGGGCGACGCGCCCTAGCTACGTTTCCGCACCGTCCCAACTTCTAGCTGTCGCGAAACACGGACCGCATCCCCTCCAGAGCGAGGGATGCCGTGCGCGCCCCCGCCGAGAAAGTGCGAACGAGCTGGCGCTCCCCTACCCCCTCGAGCGGAATGTCGTAGGTGAAGTGAACGGAGACGCCCACCGGGCGAACGTCTGCCGCCGCCGCGTCGCTCCAACCGGCCGCCGCGTCCAGCGCGCCCTCCATGTGTACTTCCACGGCATCCGCGCCCGCGCCCACATCCTGGGCTGCCTTCGCTAGCCGAGCGGCCAGGCGCTCGTTGGCATCCGGGTCGGTGGGCCTTTCCTCGAGCCACAGGGCGGGTGGGGCGACATCCACGTTCAGGAAGCCCAACATCACGGTACGGTCGAAGGTCAGGTCGTCCGCCGTTAACGGTTCCCCTTCCTCCTCGGGGGGCTCGGCCGGCGCCGTCAGGTATCCGGACACTCCCTCGGTCCCCAGGTTCGCGCAGGCGAGCGCGAACTCATCGATCACCAACTCTACGAGCGCGGAAGGCGCGTGCAGCATCTCGATCGCCCCCGACTCCATGATGTCGAGCTCGGACTGATCGAAAGCCAGGCCACGGAAGAACCAGGACAGGGGTTCCTGCCTGCCCTCGAAGAGGTCACGCGTTCCGAGGCCTTCTTGTCGCAGTGCGGCGAGCAGGATGGCGCCCATCTGGTGGCGGGTCAGGACGCTCAACGCGCGATCATCACGTGCGCGTTCGCCTCTCCGGAGAACATCACCCACGGAGCGTCGCCGGCCGGTGCCGAGGGAAGGCCCAGTTCTTCTGCAGTGGCCCCTGGAACGTAGATCACGTACAGCCTCGAGGCGTCGGCCGGTTGTTCGCCGAACGCCGGCGGCGGCTCGGGTGCGAACAGGTTGTAGAGCGCCGCGGGTTGCGACGGCATCTGCAGCTTCCCCTCCCGGGCCTCCGACTGACGGGTTCGGATCGACTCGCCGCCGTCCATCCCGCTCGCTCGAAGCTCACGCCCTCGGCTCATGTACGGCTCGAGGTAACGGTCGTAGCAGGCGACGTGAAAGCGCTCTCGCCGCGGATCGTCCGCCAGGCAAATCAACGAACTGTTCGTGGCTCCTTCACGGAGCGTTGCTAACGCGCCGCCGGCGCTGTATCCAAGTACCACGGCGCCGTCGCGCAAAGATGGAGGTGCGGCGAGAACCGCTTCCGCGATCTGTTCGTCGGCCGGCTTGGACTGCACCGATCTCGGTGGCTCGCACGCGGCGAGCGCGCACAGAACGGTTAGACACCAGCTGACGGTGGCGATTCGGCGCATACACACAACTCCGGAATCCGAGGGTCGCTCCGCGAGTGTTGCGCCCCCGAGCACGGCGTCAGCCACAGAGAGGATAGAGGACGGAGTCGATGCCCGAGAAGACCGTGATCGCAGTTCCGCGCGAGAGCGCTCCCGGTGAGACCCGAGTGGCACTCACGCCGGATACCGTTCGCCGTCTCGTCTCCGACGAGGTGGCGGTGCGGGTCGAGCAGGGCGCGGGAGTCATGGCCGCCTTCCCCGATGAGACCTACAGCGAAGCCGGAGCGGAATTGGTAGCCGGACCCGACGGGCTCGCCGAGGCAGACATCTGGGTGAGGGTGCAGCCGCCGCGTGAACGAGAGGACGGCACCCACGAGGTGGAGATGATCCGTTCCGGCGGCGTGCTCGCCAGTTTCCTCAGCCCCGCGGAATCCCCCGACCTCCTGCGGCGACTGGCCGAGCGCCAGGTCACCGCGCTCTCGATCGAGCTGCTGCCCCGAATCACCCGTGCGCAGCGAATGGATGCCCTCTCCGCGATGAGCACCGTGGCCGGCTACAAGGCCGTCATCATCGGGGCGGACACGCTCGGCAAGCTCTTTCCACTCCTCATAACGGCCGCCGGCACACTCTCGCCGGCGCACGTCCTCGTGATCGGTGCCGGCGTGGCGGGCCTCCAGGCGATCGCGACCGCCCACCGTCTCGGCGCCGTGGTCGAGGCCTTCGATGTCAGGCCGGCCGTGAAGGAGCAGGTGGAGAGCCTCGGCGCCAAGTTCGTCGAGGCCGGGGAGGAACACGAGGTCGGCGGCGGGGAGACCGAGGGCGGCTACGCCGAGGAGCTCTCCGAGGACGAGCAGGAGGCCGAGCGCCGACTGCTGGCCAAGCACGTGGCCAAGTCTGACGTGGTGATCACGACGGCCCTCATTCCGGGGAAGCCGGCCCCCCAGATCATCACGGAGGAGATGGTGCGGAGCATGCGGCACGGCTCGACCATCATCGACCTGGCGGCCGTGGCGGGCGGCAACTGCGAGCTCACCGAGCCGGGAGAGAGCGTGGAGCGACACAGCGTGATGATCCACGGCGCGACGAACCTCCCCGCCCAGGTCCCGGTCCACGCCAGCCAGATGTACTCACGTAACTTGCAGGCGCTGCTCAACCACCTGATCTCGGAAGAAGGCATTCAGATCGACCTGGACGACGAGATCACGGGAGCGATCTGCGTGACGCACGCGGGCGACCTGCGCTACGGGGCATGACCCGAAGCCGCCGCGGCCCGCGAGTAGCGAGCGAAAGAGCTCGCGTCGAGAAAGGGATCAAGGGATGACCGGAACGCTGCTTGTCGGCATCTACGTGTTCGTCCTCGCCATGTTCGTGGGCTTCGAGGTGATCACGAAGGTGCCTCCCACACTGCATACGCCACTGATGTCGGGCGCGAACGCCATCTCGGGGATCTCCATCGTCGGCGCGCTGGTCATCGCCGGAACCGGCGGGGCACAGCTCCTGACGATCATCGGCTTCATCGCGGTCGTCTTGGCGACGATCAACGTGATCGGCGGCTTCATGGTCACGGACCGGATGCTCCGGATGTTCCGGCGCGACCGTGACACGGAGGGTGCGTCG
>JBDHFW010000299.1:0-3454 GCA_039590175.1 Gemmatimonadota bacterium | reverse complement strand
CCAGTTCGATGGGGCGGACGCGGCCGGGGAGATCTTCCCGACCGGCCAGCCCCTGTACGAGCTCGTCGAGACGCAGGGCCGCCACTACGGCTCGCTCATCCGGTCGCCGTACGGTGAGCCCTTCTATACGGAGGAGACCGTCCGGATGGATGACATCGTCAAGATGCCGGTTCGGTCGCTGTAGGTCTTCTTCGGCCGCGGGCCGACCAACCTTCGGAGCGGCTTGATGAGGCTCCGGTCAGCCGCAGGTAACCTCGACCAGAAGACGCTTCCAACTCGGCACGCTTTCGTCTCCCACTCGGAGCGTCCGGATCCTCGCTTCACCGCCTCGGCGCATCCAGGGCCCGAGCCAACTGCAGATCTCGTTCGGAAGGTGCCCCACCACATCTCCCGCCATCAGGTGTACCCAGACGCGCTCGATCGGGAAGCCCGGAGGATCCGGCAAGAGCATGAGCGGCTCACCGGAGCGAATCCGGGTGAGGTGGCGCGTCCGGTCGCCGAAGGGGAGCCCGTGCACGGTCGCGCGAAACACGCGGGCGGCACGGGAGGGAAGAGCCGACTCTGGAACGGGGATTCCGGGCATAATCCTCTACGAGCGATCGAGTTGCGGACTTCTTTCGACCTACATCACGTAACGTAGAGCGCCGGAACCGCGTGGGAAACCTGGGAACCGGAATACCGGTACGGCGAATCGGCGGGATGGGCCGCCGGAACCCCGGGCGGCGCCACGGATATCGTAGCTCATGACGAACACACGGCAGGGATCCGACGCCATCTACCTCGATCACGCGGCGACGTCGCCGATGCGTGCCGAGGTCTGGGCTACCATGGAGGCGGCTCGCGACTGCGGCTACAACCCCGTCAGCGCGCACGCGTACGGCCGAAGGGCTCACGAACGTCTCGAGGACGCCCGGGCGGAGTTCGCCGAGCTGCTCGGGTGCCGGCCGCGCGAGATCTGCTTCACGGGCGGGGGAACGGAATCCGACAACCTGGCGATCCTGGGCTTCGCGCGTGCGAACCTCGAGCAGGGGCCGTGCCTGATCCTCTCCGCAGTGGAGCACAAAGCGTGTCTCGAGGCGGCGAAGCGAGCCGGCGCCGAGGGCGCGGAGGTCCGGCTGCTGCCGGTGGACGTCTCCGGCGGCGTGCGGCTCACGGACCTGGAGCTGGCGCTCGCCGACGCGGCTGAGCAGCCCACGCTCGTCTCGATCATGTGGGCGAACAACGAGGTCGGGACGGTTCAGCCGATGGCCGAGATCGAGCGCCTCGTTCACGGGCGCGGCGCCCTTCTGCATACGGACGCCGTGCAGGCCTACGGCAAGGAGGACCTGTCGCTCGACCGGATCCCCGTCGACCTGTTGACGGCGACGGCCCACAAGCTCGGCGGTCCCGTCGGCATCGGACTGCTGCTCTGCCGCGAGGGCGTGGAACTGCAGCCGCTGACCTTCGGCGGAAGCCAGGAGAGGGCGCTGTGGCCGGGCACGCAGAACCCGTTGGCGGCGGCGGGTTTCGCCTGTGCAGCGCGTCTGGCGGCGGAGCATCGCGAGGAGAAGGCCCCGGCCTGGCGCGAGATGCGTGAGCGCCTCGAGGCTCGGCTCCGCGACGGCGTCCCGAACCTCGTCGTGCACGCGGCCGGCCTCCTGCTCTCGCTCGACCTCGAGGGCGTGGCGGTCTCCGGCGGCTCGGCGTGCAGCAGCGGCTCGGCGGCCGGCTCGCACGTCCTGGGGGCGATGGGTCTGGGCCAGGCGGAGGAATACGCGACGGTCCGTCTCAGCTTCGGGCCGGAAACGACCTCGAATGAGGTGGATGTCGCCGCGGAGGCCATGGTCCGGGCGACGTCGCGGCTCGCCGCACAGGTCTGAGACGGCGAGCCCCATGAGACCCACATCGACCGGCTCGGTCCTCACCGCCATGTCGGGAGGCGTGGATTCCAGCGTCGCCGCCGCGCTCCTGAGCGAGCGCGGGTACCGGGTCGTCGGCGTCACGATGAAGACCTTTTGCTACGGCGACGTTCCCGGCCCGACTCGGACCTGCTGCGGACTCGAGGGAATCTCCGACGCCAAGTCCGTCGCCGCCCGACTCGGCGTCGCCCACACCGTCCTCGACGTCGAGGAAAGCTTCGCGCGGGACGTGATCGACGACTTCGTCTCGGAGTACGCGGCGGGCCGGACGCCGATCCCGTGCGTCCGCTGCAACAGCTTCACCAAGTTCCGTGATCTGGTCGTCCGCGCCGACCTGCTCGGCTACGAGTACCTGGCCACGGGTCACTACGCACGCGTGGAGCGGATGAACGGGACGGCGCGTCTTTGCCGGGCCGAAGACGAGCGCAAGGACCAGACGTACTTCCTGTGGGGGATCCCTCGCGAGGTGCTGGAGCGGTTGTTCCTGCCGATCGGGGAGATGGACAAGAGCGCGGTGCGTCGGAAGGCGCGTGCTCTCGGGCTGTCGACTGCGGACAAGCCGGAATCGTTCGAGATCTGTTTCGCCTGGGCGAAGACCACCCTGCCCTGGCGCGCGGTCCCGTTCTGCTGGAGGACGGCCGGCAGGTGGGAGAGCACGAGGGCTACGCGCGTTTCACCATCGGACAACGCCGGGGTCTTCCCGGTGGCTTCGCCGAGCCCATGTACGTCGTCGAGATCCGCCCCGGCGAGAGGGCGGTCATCATCGGTCGGGGTTCTTCGTTGGCCCGGACGCGCGTCGAGGCCGCCAAGGCGAACTGGCTCGGCCCGCGCGTCGAGGCCGCCAAGGCGAACTGGCTCGGCCCGCGGCCCGAGCCGGGCGAGGCGGTCGGAGCGAGGGTCAGACACGGCGCGCCGATCGTCGAGGGACACGTCGTGGCGATCGCCGAGGACGGCTTTACGGTCGAGTTGGGGCTTCCCCAGGGGGCGATCACGCCCGGCCAGAGCGCCGTACTCTACCGGGCCGACGTGGTGCTCGGTGGAGGGGTGATCCTCTCTTAGCAGGCCGCTCTCAGCCGCAGCAGAGCGGACCGCCAGCAGCCGCCAGCAGACCGCTGGCAGACCGCCCACCTGTCTAGTATCGCAGGCCTTCCGCCACGGCCAGCTGCTCGGCCGCCTCCCTGCCACGGTCCGAGAGATCCTTCGGCGCCTCGATGCGAACCCGCACAAGCTGGTCGCCGTGCGCACCGCCCTTCTCGATGCCGTGTCCCCGGACCCGAAACGTCGTCCCGCCCTGCGTCCCGGGGGGGACCTTCAGCACGATCTTCTTGTTGTCCACCGTGCGCACGCGGATTCGCGACCCCAGCATCGCCTGCGCGATGTTGATGGGCACCTCGCAGACGACGTTCAGGCCTTCCCGCTTGAAGAACCGGTCGTCCTTCACGCGGAATTGGATGATGAGATCGCCCGACTTGCCGCCGGCCGGACCCCGCTCGCCCTGACCCGGAATCCGAACCTTCGATCCCGTCTCCACGCCGGGCGGCACCGCCACGCTGATC
>JBDHFW010000298.1:0-3516 GCA_039590175.1 Gemmatimonadota bacterium | reverse complement strand
GAATTGGATGATGAGATCGCCCGACTTGCCGCCGGCCGGACCCCGCTCGCCCTGACCCGGAATCCGAACCTTCGATCCCGTCTCCACGCCGGGCGGCACCGCCACGCTGATCCTGCGCCGGGATCGCACCTCACCGCGTCCATCGCAGGTAGGACAGGGCGGATCCGGTATCGTGCCGCGCGCCAAGCAGTTGGGACAGGGCCTCTGGACCGAGAAGGTGCCCTGTCCAAAGGTCACTCGGCCCGTACCCTGGCACTCGGCGCAGTCGCGAAGCCGTCCGCCCGGGGCGACCCCGTTCCCATCGCAGGCCGCGCACGCCTCAACGATCGGTACCGTGACGTTGACCTTCCCGCCTCGCGCGGCCGTCCTGAACGGGACCTCAACCAGGTATTCGACGTTCTGGCCGCGGCTCTGGGGCCTCGGCTTTTTCGCCGCGCGCTTGCCGAAGTCGAAGATCGAGCTGAAGAGGTCGCCCAGCCCCCCGGTGTCACCCAGGTCCTCGAAGCGGAATCCACCGGGTTGGGGGCCGCCGCGTGCACCGGGCCCTCCGAATCCGAGCCCCCCGAGGCCGCCGAAACGCCGCATGTGATCGTACTTCTTGCGCTGATCGTCATCCGACAGGACACGGTAGGCCTCGGAGATCTCCTTGAACCGCTCGGCCGCCTTGGGGTCATCAGGGTGGGTATCCGGATGGTACTGCTTGGCGAGCTTGCGGTACGCCTTCTTGAGCTCGTCGGCCCCGGCTTTCTCGCCGACGCCGAGAATCTCGTAGTAGTCCTTGGTCCTCGTCGCCATCAGGCGTCGTCGCCCTCGACCGCTTCTTCCCCAGGAGGCGAGCTCGGCGGCCCGTACTTCGCGACCTGAACACGGGCCGGTCGGACGAGGATCTCGTCGAACGTGTACCCGTCGACGATCACGTTGCAGACGATGTCGTCCTCGCGTGGATCGGTCGTGGGCCGTGTCGCCAGGGCTTCATGGAGATTCGGATCGAACGGCTGGCCGGCCGCCTCGATCCGCGCCAGTCCGGCGTCGCCGAGCGCCTTGCGCATCTTCGCCTCAACGAGGCCGACTCCATCCATCAGCGACTGCACGGTCGCGTCAGGGGCCGCAGGAGCCGCATGAGCCACGCGGGTGAGATCGTCGAGGACGTCGAGGAGACCGGCCACCAGGTCCGCCTGGGACCGCCTCCTCATTTCGGCCAGCTCACGGCGCGTGCGCTTCCTGTAGTTCTCGAACTCGGCGGCCAGTCGTAAGTGGCGGTCCTGGAGCTCCGCCAGGTCTTGAAGCAACCCATCCTCGGTGGGGGGCTCTTCGCCGACCGGCTCCTCGGCGACCGTCACCTTCTCGTGCTCGATCGCACCGGCGTCCTGAGCCGTGGCATCGGTGTCCTGAGCGCTCACCTCGTCCGCGTTCTCCGTTGTCTCTTTATCCTTCATCGTTACTCGCACCATCGCTGTTTGCGTTCCAGGTCGTAAGCCGTCCCCAATCGCCCACCGGTCGGGCCCGCACCGCGTCGAGCTTCCCGGCGCGGCGGATTATGGGGCAATAGGCAGGTCCGGTTCAAGAAGGTCATGCCCTCTCGGCCAGGCCAGCCAGGCGGATCATGTCCAGCGCCGCTCTCACGGAACGCCGCCGGCGGCTTCTCCGCCGTTCCGCCACTCGGGCCGGCGATCCCGGTGACGGCCACCGAGAGGGTCGTCCCCGATCTGTGGCGGATGCCGCGAGCCATCTCCTGCACCACCTCCTCCGAAACCGCTCCGCAGCGCTCGAGGGTGCTCGTCTGCACCTCGAGCTCCGCGATCTTAGCCGCGTCGTCGTACGCGACCACACCGCCCCAGAAGACTTCGGAAGCCCCGGGTACCGACGTCAGCGCGGTGGCCACCCAGCCACCGGTGCAGCTCTCGGCGGTCGACACGGTGTAACCACGCTCGCCGAGCAGGCCGACCACGACCGCGGCGAGGGAGCGCGGCCCTACCTCGTACACCCGTTCCCCGAACCTCCGCCTGACCTGCCGCACGATCCGGCCCAGGGTCTTGTCGGGAGCGCGGATGCTGAGATCGAGGAGGTATCCGCGCGGACGCAGATCCACCGATCCCTCGACCGGTTCTACCTCATCCAGAGCCTCGTGCACCTCGGCCGCCGTCACGTCGGCCAGGCGGATGATCCGTGGAGAGGGCATCAGCGATCGGGACGTCTTACCTGAGACGCCCTTCCGCGCGGCCCAGTCACGCCTCCTGACCGGCGAAGATCCGGCCGAACGCCGCGAGGTACGTGACGAGAGAGAAGAGCGTGAGAGCGAGCGCTACCGTCAGGCTCACCGTGGTAAACCACTGATGAACGTACTCGAAGCCCTCCCAGAACGTGCCGGACCAGCCACCGGCCCGAGCGCCGATACGCAACGCGACGAGGAGAATGGCCGAGCCGACGAAGACGTTCTGAGCCAGCGCCTTCCGCTTTCCAACGGAGCTGGCCGGGACCACGGTGCCGCGCTTGGCGGCGGCGAACCTCAAGGTCGTAATCACGACCTCGCGCCCGAGCAGGACGATGATCGCCCAGAGCGGCAGTCCGCCATACAAGGGGATCGGAAGCAGGTCGGGGTCCGAGAGACCGATCCAGTACAGCGGCAGAAGCGTCGCGAGAACGAGGAGCTTGTCGGCGACCGGATCGACGATCTTACCGAAGTTCGTGATCTGCCCGCGACGACGGGCCAGCTGACCGTCCCAGAGGTCCGAGATCCCCGCGAGCACGAAGACAAGGAAGGCCAGCAGTCGTGAGTGGAACGTCTGTCCAAGCAGCAGGATCGCCACCACCGGCGCGAGCGCGACGCGGATGGACGTGATCGTGTTCGGAAGATTGACTGACATCAGATCCCAACCGGCCAGTCGGCCGTCGCGTCGATTTGCTAGGTCCCTTCCGCCAGCCGAGGTTCGGTCAGCTCCCGCTCCATGCCTTCCAGGACCGCCGAGGCCCTCTTCCGAAGCATGGGCCGCTGCTCCCACGCGAGATAATCGCGCAGCAAGAGGACGTTGTCGACGTTCGGATACGATCGCAGGTACCCCAACGCTGCCGGCACCCGTTCCGTCCTCACGACCAACACGTCACATCTCCCTCCGTCCTGCGAACGCTTCGGCTATCGTAACCCCGTCCGCGTATTCCAAGTCTCCACCCACCGGCAAGCCCCGGGCAAGCCGCGTGACCCTGACGTCCTCCAGCGGCGACACGATCCGGTGCAGGTACGTCGCCGTCGCCTCGCCCTCAACGCTCGGATTCGTGGCCACGATCATCTCCCGCACCCCGTCACGCAGACGCGCGAGCAGCTCGGAGATGTTCAGCTGCTCGGGCCCGATGCCGTCGAGCGGAGAGAGCCTCCCGCCCAACACGTGGTAGAGGCCGCGGTAGTTTCCCGAGTTCTCGATCGCCGCGATGTCGGAGGCTTCCTCCACGACGCACACCTGCTCGGAAGCCCGTCTCGGGTCGCCGCAGTACTCGCACGGATCCCGATCACTGAGGTTGGCG
>JBDHFW010000297.1:0-2244 GCA_039590175.1 Gemmatimonadota bacterium | reverse complement strand
GAGGATGCCGAAGAGGGCGCAGGCGAACTCGGGCCCGTCCTCGAGGGAGACGATCACCCGGCGCTCGGCCTCGATGCCCATGTCCCGAAGAACGTTCGCGTACCGGTTGGATCTCTCCTGAACCTGGGCGTACGTGAGAGCGCCGTCCTCGGTCAGGATCGCCGTCCGGTCTATCGCCGTCCGGTCTCCCCGGCCTTCCTCCAGGCGCGCGTCCAGGAAGTAGTGGGCGATGTTGAACCGGGTCGGCGGTTGAAACGGCATGGTGCACGATGTTACGCACCGGCTAGAATGGGGGTCAACCGGAGCGAACAGCCGCGGGAGGATTTCGGGATGGCCGTGCGGTGCCTGGCCGACATGACGTGGGAGGAAGTGCGCGACCTGGGGCGGGGGACGATCGCCGTCCTGCCGGTCGGCGCGATCGAGGCGCACGGACCTCACCTACCGATGTCGACCGACGTGATCATCGCCGACGCGATGGCCGAAGCCGGCGCCAAACGCCTGGCCGAGGCGGGCTTCGAAGTCCTCATTCTCCCCGCGCTCTCCTACACGGTCGCCCGCTTCGCGGCGGGTTTCGCCGGTACGCTATCGGTCGAACCGAAGACGCTCTCGAGCCTGCTCGTGGATCTGGCGCGCAGCCTACGATCGCACGGCGTGGAACTCCTCGCGGTCGCCAACGCGCACCTGGATCCGGCGCACGTCGGCGCGATCCGCGCGGCGGAAGCCGCCTGCCAGAGTGCAAACGATACGGCGCGCATCATCTTCCCTGACATCACCCGCCGGCCGTGGGCGCCACGACTCACCGAGGAGTTTCTGAGCGGCGCCTGTCACGCGGGACGTTACGAGGGCTCCGTGATGATGGCGGCGGCTCCGGCGCTCGTCCGCGAAGAGATCCTGAGGGAGCTTCCCCCCAACGCCGCCTCTCTCTCGGACGCGATCCGGGAGGGGAAGAGCACCTTCGAGGAGGCGGGAGGTCCGCGCGCCTATTTCGGATATCCGGCCGAGGCGACGGCCGAGGAGGGGCAGCGGACGATCGAGGCGCTCGGCGAGATTCTGGCCGAGGCGGTAGAGGAGGTGCTGAGAGGATGACCACCGGAGAGCTGTCGGGCCGGGTTGCCGTCGTCACCGGGGGAGGCCGCGGGATCGGGGAGTCCGTTGCCCGCGCCCTGGCTCGCGCCGGCGCCGGGGTGATCGTGGCGGCTCGCACGGAGACGGAGATCGACGCCCTGGCGGCCGAGCTCTCGGCCCTGGAACACCAGGCCTGGGCCCTTCCGTGTGACGTGACCGACCCGGCGAGCGTCGAGCGGCTCGCCGAGGAAGCGACGCGCCTGGCCGGGGGAAGCGGCGTCGGAGTCCTCGTGAACAACGCCGGCGTGGCCCACTCGGCTCCCGTCGCCCGTACGGAGCTCGAGGACTGGAACCGGATGCTGGCCGTGAACGCGACCGGGACCTTTCTCTGCACTCGCGCCTTTCTGCCCGGGATGGTGGAAGGCGGATGGGGCCGTGTGGTGAACGTCGCCTCGGTGGCTGGACTCACGGGAGCCCGCTACATCGCCGCCTACGCGGCCTCGAAGCACGCCGTGATAGGCCTCACCCGCTGCGCCGCGGCGGAGGTGGCGGACCGGGGGGTGACCGTGAACGCCGTCTGCCCCGGTTACGTGGACACGCCGATGACGACGGAGTCGCTGCAGAGAATCTCGCAGAAGACCGGCATGAGTGCGGAAGAGGCGCTGCAGACAATCCTCGTCCACACTCCGCAGGGTCGCCTGATAGAGCCGGACGAGGTCGCCCACTCGGTGCTCGCGCTGTGCGGAGAGGGCGCCCGAGGGATCAACGGCCAGTCGATCGTGATCGATGGCGGGGAGCTGCTTTCGTGAGTGAGTCATGAGGCCCACATGAGCTTGCGCGTGATCAATCCCGAGGAGATCGGAGCCCCGAAGGGCTTCAGCCACGGCATCCTGGCCCCGGCATCGGGCCGGATCCTCTTCGTGGCCGGACAGAACGCGTCCCGGGACGATCGCGGCGTGGAGCCGGCGATCCGGGCCGACTTCGTCGGACAGTTCGCCGTCGCGATCGACCGGATCCTCGCTGTCGTGCGGGAGGCCGGAGGAGGCCCGCAGGACATCGGGAGGCTGACGATATACACGACCGACATGCCGTCCTATCTCTCCTCGCGGGTCGACCTCGGCGCGGTCTATCGCAAGGCGATGGGCAGCCACTATCCGGCGATGGCGCTCGTGGAGGTCA
>JBDHFW010000296.1:0-2073 GCA_039590175.1 Gemmatimonadota bacterium | reverse complement strand
ATCAGTCGGTCCCAGATGTCCAGGTCCTTGTAGGCCGTCGGGAAGGGGATGAAGACGTAGTGTGTCGCGAAGCCCGCGAACAGGTTCGCCGGCGGGCGGTAGACGCCTACCACACGGAAGGGGGCGTCGCTCGCCCCCGTGACTCCGATTCCGGGGCTGGAGATCACGAAGTCCCGCCCGACCGGATCGCGGCCCCCAAAGAGGTCCAGCGCGGCGGCGGAATCGATGACCGCGACGTTCCGGGCGCGGTAGTTCTCGGTCGCGGTAAACCAGCGGCCGTCCGCCATATCGCCGTTGTCGAACTCGAGGTAGGAGTCGGTTACCGCCACCAGCGCGATCTCGGCCCGATCCTCCCCGCTCCGCGCCTCGAAGCCGGACTGGGAGAGATCGGCGTACACCCACACGTCCTGGATCTCGGGCAGCCTCGCCAGGTCACGCGCCCAGGCAGGATCGAGGGTCGGATTCGTCAAGAAGTCCGACTCCTCATCGTCGTACCCCGTGCTGATATCGAGGCCGAAGGACGCGTGGACGACATAGAACGTCGTGACTCCACGGGAGGAGATGGCCTCCGTAAAGCTTCCGTTGACGCCCTGGATCACGGCCGCGATAACCATCACGACGAGCACGCCGATCGTGACGCCGAGGATGGTGAGGCCGCTCCGCACCTTGTTGGCGCGAAGCGCGGTCAACGCGATCCGGATCCCTTCGTCCAGCGCCGTGCGCCAGTTCACTCGCCGCCTCCCTTCCGTGACCCGGGAGCCTTCCTGACCAACCCTCGGGTGGACTCGCCGGCCGATCCGGCCGGACTACTCGTAGCGCAACGCATCGATCGGGTTCAACCGGGATGCTCTCCGGGCCGGGTAGATGCCCGAGGAGAGTCCGACGAGGAGGCCCAGGCCGATCGCCGTCGCCAGCGCCCAGGTCGGGATGGAGGCCGGCAGGGGGCTGAGCCGCTCGACCAGCTTGCCGAGGCCCATGCCGAGGAGGATCCCGAGCGCCGCCCCGAGCAGGGAGATGAATGATGACTCGGCGAGAAACTGCAACATGATGTCGCGTTGCGTGGCGCCCATCGCCTTGCGCACGCCGATCTCGCGGGTGCGCTGCGTCACGGACACGAGCATGATGTTCATGATCACGATCCCGCCGACCACCAAGGAGATGGAGACCAGGCCGGGCACCGCGGCCAGGAGGATGTTGTTGATCGTCTCCCAGGCGCTGAGCAGCCCACTCGACGTCTGGAAGTAGAAGTTGTTTTCCTCACCGGGCCGGAGGCCGCGGCTGATGCGCAGAGCCTCCTCGGCCGCATCCATCGCCTCCTGCAGCTCCAGCTCGTTGTTGGTCTTGACCGAGATCTCGAGGACGCGATCCCGTTTGCGGCTCAAGGTCTGGTTGTACGTCTCGTAGGGCATGAGGACCGCGGCGTCCCACGCGTTGCCGAGGAGCCCTCCCTTACGCTCGAAGACGCCGACCACCTCGTAGCGGTGGGCTTCGAGCCGGATCTGCCTCCCGAGCGGTGACCCGGCGGGGAAAAGCTTCTCGGCAATCTCCGGTCCGATCACCGCCACCTTCAGGCCGCGCTGCTGATCGAGGGGCGTCAATCCGCGACCCTCCTCGATCTTCCAGCCCTGGACGTCCTGGTAGTCCTCGGAGCCGCCGATCACCCGGATGTTGCGCCGCCGGCGCTGGCCGTGCCAAACCTCGCTCATCCGCCTCGCATCACGGTAGGCGAAGTACCGCGCATCAGGGACCGCTCTTCTGAGAGCTTCGACATCGTCCAGATCCGGGTACGGGTTCCGGTTGAGTCGGCGGATCTCCTCCGCCGACCGGTTCCCCGTTTGGACCGTCGGTTGCCGGACCACCGAGAAGGTGTTCACTCCGAACAGGGACCCGGCGAAGTCGTCCTGGACGTATCGGTTCATGCCCTCGACGACCGTGATGACGGCGATGAGGAAGGTGATCCCGATGACCACGCCGATCAGCGAGAAAAGAGACTTGAGCTTGTGAGCCCAGAGCTGGGTGAGCGCGACGCGGAGCGCTTCAAAGACGCTCATCCCCTCCTCCCGTTCGCGCTAG
>JBDHFW010000295.1:0-4336 GCA_039590175.1 Gemmatimonadota bacterium | reverse complement strand
AGCGAGAGGACATCGCCCTCCACGCCCGAGCCCAGGAGGATCCAGCCGCGCTTCAAGCCTTCCACGAGCGCCGTCGCGGTGATCCGGTGGCTCGGCACCCGGCCGGCCGGGTCTGCGAGCTGGATGCCTATCATCATGCCACGCCCGCGCACCTCGCGGACCAGCGAACGCCCGGCCGCCATCTGCCGCAACCCCTCGACCCAGCGCGCACCTTCCTCGCTAGCCCGGGCCCCCAGGCCGAGCTCTTCGATCAAGCCGATCGAAGCGAGAGCAGCGGCGCAGGAGGTCGGGTGGCCCATGAAGGTGGAGGTGTGCATCGCCTCTCCAGCGGACTCGGGCCAGGCGGACATCGCCTCCGCCGACCCGATACAGGCGGATATCGGCATCCCCCCGGACATGGCCTTGCCGACGCAGAGGAGGTCGGGAACGACCCCTTCGGCATCGCAGGCGAGTCGCGAGCCGGTCCGGCCGAAGCCGGTAAAGATCTCGTCCGCGATCAACAACGCCCCGTGCGCTCGGCACAGCTGCGCCAGGCCGGGGAGGAATCCCGACGGCGGAAAGACATCCCCGCCGCGGCCGAGCGCCGGCTCGACGATCACGGCTCCGATCCCGCTTTCAGGCTCCGAGAGAAGCCGCTCCACCTGGTTGAGAGCCTCCGAGGCATCGCCGGCGCCTGCGGCGGGATAGGGTGCGCGAACGACGTTGGGGTTGAGCTGTGGGCGGAATGGATGTCGAAACAGCGAGCGATCGGTGACCGAGAGGGCCCCGTACGTGACGCCGTGATACGCCCCTGAGAAGGCCAGCCAGCCGGGCCGGTCCGTGTAGAGGGTCGCCGTCTTGAGGGCTATCTCCACGGCTTCGGAGCCCGAGGTACTGAGAACGACCCTCGATCCGGGTGGCCCCAGCGCGGCGAGTCGCTCGAGCAGCTCGACCCGAACCTCGGACGGATGCACGTCTCCCATCGCGTGGAGCAGCGCCTCGCTCTGTGACCGAATCGCGTCCCCGATCACCGGATGCCGGTGTCCGGCCGCCGCCACGCCGAACGCCGCCGTCAGGTCCACGAACCGGTTGCCGTCCGCATCCCACACGTTGCTCCCCAGCGCGGTTCGCCAGAAAACAGGGAAGTCGTGGGAGATGAAGGTGACGTTCCGGGACTCGACGCCCGTGAGCCGGGCCGCGAGCGCTGCCGATCGGGGTCCGGGAACGGCACCTGTCAGTAGCGGCGGCTGAGAGGGATTCAGCATCGATCCAGAGGGATTCGGCATCGACAGAACGGGTGCGTTCGAGTTCGGGTGCCTACCAGTTGTATACGGTCCAGCATGCGCATTCGGGCGACGGGCAGATGAGGCGGACGCGGAAGGGGCTCCCATCCGACCGGGGAGCGGGGTGCTGTTCCACGTGGCGCGCCATGCGAATGGAGCAACCGGGACACTCCGGCTCGCCACCCGCCGTCGGGTGCTCGCGATCCAGCCGCTCGAGCTCGGCGGCTTGCTCGTAGTCGAGCATGCGTCCGAGATTGTCGTCGTGTTCCACGCCCTTGTTCCCGCCGATCGGTTGTCCTGTCGTGAGGGATCACCTGGCGAAGCCGGCCGATCGCACCCACAGCGAGGATAGGATGCGGACCGCGGGCACCATCACGCCAGCATGAGCGAGCACGGCGACCCTCTCGAGCGCTACCGGCCGGAGTTCCCGATCCTCGAGCGGAAGGTCTATCTGAACTCCAACTCGCTCGGGGCCCTCTCGCGCCGCTCGATCTCGTACCGGCGCGAGTTCGAACGCGACTGGAACGATCTGGGTGCAAGCGCGTGGCACGAGCTCTGGCTCGGCAAGCTCGAGCACGTCCGGGCAGCCTTCGGCCGCACCGTCGGAGCGGGACCCACCACGATCGCCCTTCTGCCCAGCATCTCCGCGGGTGGACTTTCGCCGCCGCAACCGGGTGGTGGTGACGGAGCTGGATTTCCCGACGCTGTGCTATCAGTTCCTCTCGCGGGAGCCGACGGGTCTGGAGGTCGTCATGGTCGAGAGCCCCGACGGCATCGAGGTGCCGCTGGACCGGATCGAGGCCGCCGTGGATGACCGGACCGCAATCCTTGCGACGTCGCACGTTTTCTTCTCCTCCGGCGCCATCCAGGAGGTGGAGGAGCTGTCGCGCATAGCCCACCGGCACGGCGCTCTCCTTCTGCTGGATGCCTATCAGTCGACCGGCCAGATCCCGGTCGAGGTGGGAGCCTCGGTGGATCTCCTCCTATCGGGAGCTCTCAAGTGGCTGTGCGGCGGCCCCGGCCTCGCCTTCCTCTACGTTCGGCCGGACCTCGACCTGCAGCCCACGACGCTCAGCTGGTTCGGCGTCGAGGACCAGTTCTCCTTCGACCCCAGGGCCAACCGGCCGCACGCCGACGCGCGCCGATTCGAGCTCGGCACCCCCGCCGTGGGCGCTGCCTTTACCGCCGCCGGCGGCCTGGAGATCATCGAAGAGGCCGGAATCGACCGGATTCGCGAGCGGAACCGGATGCTGACCGCCGATCTGATCGACCGTCTCTCGGATGCCGGCTTCCGGCCCCACGTGGCGCGGGATCCGGCTCGCCGTTCCGCGGTCGTGCTTGCGGACCACCCCGATGCAGGCTCCGCCGTAGGAAGCCTGACCGAGAGCGGGATCATCATCGACCACAGGAAGGACCGGGTACGGCTCTCCCCGCACTTCTACAACACGATCGAGGAGAACCGGCTCGCGGTGAAAGCCCTGGCTGCGTGCCGGCCGTGAGCCTGGCCGCGTCCCGGCCGGGAGTCAGTGCTCCAGACCAATGACGGCGTATCCCTCCTCGTCACTGATCCATACCAAGTAGACGTTGGCGGGCCGCGACCGCGGTGTCGTCGTAGGCCCCAACTTCTCGGTCCGGATGCGCAGCACGGCCAGCCGTTCGGCCGACACGTTATATCCCGAAGATGGTGTTTCCACGGCGGAAGCGGGCCGGCACGCGTCGGTCGCATCCGGCGGGGCCACGTGGAGCCTCGACAGGCCTGCGCCGGGCGGGACGCTCGATCCCCTCCAGTGGCGCCCTCGACCCTCGTCCTTCAACTCCCACTCGTAGCGCGTGTTGGAGCGATACCGCGCCTCGACGGCGATGCCGAGATCCTCGAACCTCACACCGAAGCCTGGGCCCGAGGCATCCGTGCACTCCACAAGGACGCCTTCGATCGGAGACACGCGGCCGAACCAGTAGTCCACCGTCTTGTCCCGCCGCGCGATGAGGATCGACGTGAGCGTGTCCGTGGCGCGCCGGTCCGGGAGCTCGCCTGCCTCGATCGCGGCGCGGATCTGCGCGTCGCTGAACCGCGCGACGATCTTGGCCCCCCAGTAGCCATCGGCGACCGTGGCCGATCGGAAGGCCGCGTTCGGCCAGTTCGGCTTCCACGCGCCGGGCCGGTAGCCCTCGACGGGGATCCAACCGATTGACGGGGCGATGACCTCGTACTCCTTCTCCTCCCAGCCCGCCTTGTAGAAGCCGAAGGTGGGCAGACGGGCGAAGAAGGCCCAGGCGTCGAAGTTGTACTCCATGCCCTCTCTGGGATTGTGCGGGCGAACCGTGCCGCTCCCGAGCGTGGCCCCGAAGTCCTGCAGGTAGTGCCGCAGATAGCCGGGCGGGTCGATCCAGACGTCCATCGTGTTGGCGAAGCGCATGTCCACGTGGTTGGTCCAGGCGGAGATCACGTAGAGACCTCGCAGCTCACGTCGATTCTGGTGGCGATAGTAATCGTTCGGGTCGTCCTTGCGGGTGTCCCGGAAACGGAAGGGTCCCTTGGGCGGCCCGGGCAGAAACTTGCTGGCGATCGCTCGATATCGCCCGTCGGCCAGCGGGGCGGTTCGCTCAAGGACCTCCTGCACCTCTTCCTCGGTCGGCGAGTCCTCCGCCTCCGGGATTAGGAGGGACTCCGCGTCGAAGGGAGGGACTCCGCGTCGAAGGTCACGAGATAATCCTCGGGCGTGTGGAAGCCTGCCGCCCAGAACAGCCGGTTGGAGATCGTGTTCGCGGCGCTCGCCAGATAGAGGTTCTCGGGCGGATCGAACTTGAACAGGTAGACGTCGCCCTTGCCGTCCTCTACCCAGAGGCCGGGTGAGATCCCCGCGCCCTTCAGCCGCGTGACGGTGAATGGGGGACCGGGCCGGCCCTCGAGAGAGGTCGGCCCGAACCCCATCTCCTCCGCGGAGATCTCACGCCGCGTAATCCGGTGCTCGAACCACGCCGAGTTCACGACCTCGTCGAAGTGGGTGACGTTCAGCGCCTCGTTCCGGTAGATCCAGTCGTCCGGATCGAAGGGCTGTCCCAGCTCGCCCACC
>JBDHFW010000294.1:0-2151 GCA_039590175.1 Gemmatimonadota bacterium | reverse complement strand
AGATCGTAGACCAGGATATTGATTCCCCGAGCAGCCAGTGCTTCCGTAACTCTGGCCATCTCACCGGGTCGGTTTGGTAGGTCGAAGACGAACGCGTTCATGAGTGCCTCGCATGTACATGTCTACGAGAGGAGCGGCCCCGAAGGAACCGCCCCATGGAAGTAAAGAGGACTCCGACCCACACGAGGACGTGGGCATCGCGATGAAGGTCAGTCACCAATGCTCTCCAGCGGAATCATGATGTGAGCGTAAGGCGTTGCAGGCCACATGATCCACGGTCCGCCGTTCGAGTGGTCCGTGGAGATGTTCTCAAGCAGGGCAGGATCCGGTACGAGGATCATGAGATGCGGACCCGGATCGGGAACCCAATCCTCCGGTCCGGTCGGCTCTGTCGCGTACGGATCGGTGTTGCTGACCGGGGTGTCACCCTGGAGCATGTACGCGAAGCCGATCTCCGTGTACGTGGGCTCCATGTGGTTCACGTAGGCGTGCAGGAAGTTCATCCATGCCTCCGTAACGCACCATGGATCGGTTCCCGGAGTGTTCGGGTCGTCGGGCAGGCAAGTCCAGTCGTTCGTACCGGCCCGCAGCTCGTTCATGCCCCAGTCCACGATCTGGGCGTCGGCGGAGATGGATGCTGGAGCGGCGCTCATGGCGCTCTCGATCTGAGCCTCTAGGGTCTCTACATCGGCTTGGGTTAAAGCGGCCTCGTCGGCGGCAGGCTCCCGGTCTGCAGTCGGGGTGCAAGCGGTAGCCGCGATGACGAAGCCGGAAAGAGCAACAACAGCAGCGGGCGCTCTCATCGGACACCTCCACGAAGGGCGGGACAGTGGTATGCTCTGCGCAGTTGAGACCACCGAGCGATTCGAGGACTTCTACGCCCTCAGGCTTATGCAACCTTGACGGAGGACCGACCGCCGCAAGTCGGGAGAACCTCTATTCTGCGGCGTATGGTCGGAGGACGAGATCAGGAGCGTGGAGGGGCCAGATGCGACTAGGGGCGGCCCCGAAGGAACCGCCCCTACTCTCACGACTGACTTCGGCTGAGCGACTACGGGCATGTCACGCCTTTGTAGTAAAAGTCGGCGCCCGTCGCCGCTGGTGCTGACCCCTATCCCTTTCGGAGTCGTATCGGGGGGCCGGCAGTCCACCTGAGTTGGGGACGATGCCGAGCGATCCAACGGTGGATGCCCCGCAGGTCGTCTAGCGAGAGGAACTCGGGCGCGCTCGCTCGAAAGCCCGGAATCACACAAGCGGCCGCCCGCCAGAGGAAGTACTTGTGCGCAGCACCGCGTCCCGTGGCGGTCAGGCTTTTCCATCCGGGGCCGTCTGGGATCGGCTCCAGAAGAGTTCGATAACTCAACATCTCCCTGGTGGAAAAGTACTCTGGTATCCGGTAGCTGCGGCCGTCGATCTCGAACACTCCCTCACGACTGATGCAGATTCGTTCCGCCATATCGCTTACCTGGCCTGCAAGACTGGGAGCATCGCATCCGCAGCGGCGTGCTGTTCTACGAGGACGAGTCATTCCCGTTTGAGTCCCACGGCATCTCGAACTCATGCTCACCCGCGCCAAGTTCGAGCAGGCGATCATACTTCATGCCCCAGAAGTCTTGGCCCGGCCGTACAAAGTGGATCAAGTCGCCAGCGTTACCTGCGCCGATAGGAGGGACACGGACAAGAACCACCTCGCCGCGCACTTCGATGGAGACTTTCACAACAGCCCCCTTATGCAACCCCTTCCTCATAACGTTCTCAGACTAGGCAACCTTGATGGAAGATGGGACGCCACAAGTCGGGAGAACCTCTATTCTTTGCCGTATGGATGCGGCTCTACGAGGACGAGATCAGGGACGGGGAGGAGCTAGGGACGCTGCCAGGAGCCGCATCGTGGGCCGCGGCCGACCACAGGCGAGAAGGCCACAAGCATCGTGGGCATTCTGCGGAAGCTTGACGTGCCTCGGGTGGGAAGACGTCGTCATTTGCCATTTGACTGCTGAGTAGTGCGTCGCCACCTTGCATCAGTGGCCAGCCGGAAGGGCTGGACCGCTTCCCGCAGGATCTCGGGCGCCTACGCGCGGCCGACCCCTGACCTGTACCCGCACTCGACCTGCTGTATCCGACAGCTGAGCCCGGTGCCTAAGCCTCGTC
>JBDHFW010000293.1:0-2156 GCA_039590175.1 Gemmatimonadota bacterium | reverse complement strand
ACGGGGTTCCACCCCACAGGCGCAGGGGGCGCTCAAGGCGTCGTCAGACGCCTTCATACTGAACCCCGCGCGCCCTGCGCGCGGTGCGAGACTCCACCACGACCTGCGGATCAATCGGGTAGGAGGGGGCCTCACGGCCCCCGTCCTCCCACACCACCGGACGTTCTTGCGAATCCGGCGGTTTCTTCTAGCGGTGTAACGACGTGTACCTCGCGGTCAGGCTCACGAGGCCCTGATCGATGAACCACTGGATGGACATGGCCTCGGCCGCCGAAGGGCTTCCGGCCATGCGCCACCACCCCTTCCCTGATACTGCAAGAATCCATGCACGCCATTCCGGCACGCCCAGGCTCTGCAGGAAATCAGCGATGGGCTTCGCCCGCTTGCGCTGCTTGAGTCTCACACAGCGCAGTTTTCGCCGAATCCACTCGTCCAGCCGTTGCAGGTGAGTCCGTCCCTCCGCATAGCGGAAGTAGGTCACCCACCCCGTCAGGTACAAGTTGAGTTCCGAGATCATTCGCTCGAGGCTCACCCCGCGATTGCGGCGTGTGATCTCACGGATTCGCCCCTTCACGCGCTTCAAGCTTTCCGGTGCAATGGTCAGCCTGCCGCCCGCGAGCAACCGGTGGCCGAGGAATTTGCGATCTCCCACATACGCCACCGCGCTCTTGGTCCGGTTCACACGCAGCCGGAGCTTCTTCTCCAGAAACTTCATCAGCGAAGCCATCACCCGTTCGCCCGCTGCTTTCGACCTCACATACACGTTACAGTCGTCGGCGTAACGGCAGAAGCAATGACCCCGTCGCTCCAGCTCCCTATCCAACTCGTCCAGCAAGAGGTTGGCCAGTAAGGGGGAAAGCGGCCCGCCCTGCGGAGTGCCCTGATAACGTTCCACGCAAACGCCGTTTCGCATCATCCCCGCCTCGAGGAAGCGGCGAACGATCCTCAACAGCCGTTTGTCAGTGATCCTTCGGGCAAGACGCGACATCAACACATCGTGGTTGACCCGGTCAAAGAACTTCTCCAGATCGATGTCCACCACAATCACACGCCGCCCTTCCGCCACGTACTCCTGTGCCTTCCGCAGCGCCTGATGCGCGTTACGGCCGGTCCGGAATCCGTAGCTCGACTCCGAAAAGGTCGGGTCCAACAGCGGGTCCAGCACCTGGAGGATCGCCTGCTGGACCAACCGGTCCACTACCGTCGGGATGCCCAACTGCCGCACCCCGCCGCTCGGCTTCGGGATCTGAGCCCCTCGCACCGGCTGCGGCTGGTAGCTCCCGTCCAACAGCGATGTGACTAACACCTCCCTGTGCGCCTCCAACCAGGGACGTAGCTCCATGACGCTCATGCCATCCACGCCCGGCGCACCCCGGTTGGCCTTCACCTTCTTGTAGGCTCGGTTCAGATTCTCAGGCTCGCAAATCCTTTCCATCAAGGTGGCCGTCAGGGCTCGCTCCCCTCCCGACACCGACGACACTTGCGGCTCCTCAAACGCAGCAGGTCGGGTTCCGCCTTCCCCGCTCGCGATGGGGTGCACGACCTCCCCCTGCCCCTCGAAAAGGTCCAGTTGGTAGTCCGTGCCTTGCTGCCGCTCCATGCCCATCGAGTCGTTCGGTCTGCTCCCTACACCAGAAGATTCGGCCCTTCCTCGGGTGACTCCCGAGTACTATGGCCTCGGCTGACTTCTCCACGCCCATCCCACGGCGTTGCCGCTACGGTAGTCCAGATCGTCTGGACAGACGTGGAGACCTCCCAGGGTAAGTCAGGCCTCTCTCCCGCGGGCCCCGCCGGATTTACCTGTGCGCATGTCCGGGTAACTATCGGGCGTCCCCGTACCTTGCCGGGTTGCCCCATCGCGCCGGCCTTCTATCCGGTTTCTGTTCGTCGGGTCCGCGTTTCGCCTCCGGCTTCCTTCAGATCCCACCTCACGATGGGCACCCTTGCCCTTGGCTATCCGGTTCCGGTTACCACGGCCCGTTGAGGACTTTCACCTCAGAGACATGACATGCCTGGCACACAAGAAACCGGCCGCCAGTCCGATGACTGACGGCCGGTCCGGGGTCTGGCTCAACCGACGCGACGCCTCATGGCGCCGCCGGGTTTTACTACCCCCGGACAAGGCCGGTAGTTAGCCTATACCGCCTCGAGGCAGT
>JBDHFW010000292.1:0-3666 GCA_039590175.1 Gemmatimonadota bacterium | reverse complement strand
ATGGGACGAGGTACGGCTTGACGAGTGATTGGGGGAAGTACGCGCAGATCCCTACGAGAAAGCTGTCGATCATCGACTGATGGTTGGAGAGGAGCAGCGTGTTTCGCTGCTGCGGGACCCGCTTTCGGTCGATGATCCGAGTACGGTTGAAGATGAAGAACAGCGGGATGCCGAGAACGATCACGCTCAGGTTGGTGAACGCGTAGCGAGTGAAGGGCCACAGGAAGTTGAAGAGCCAGCCTCGATGATCGGCTCGGTACGACCCGCGCATGATGCGATCTTCCCCGTTCCCCTTTACATCCGCTTGTAGCTCGGTCCGCTCCCGCCCTCTCTCGGCGTCCATCGCGGCCCGAGGATATCCGTAGCCTTGCAGTCGATGCAGTTGGGAGCGTTGATCACGAGGCGGCCACCCTTCCACTCGTAGACTCCCGCTGGGCAAAGGCGCTCGTAGAAGGTCCCGACGTCGGTGGGCACTCGCTCCCCGGCAATGAGGTGCGTGGGGATATCGTCCCGCGTCGAGTTGCCGGAGCGGAAGACCGCGTCCTCCTTGCTGAAGGTTCGCGTTCCATCCGGGCTGAACGGGGCGGGCGCGACCACCTGTCGAGCCTCGGCCGCATCTTCCTCCGTCGGGATCAACTTGCCCCGGAAAGCACCCCCGGTCACCGTCATCACGGCGGCCTCGAAGCCGCCGGCGTAGAGGCCCTTCTTGAACGCCTGACGCATGTTCCTCGTGCGGTAGAGGTCGCGACCGATCCTTCAGGGACTCGAACGCCGCCCGGGCCGCGAGCATTCCCGACAGCACCGCGTAGTGGATGCCCTTCAGGGCAGGCACGTTCACCAATCCGGCGGCATCGCCCACGATCAGGGCGCCCTCTCCGTAGAGCCGCTTCGGAAGGGCATAGTAGCCGCCCTCCGGGATCGTCTTGGCGCCCCATTCGGCGAGCTCTCCCCCCACCAAGAACTGTTCGAAGAGAGGGTGCCTCTTGAGCCGCTGGAGAAGCTCGTGTGCGTCCAGCGAGTGCTGGGGGTAATCCAGCCCCACCACGAGGCCGATCGACACGAGGTCTCCCCCCATCGGATACATCCAGCTCCCGCCGAAGACGTCCGGAGGGAGAGGCCATCCCATCGTGTGAATCACCGCCTCCGGCTGTCGCGGAGTCTCCCACAGCTCCTTCACGCCGAGGGCGAAGATCTGAGGGTTATCGGCCCCGATCTCCTGCCAGTCCAGGTAGGCCTGAGTGAGCGAACCCCGCGTGCCCTCCGCCAGGATCGTGATACGAGCCGTCAGATCGGTGGGCGGTATGAATCCGCCGCCCGGCTCGCCGTCACGGCCCAATCCCGCTGGGGTCGTGCGGACTCCGGCGACGCGGCTTCCGTCCAGCAGGAGGCCGTCAGCCGGGAAACCGGTGAAGACGTTCCGGGAGCTCCTCGTCCCGAAGCTCGGGGAAGAGCTCTCGGAACGGGCCGGGTACGACGACGGCTCCCGAGAGGCAGTGCTCTCCCAGAGTTTCCGACTTTTCCAGCACCCCGATGTCGATCTCGCCCAGCTCGCCGCCTTCCTCCGCATCCCGGCGTGCCAGGCGAGCGAGCTCGATGGCGGCCGCCAGCCCGGCCGGTCCACCTCCAACGATGATGACGTCCATCGGCACCGCCTCGTCGGAGGGAGCGGCGTGGAGAAGGAAGCGGTCGCTCGGAAGTGGCGGCTGGTGATCTTTGGGGACGAAGGACCGCGTCGAGGGATCGGACATTTGCTCTCGTCCAGTGCGTTGTGAAATGCCGGCCGTCCCTTCCGCGGCTCGCGGTGCTCCGGAAGAGGCGGAACGTGAGCCTATGCCGTCAGCGAGTTCGTCGCCAGAGACCGGGGTGGAAGAGCAGCAGCACGGTGAAGATCTCGAGGCGTCCGACCAACATCAGCAGTACGAGCGTCAGCTGGGACGTCTGATCCATCCACCCGTAGTTGTCCAAGGGTCCGACCTCCCCGATTCCGGGGCCGATGTTGCCGATGCTGGCCGCGCTCGCGCCGATGGACGTCGGGAGATCGTGGCCGAGGATCGCCATCAGGCGCGCGCCAAGCGCGAAGATACCCAGGTAAACGATGACGAAGCTGAGGATCCTGAGAAGCACGCCTTCCTTCACGACCCGGTCGCCCACGCGCGTGAGGATTACCGCCCGCGGGTGCAGGCTCTTGCTGAGCTCCGACAGAGCCTGCCGGGCGAGGACATAGACTCGGAGCGTCTTGATCCCGCCCGCCGTCGAACCGGCCATCCCTCCGACGAACATCAACAGGAGCAGGACGACCTGCCCGGGGATCGGCCAGAGCTCGTAGTCCGCCGACACGAAGCCGGTCGTGGAGATGATCGACACGACCTGGAAGAGAGCATCCCGGAAGGCGAGCTCGAAGCCGCTCCGGCCGTAGAGCCCGCTGCTCACGATCACGAGGAGGACCAGCACCGCCGCCCCGGCGGCCAGGACCGTGAAGAAGCGCCACTCGTTGTCGCGAAGGTAGATGCCGGGGCGTCCGGTGGCGGCCCGATAGTGGAGCGTGAAGTTCACGCCCGCCAGGTACATGAACAGGATCGTCACGTACTGGATGTACGGTGAATCGTACGCTGCGATCGACGCGTTCCGGGGGGAGAAGCCGCCCGTGGATAGCGTCGTGAACGCATGCGTGACCGCTTCGAACGGCGGCATCCCGCCAAACAGATAGAGCACGGCCTGTGCCGCGGTCATCGCGCCGTACACATACCAGAGGAGCTTCGCCGTCTGGGCGATTCTGGGCTGAAGTCGCTCCGGCGTCGGACCGGGGACCTCGGCCTTGAAGAGCTGCATGCCACCGACGCCCAGGAACGGCAGGATCGCGATACCCAGCACGATAATGCCCATCCCGCCCAACCACTGGGTGAGCGAGCGCCAGAAGAGGATTCCATGCGGGAGCCCCTCGATCTGGGCGAACACGGTCGCGCCGGTCGTCGTGAATCCGGAGACTGACTCGAAGAGAGCGGCTACCGGCGACTGTATCGTGCCGGAGAGCACGTACGGCAGAGCCCCGGCGGCGCCGACGGCGAGCCAGGCGAGCGAGACAACGGCGTATCCTTCCCTGACGGTGAGATCTCGCTCGAGTTGTGTGCGCCAATAGCCGAGAAGACCGACGACGACCAGGAGAGCGCTCGACACGAGGAAGGCTCCCGCATCACCATCTCCATAGGCGAGGGCGACCGCGAAGGTCAGCCCTAGAGCGCCACTCAGCGCCAACAGGATCAGGCTGACGACATGAACGAGATGGCGTCGCCTCACGCGAGCAAACGCTCGATCTCCGGAACGGCGGCTGGCGCGGCGAACACGAACGCCCTGTCGCCGGGAAGCAGCACGTCGTCACCCCGGGGCGATATCACCTCGCCATCACGAATGATGGCTCCGATCACGCCGTGCTTGGGGAAGCTCACGTCCCTGAGAGGGCGGTGGAGGATCGGAGCCTCGTCTCCAATCTCGAATTCGATGGCTTCGGCGTCGGCGCCCTTGAGAGTCGCGACGGTCCGGACACCACCGCGGCGAACGTAGCGAAGGATCGCGTTCGCGGCGGAGAGGCGAGGCGAGACGGCGGCGTCGATTCCGATGCGGGTGACCAGCGGTATGTAGTCGGGTCGATGGATCAGCGTGACCACCTTC
>JBDHFW010000291.1:0-2615 GCA_039590175.1 Gemmatimonadota bacterium | reverse complement strand
CTGGCCTCTTGTCAAACAACCCATGCTGGAGACCACGGATCATCCCGTGCGTCGCGCACCGGCTGTCAACGGCGTGGTGTTCGAGGATCGAAACGGAAACGGCCGCCGGGAGCCCGGTGAGCCGCCGATCGCCAGGGTTCGACTCATCTACGGCTGGGATCAAGCCGTGACGGACGTCGAAGGTCGGTTCTTCTTCCGGCAGAACACCGGGCACTCGGAGCTCCGGGTGGACCCGAGCAGCCTCGCGCCGGATGTCCTGCCGCCTCCGCTCATGAGCGTGCCGCCGGCAGGCTACGCGGAGATACCGGTGCAGCGCGCCGCTTACCTGCGTGTGGCCTTCTACCTGGACTTGAACGGCGATGGCCAGCGCGATCCGGACGAGGGGGCGGCAGTGGGGATAGCTGTACAACTGCGCGACCAGGACGGAAACCTCTGGGAGGCCTCCGCGACCGAGGTGGGCGTCGTGGAGTTCTCCGCGACCCGGCCGGGCCGCTACGTGCTCTCCGTCGTCGAGACGACCCTCCCGCCGGAGGCAGGCGCGCCGTCGCCCGTAGAGGTCGAGTTGCTCGGAGGGACCGCCACGGTTCTGGAGATCGCCGTGCCGCACGAGGGTCGGCGCATCCGATTCACCGGCGAACGAGAGGGCTTTCGGGAAGGCGAGCAAGACGGCCGAGGCCGTAACGGGAACCAGAGCTCACCGCAGCCCTGACCTGATAGCGGCGGTGTCCGCCCCCGAGCTTGCCACAGTCGATGCAGCCTCGCATGATGGCAGCAGTCGCTCGAAGCTGCCGCTTTCTCGCGCTGGGGTGCTCATCGGTTGAATGACCGAGGGAGATCGAATGGGGCCGGCCGGTAGAGCCGCGTCCGCCACTTGGCGCCGGCTCGGCAGGATCTTCCCTCTCCTGGCCGCGCTCCTCTTCCTTGCCGCCGCCATCCTCGTAACCACGCTCGTTCCACGACGCCTTCAACAGCGAGTCCTGGAGGAGCGGGCCGAGCTCGAGGAGGTCGTCCGGCCCGCTCGCTCGCTCAGCGCGGATCTGAGCGCGACGCTGGACCGGGAAGCCGCCGCCGTGCGCGGATACCTGCTTGACCGGGACGTCAGGAACAAGGAGCGATACGGACAGGCGAGAGCCCGCGAGGATTCGATCCTCCTGCAGCTCGCTCCCCTGGCCCGGCGCCTGGGCGCGCAGAGCGTGGCCCAGCTGAGCGATGTGCGAACCCGAGCCGCCGTCTGGCACGTCGACCAGGAGCGCCTCCTCCTCGAGGAGCCGGGCTTCGCGCCCGAGTTTCTCCGCCGCATGCCGGCGCAGCTGGAGATGTACGATGGCGCAACGCTGGCCGCCGAGCGTCTCGGCGCGACACTCGCCGGAATCGAGACGGCGCGGCTGGACCGCCTGGCCCGGCTTCTGGCGCTGGAGGATCCTGTCATGCGTGGGGTTGCCTGGTTGGCCGGCCTGGCTCTCCTCATCACGCTCCTGCTCGCCTGGAGGCTGATGGTGCTCCAGAGGCGCCCTCCCAGGCACCGACTGGAAGAGAGCGAGCGCCGGTTCGGCGACCTGGTCGACTCGATGCGGGAGGTGTTCTGGATTCGGGATGCCGGGACGGGCCGGTTCGTCTATGTAAGCCCCGCCTTCGAGAGCGTCTGGGGCCGGAGCCGGGAGCCGCTGTACGCCGGCTTTGGGCCGTTCCTGGCGACCGTTCACCCCGAGGACCGCCGGCGCGTGGAAGCGGCGACTCCGCCGGGAGAGCTCGAGTACCGAATCGTTCGCCCGGACGGAACGATCCGCTGGATCGCCGAGCGTTGCCTGCCGATGTCGGCCCCGGCCGACGGCTCGGCCCGGTGGCTCGGTGTCGCGGCCGATGTGACCGAGCGATTCGAGGCGCGGCAGCATCTGACCCACCTCGCCCTTCACGATCCGGTCACCGGCCTCGGCAACCACCTGCTGCTCCTCGATCGACTCGAGCACGCCCTCGCTAGAGCGAGGCGGGCGAGGGTGGCGGTCGCCGTCCTGGTCGTGGACGTCGTGGACTTTCTCTCCGTCAACGAGGAGCTGGGGTGGGCGGCCGGAGACCGGCTTCTGGCTGCCGTTGGCAAGCGCCTGCAGGGCACGCTGAGGCAGGAGGAGGTGCTCGAGCAGGTCGAGAAAGGAGCGGGTGTTCTGCGAGCCGCGGCGCGGATATCGGCCGCCTTCGAGGTGCCTTTCATGATCGACGGGGGGGAGGTTGAGCTGAGAGTTCAGGTGGCGAGTGCCATCAGCGAGGCCGGGGCGTTGACCTCCGCCGATCTGGGCCGACTGGCCGACGAGGCCCGGCACCGCGCGAGCGTGGACCCGACTGCCCCGTTCGAGCCGGCCGGGCACGCGACCACCGTCGAGCTCTCCGGCGCGACGGGCGGCCAAGGTCGGCTGCGCCAGGCGCTGGAGGACGAGGAGTTTCGGGTCCACTACCAGCCGGTGATGGATCTTCACACCGATCGGGTGGTGGGGCTGGAGGCGTTGCTACGCTGGGAGCATCCTGGACGCGGTCTCCTTTTCCCGCACGAGTTTCTGACACTGGCTGAGCAGAGCGGCCTGATCCATCCGCTCGGGCGGTGGGTCCTTCGCCAGGTGTGCGCG
>JBDHFW010000290.1:0-2417 GCA_039590175.1 Gemmatimonadota bacterium | reverse complement strand
GACGTTCAGGGAGAACAACGCGGTCAATGAATCTGCTTCTGCGGCGCGCAGATAGAACTCTTCGGCAGTCTTGAAGTCGCGCCGGATCTCGTGAGCCACACCGAGGTTGTTCAGAGCCGTAGTCTCAGTAGGGTACGCGGCGATAGACTGCGGGAGATTCACGTTCGCCAGCGAGAAATACGAGCCCATCGTGATGTATCGTTCCAGCTCGGTCAATCGGTCGCGGTGCTCGTAGGCCTTCGTCAGTGCAGCCACCTCGCGAGCTCGCTCTTCCGCCCGGTTCCCCAGAACCACGCCGAGCTTGCGGTAGGCCATGGCGAACGCGGTATCCAGGGCGACGGCCTCCTCCAGCACGCTGATCCCCCTTGCCTCATCGCCTTCCAGCTCGATCGCCCGGATCGCCTGGGAGTACTTGCGGAGCGCCTCGAGATCGGGCGTGGTCACCCGCTCCAGGGGCGGATCGCCGCGGATGGAGACCAGCGACTCTCCGATGCGCTCCCTCAGCCGCTTCGAGAGATCGTCGATCGCCGGGATGATCTCCGTCGAGTCGGCCGCCGTCTCCCGGTGGGAGAGCAGCGAGGCGCCGTCGGCGGGCGATATCACGCGGGCGGAGAGCACGTATCCGCCGCCGGCTCGCACGATCTCGCCGGCGATTACGGCCTGTATGCCCTCCCGAACGGCGATCTCGCTGGCGAGCTCGACGTTGAGATCGCTCTCTGGTTGCCGGTCCATCCGCTCCAGAGCTCCAGCCACGAAGCCCGGCTCCACGAGGCCCACCACGGACGACTGGGAGAGGTCCACGCGAAACGCCTCCGTGGCCGCCCGAGCGAGGAGAGAGTCGGTGGATTCGAAATCCGCAAGGAGGATCGGCTCCCGCTCGTCGATCACTCCTCGGGCAACGAGCGTGGCGGCCGGCCCGATCCCGAGGCTGCGCGTGGCCATATAGCCGGCGGTGAGAACCCCCAGCAGAGCGAAGCCGAGCACGCCGCCGAGGATCGCGTTGCGCCACGTGAAGAGCCAGTGATGAGTGCCCAGCTCCTCGGTGTCGACCTCCGGACTCGGCAACGGCGGCGGGACATCCCCGTGCGGAGCCGCACTTTCCCCGCCCGCCGCACCTTCGATCGTGGCTGCACCGTCGGCCGGAACCTCGGCCTTGGTGCCCGCGGTGGGCCCTCCTTCCTGCACGAACGCCGTAGCCACGACGATCGGGAGGCCGATCAGGAGAAGAATGAGGGCGAACGGAGGCACCCAATCGGGGAGACCGAGCCCCTCGGTGAGCGTCTGAACCACCTGAAACACCAACCAAGAGGCGACGAGGTAGATTCCAAGAACCTGCCACAGCGAGCGCCGGTGGGCCTCGTTGACGAGGTTCTTCAGACCGGTCATGTACGCTCCACGTCGTTCTCGAGGGTGGACGGCCGCGGTGAACTTGTCCAGACGCCAGATGGCGGGCAAGCATTGAGCGTCTACGATGATCGGGCTGAATCGGGGGCAACGGAGGTACCATGTCCACTATCGAGCTGCGACGCGCACTCGTCGACACGTGGCGCACGAACAGCCGCGTGACGGCCTTCCTCTTCGAGAACCTCCCTGATGAGGTATGGTCCGAGCAGGTGCCCGGCGCTCCGCGTCGCACTGTCCGCATGATCGCCGGCCACATCCACAACTGCCGCTGCACGTGGATCAAGATGCTGGGGAGAAAGCACGGCATCGCGGCCCCTCTCCCCGTCGATCGTCACCGCGTGACGCGTCGGCAGCTCCTTCCCGCTCTGGAGCGAAGCAGTCGAGGCATCGTTCAGCTCCTCGAGCTCGGGGTCGACCGAGGCGGCAAGCTATCCGGCTTCCCCCCCGACGTCGTGCACTTCATGGCCTACCACGTAGCCCACGAAGGCCACCACCGCGGACAGATCGTCATGCTCGCCCGTCAGCTCGGACATCGGTTGCCCGGCGAGGTCACCGCCGGCCTGTGGCAGTGGTCGAAGCGATCCAAAGAGACGTGACTCGAGGGCTGGCCAGCTCGACCGTAGGCAGATGCACGGAAGCCCCGGGTCCCGGGGCTTCCGACGTTCACACGACTTGTCCATGCGGCGTCCAGGCCGCCTGATCGGCGCAGGCCGGCCGTCTTCAGCCGCCGAGCTTCGCCCTTCCGACGGCGCGAGCCTCCGCGTCTTCGAGGACGGGCGTCACATCGCAATCGAGGATGTGGTTCCAGTTGAGGATCCAGTTCGAGACGGCCGTCGGATCGTCGGTTTCACAGATCGCCAAGCCTTCGAACGCTACCAGATCATGCCATCGGCCGATCAGCGTGATGTTGTCGCCTATGTCAACCCTATCGTCCTCGGCGGTCATCGCGGAGAAGGCCTTCAAGGCTTCGTGGCGCTTGTCCTCGTGGACACGCCAGTTGAGCAGGTATTTCA
>JBDHFW010000289.1:0-2657 GCA_039590175.1 Gemmatimonadota bacterium | reverse complement strand
GACGCACACGATGTTGCCCTTCTTCAAGGACTACTACGTCGTGTTCTGGGCCCCGCTCTATCCGCTCTTCGTCGCCCTCGTCGTCACCGGAAGCTCGAACGGCGTGAACCTGGCTGACGGTCTGGACGGCCTGGCCGCGGGCCTGAGCGGAATCGCGGCGCTCACCTTCGGGCTCTTCGCCTACGTGATCGGCCGCGTCGACACGTCGGCGTATCTCGGCACCTTTTACCTCCCCGGCGCCGGCGAGCTGGGGGTCTTCTGCGCGGCGATCACCGGGGCCGCGATCGGCTTCCTCTGGTTCAATGCGCCACCGGCCGACGTGTTCATGGGAGATACGGGCGCGCTCGCCCTTGGCGGGGCGCTGGGCGTGACGGCCGTGCTCCTCAAGTCCGAGTTCCTGCTCGTGCTGGTCGGCGGCGTCTTCGTGGCCGAGGCCGTGTCCGTCCTGCTGCAGACCGGCTGGTTCAAGTTCACCCGGTGGCGCACGGGGACCGGCCGAAGGCTGTTCAGGATGGCCCCGCTGCATCACCACTTCGAGAAGTCGGGTTGGCCGGAGACAAGAGTCGTCGTGCGCTTCTACATCCTCGCCATCCTCTGTTCGCTGGTCAGTCTGGCCACCTTGAAGATTCGATGAGCGTGCCGGGTGCGACTTTGATTCCTCTCGAGACCTTCGATTTCGGCGCGCGGAAACCCAAGGAGCCGCTCGTCCGCCCCGGAGACGTGGTGGCCGTGCTCGGACTCGGGGCATCGGGCGTCGCCGCGGCGCGATTGGCGAAGGCTCACGGGGCCGAGGTGTACGCCAGCGACGTCTCGGCCGGGGAGCTTCAGGAAGCGGCGGCAGCGGAGCTGGGCGCGGAGAAGATCGAGGCCGAGGCCGGCCGGCACGATCTCGGCCGAGTATGCGCCTCCGACCTCGTGGTGGTGAGTCCCGGCATCCCCCCGTCGGCCGAAGTCCGGCGAGAGCTGCGCGATGCCGGCACGCCGTGCGTCGCGGAGGTCGAACTCGCCTACCGCGACCTCACCTCACGGGTCATCGGCATCACCGGAACCAACGGCAAGACCACGACGACCGCGCTGTGCGAGCAGATCCTTCAGGCCGGCGGACTGAACGCCCTGGCGGGCGGCAACATCGGCACTCCGCTCTGCGAGATCGCGCTGCGGGAGGAGCAGCCCGACTGGGTCGTCGTGGAGCTGAGCTCCTTCCAGCTCGCCGATACCGATGCCTTTACGTCGGACATCGGCCTGCTCCTCAACCTCGCACCCGACCACCTCGATCGGTACCGCGACGTCTCCAGCTACTTCGCGGACAAGAAGCGCCTCTTCCGCAACGCTAGCGCCGAGAGCCGTTGGGTCCTGAACGCGGACGATGCGGACGTGATCGAGCTGGCGAGAGGGGCCGAGGGAACGAGCTACCTGACGTCGACGTCGGGCCCGGTCGAGCGGGGAGCGTATCTGGGTGGGGATGGATTGCTTCGCCTCGTCCTCCCCGGGCGGGACGAGGCCTGGCTGTCCGCCGAGGAGCTGCGGATCCTCGGGGGACACAACGTGGCGAACGCGCTCGCGGCCGGACTGGTCGCCGCTCTCGCCGGATGTGATGGCGACTCCATCGGGCGCGCTCTCTCGGAGTTTCGAGGACTGCCGCACCGGCTGGAGCCGATCGCCACCATCGAAGGGGTGCTCTGGGTCAACGACTCCAAGGCGACGAACGTCGCGGCCACGCTGGTCGCGCTTCAGGCCTTCGAGCGTCCGATCGTTCTGATCCTGGGCGGGCGCCACAAGGGCGAGCCCTTCCTGCCTCTGATTCCCTGGTTGGAGCACTCTGCCGGTGTGGTGGCCTTCGGGGAGGCCGCTCCGCAGGTGGTGGCGGACCTCAACGGCTCCGTCCCGATCCACGTGGAGGGAGGTCTCGAATCGGCGGTGCGCGCCGCGAGCGCGCTGGCCCGGCGCGGCGACGTGGTTCTCTTTTCCCCGGCCTGCTCCAGCTTCGACATGTTCCTCAACTACGAGGAGCGCGGACGGGCGTTCCGGGGGGCCGTCGAGGCGCTGGCGCGAGAGGGGGGAGCGGAATGAGCCGACTCGCCGCCGCTCTTGGATCCCGCTGGGCGGGCGTCCGCACCCCAGGGGCTCGGAAGGCCGGAGCGCTCACGACGCTGGATCTGGCCCTGGTCGGCTTCGGGCTGCTGAGCGTCTACAGCGCCAGCTCGTTCACCGCCCAGTCGGAGGGCCTGCCGGACAGCTACTACCTGGTCCAGCAGGCGGCACGGGCCCTCGTAGGCCTCGCGGCTCTCCTGGCGGCCAGCTTCGTCGACTATCGAGTGTACCGGCACCTGGCCTGGCCGCTGCTCGCGGCCACGGTCGCGCTGCTCATCATCATCATCCTGCCCGGCACCGAGGCGATCGCGCCGAGGATCAACGGCGCCCGGCGGTGGCTGATGCTCGGCGTGACGATCCAGCCGTCCGAGCTCGCCAAGATCGCCATCGTCATCTGGACCGCGGCGCTGGCGGTCAAGAAACAGGAACGACTGCGCAGCCTGCGCTACGGTCTGGTGCCGTTTCTACTCGTGATCGGGCCCGTCTGCCTCCTCATCCTGCTCGAGCCCCATCTCTCGGGCGCCATGCTCGTCGGCGCGCTCGCCTTCATCGTGCTCTTCGCGGCC
>JBDHFW010000288.1:0-2337 GCA_039590175.1 Gemmatimonadota bacterium | reverse complement strand
CCCGATCTGCCGGAGTGGCCGGCTTGCTTCTTCGGCACCCTGAAGGCGGGGGGCATCGCCCTCGGCATTAACACACTGCTCACGCCCACGGAGCACGCCTACATGCTGGCGGACGGCGAAGCCCGCGTGTTGATCACGCACGAAGGCCTCGGGAGAGCCGCCGCGGACGCTCTCCACTCGGGCGGCGCTGCCGAAGGCGGACTGCCGGACCTCGAGCACGTCGTGATCGGCGGGGGCCAGGTCGGCGAGGGCACGGAAGACGCGGACATCGAAGCCGGAAACGCCGAGGCCGCAGATACCGTGGGCGACGATGCCGTGGGCGACGCAGCGAATCTCGGCAAGCGGCTCCCCGTCCACGACTACGAGGCCTGGATCGCCGCCGTCTCGCTGGACCTGGACCCCTCGTCCACGCTCCGCGAGGACATCGCGACCCTCAACTACTCGAGCGGCACGACCGGCACCCCGAAGGGGATTCCGCACGCCCACAAGGACCTGGCTCTCTGCGCCGAGCTTTGGGGCGTCCGCTGCCTGGGTCTTCGCGAGGAGGACGTCGCCTACTCCAACGCGAAGCTCTTCTTCACCTACGGATTGGGCGGCGGACTGCTCTTTCCCTGGGCCGTGGGCGCCGGCACGGTCCTCAATCCCGGCCCGGCGCGTGACACGACGGCTGTTCTCGGCCTCATCGAGCGCCACCGGCCGACCGTCTTCTGCAACGCTCCCACCGGGTACGCCGCCATGCTGGCGGTGCCGGATCTCACGGGCAGCCACGACCTGTCGTCGCTTCGCCTCTGCGTCTCGGCAGGCGAGGCCCTGCCGGCCCCCGTGTGGCACGCGTGGAAGGCGGCGACGGGCCTCGAGATCATCGACGGCATCGGCTCGACCGAGCTGTTCCACATCTTCATCTCGAACCGGCCGGGTGAGGTCAGGCCCGGAAGCAGCGGCAGGCCGGTGGAGGGCTACAAGACCAGGATGCTGGACGATGACGGCCGCCCCGTGGAGCAGGGAGCGATCGGCCATCTCTGGGTGAAGGGAGAGACCGCGGCCCCGTTCTATCTGAACCAGGAGGCGCTCACGCGGGAGACCTTCGTCGGCGGCTGGGTCCTGACGGGCGACAAGTACCACGTGGACGAGGATGGTTACTATTGGCACGCCGGCCGGGCGGACGACATGCTCAAGGTGGGCGGGATCTGGGTCTCGCCCGTCGAGGTCGAGAGCACCCTGGCCGGTCATCCTGCCGTCATCGAGTGCGCGGTCGTGGGGATGCCGGACGCGGATGATCTGATCAAGCCGAAGGCCTGGGTGGTCGCGGCGCCCGATTCCGAGCCGTCCGCCGTGTTGGCAGAGGAGCTCATAGCGCACTGCGCCCGAGGGATGGCTGCCTACAAGCGACCGCGCTGGATCGAGTTCGTGACTGAATTGCCGAAGACCGCGACCGGCAAGATTCAGCGCTTCAAGCTGCGAGTGAGCTCCTAGTGGCGCTCAGCCGCTGCTCTCCGGTCGCTCCCGGATGAGGAGACCGCTCGTCGAGACGCGCACCTCGAGCTCCGCGGCTTCTTCGACCTCGACGAAGGTGGCGGATCCGTACTCGGCGTCGACGAACGGAGCGAAGAGCGGCGGATAGCGACGCCGCAGGTCGAAGAGGTTGAACGGCTTGGGCGCCGCCAGCGTGTAGATGGTTCGGGGCTCGGCGCGCTCTTCGTCCAGATCCGAGTAACGGCCCGCCACGCGGTCCAGCTCGTAGGTGGTGTGGAAGCCCAGAAGATTGAGCAGCGGCTTCCACTTCAGGATGTAGGCATCGACGTAGAGCTCGTCGCCCGCGAGCGTAAAGGTCTCCTCGCGGCCGTCCGGGAAGACGAAACGCGCGCTGAACTGCTGCTCCCCGACCGGCTCGGTGGCGACCAGGACCGCGATCTGTTCGCGGGTCAGCGCGCGGTAGCCCTGGGTGGCAACGGCGAACGTGGCGAACAGGGCGGCCAGGGAGAGGAGCAGGGTCGCGACCAGAAGGCCGAGCGTGGCGCCGAGAGCGCGACGCTTGCGGACGAAGGCGAGCCCGACCAGCAGGAAGGCGAAGCTCAGCAGCCCGGCGACGATCGCAACGATCGCGAGAGGATCGATGGCAAACATGGAGACAAACATACCCGGCTTTCGTCCTCTTGAGGAATACCGGGAATACCCGCCCGATGAGATGCGGCGGCGCGCCGCCGACTTCGCCGCGGAGATGCGGAGGCGCCGGACGGTCCGCCACTTCTCGGACCGGGCCGTGCCGAGAGAGGTGATCGAGGATTGCCTTCGAGCGGCGGGAACGGCCCCGAACGGCGCCAACCGCCAGCCCTGGCA
>JBDHFW010000287.1:0-4109 GCA_039590175.1 Gemmatimonadota bacterium | reverse complement strand
TGAGCTCCGAGGCGTTCAAGAACGTTTCAAGATCGCTTGGTTGCGAGCCTATATGACTGCTTTGTCGAAACCCGACGAGGCTAGACAACAGCTCTTCGACGCGGCCAATGCTCAGCGCGACCTCAATCTCGGCAGCCATTTGAAACTACTATGGTTGGGTAGGCTCTTATCAAATGGTAACCACGCCCGAGACACGGGGGCCACCGTAACTATCAGGCGACTGAAGGATGCTCGGCTTGGCTGGTTCGTCCACTTCTCATCGCGGTGGTTATCTTTGGCTCAAGCCAAGATACCCGAGAAGCTGCACTAGGAGACGCTGAGAGCTTCCTGGAGGCTGTCTTCCACGAGCCGAGATGGGCTTCGCGCCTGGAGTTCATCGAGGATTCCGCATCGAAGCGCCGCAGCAACCACCTTTGGGTCGAATTGGGTGCCCTGGTTGTCAACTAGCTCCTGTCGGATTTTCTCTACCGTGAGCGCAGAACGGTACGGACGATCAGTAGCCATCGCATCGACCGAGTCCGCGATCATGATTATCCGGGCGCCGAGCGGGATTTCCTCGCCAGATATCCCGGTCGGGTAACCGCTGCCGTCGTACCACTCGTGGTGGTGCCGGATGCAGTTCAGCACTTCCTTCGAAACGCTCCGAACCGAACCGACGATTTCAACCCCTTTGTCTGGATGTTCTCGGATGAGCTCGCGTTGCTTGGGGGTGAGCGGACCTGCTTGCCTTAGGATCTCTCCGTAGGCCATGTCGATCTTGCCAATATCGTGTAGTAGAGCGCCCGTTTCTATGAGCTGAGTCTGCCCCGGGGGGAGTCTCATCGCTTCGGCCATCTGACGAGATCGCTCGGCCACCCGAATTGAATGTCCAGACGTATATGGGTTCCGAGCTTCAATGGTTTTCACAAGCACCCTGAGCAAGTCTCGGTTGAGCTGCTTGAGCTGCAGGTTGACTCCGTAGCTGTAACGAAGGCCGATCAACGGGATCACGCTTAGTAGCAGTGCCACCGGACCCCAAAGTGCGTACAACACATGCACGAGGTACGCGAGCGGGCTGATAGCTAGATCGAAGATGATTATGCCGCCGGTTAGGTCCCTCCAAGTCCTAAGGAAACCTTCTTCCCGGGTGGCAGAGACTACGTAGGAAACAGCCGCCGAATTGACTCCGAAAAACACAGCAGCGGCCAACATGAACGCGGGGAACGACTGATTGAAGGGCAGCGACTCCAGGCTGAACTCCCCTCCAAACCACTTGTATGTCAACCCCGCGGCGCCAAGCGCAAACACTGTCTGCGCTGTATTGAACGCTGCCTTATAGACGGGCTTCCGCTGCAAGACGAACTGCTTGAACAGCATGGTGATCGTAGTCAGGCTAATCGCTGCGACCGGCCCCAGCAGGAGAAGCGAGCCGAGCTGGGGAAGGAAGTCCATCGAGGTCGTAGTTCCGCCCTCCGTGATGCGGAGATCCAGCATCGAAGCGAAGATGGCTAGACCCATTAGCGTGCCAAACGCGACTAGCCATGGGGTGCTAATTGGGGGAGGAAACCAGACAGCGAGTGCGGCAGCGAAGCCACCGGCCACCGCTATGGTGAGTAGGATCGTTACTCTGACTCTGCTGGGCAAAGGCATCATACCAAGATAAAACCCCCAATCCAAGCCATTTACCAGTCTAGCTTACCGGCGAATAAAGCAATTAGAGCCCAGAGCTGCATGACTGCCACCTCCTTTCGTGAGAAGTCGCAACCGTTTCGCTAAGAGGTTGCGCTTCGTCGGGCGTTCGCTACTCCGTTGTCAGCAGAATGAGTCTATTCAGCCATCTCCTGTTTAGGCGGGACAATTGAAAGGCCTCTCAAAAGAGGACTCAGGACCCGCCGGCGCAAGGCAAACTGCGCTAGTGAAGGCGCAGAAAGCCTCAACGGGACGCCCCAACCCATCGGTTGGTCGCGTCCAGGCACGCCAGTATCGCCGCTTCTTCGAGCGAATCGTGCACTCGACTCACGCCGGGCAAGGCCGTCGACCGCCTACCTGCGAACGCCCTAACAAGAGCGATCACAAGAGGTTGGCCGGCAACCTGTGTGCTCGACACGTCCGAAATGACGAATCGCACCCTGGAATCGTGCGCTTCTTCCAGGGCCCGTAGCACGGCGCTGGCTGCTACCTCGAGGCGTACAGTTGCATAGTCCGCGCCTTCCGCCTCGCCGACGTGCTCTGATTCCCCTTTGTGGAGCTTGACGCGGCAGATCGCCTGCCCGCCCCGTCGCTCGATGTCGAAGGTCTCGAGTAACACCTCCCTGCCACCCGTCTCGGCAACGGCCGCGGCGGGCGCCGGTGAATGAACCGGCTTTGGCTCCGCCCGAGGAATGTCGGGCTCTTGAACCTGCGCCACGGAGATTGTCCTGTGGTCGATTTCCATGCTGAACTCGGCCATGAGCGCGGATTCGATGTTGCGGACGATCTGCTTCGCACCGGGGCCGGAGCTCGAGAGCACATGGATCTCCTCGATCCCCCCTCTTCCGTCCGGTACGAGCTTGATCGCGTCCACGCCCTCGAGGCCGGAGAGAAGATGCTCGATGCGCCGCAGGCCCCACGGATCGAACTCGGTTACGTCTTCCATAGCCTCCGGGCCATCAGGCATCATCGAGCGTACTCCCCTCTGCGGACCGGATGGATTCTGTTGCCACCCTGGGCCTTCGCGATGTAGACGGCTGCGTCGGCCTCAGCGAGCAGGTCGTCGGCAGCCAACACGGTGTCGCGAGCCCCGATATGATACGCGATCCCAACACTTACCGTAACTCCTACGGTGCCGTTGGGCGCAGGTAGGGCGATCTTCGAGATACGGTCACGGATCTCGTCGGCCACGCGCTCGACGCCTTCGAGCTCGGCGTTCACGAGGAGCACGACAAACTCGTCGCCTCCGAAGCGAGCCGCCACGTCCGTCGACCGGATGCTGTCTCGGATGGCGTCGGCCACGGAGCGCAGTACGTCGTTGCCGGCCTGGTGCCCGTATTGGTCATTCGCCTCCTTGAAGCCGTCGAGGTCCAGGAAGAGCATCGCGAGCGTCGAGCCTGTTCGATTGGCTCGCGCCACCTCTTCTCCGAGTCGGTCTTGTAAGGCCCGATAGCTGTAAAGATCCGTGAGAGCATCGTGCGCGGCGTCGCGCGCCATGCCCTCGTACTGACGAATCATGTAGTACGGGCAGATCGTGAGGGTAGCTCGTTCCCGAGCGACGGCCGCCGCGAACGCTGTACAGGTCATATGGCCGCAAGCGCCGCAGTCCCAGGGCTCGCCTCCAGGAGCCGTACCGATCTGGTCCAGCACGGCCTGGACGCTGGCCTCCTGAAGAGCGGGAAGCGCCGCTCTTGGCTCATAAGTCGCGGAAAGGTCTACACCTGCAGGCCGCTCGATGACTGGCGCGAGGGCCCTGTTTCGCTCGGTGAGCTCAACGATGCCTCGGCGCCAGAAGAGTTGGTCGTGCGGACCCAAGCCGGGATGATCGAGAGCTCCCTCAAAAGGAAGGATGTCGATAAAGCCCAAAACCTTACCTTCCTTTATTGCCCAGGCGACGGCCTCGAGGGAATGGAGGCCCCGGAGCTTCATAAGAGTGCGCGATGAGAGGCGCTGTTCGTCCAGCATCGCGCGTGGCAATCCCCCGGCCGCCGACAGGTGACGTCGGGTCTCCGGTGGAACGACATTGAGGGTTTGAGGCTGGTCGGTAGGCGTTGCGTCTCGCTCCTCGAACAAATGGTCGAGCTCGGCCAGGGACAGCGAGGCTTCGACCTCGTCGGCCCCCTGCGGTCCCGCCGAGTGCACGCCCGCGTACACGATAGGCGAGTCTCCGAAGGCGTGTCGAAGGAAGCGGGCCAGGGCAATCGTTGGCGTGACGACGGGGGCTAGATAGGGCACGAGCTCCGGGTATTTCGCCCGCACATAGTCGACGACGATCGGACTCGTCGAGCGAATCCACGTACCCGGCCCCTCATGCTCCTTCCAGAGTCGAAGGTACTCGGCGGCGACCAGCTCGTCGCCGAGGTTGTCGAAGAAGACCGAGCGAAAGCCTGCGGAGAGACAGGCGTTGACCAGCTGTTCGGGAGTTGCCGGATAGAAGCCGA
>JBDHFW010000286.1:0-2686 GCA_039590175.1 Gemmatimonadota bacterium | reverse complement strand
GCGTTTCTCATCGCGGTCGGGCGAGTCGGCGACGGCCTGGCGCACGCGCGGGTCGCGGTGGACCGAGACCCACTGTCGCCGGCGGCGTGGAGCCAACTTCTCCGCGTGCTTCGGGCCAATGCTCGGTACGCCGATGCCATCGGCGCGGGCCAAGAGATCCTGCGCCTGAATCCCAACGAGGCGTCGGCGTGGCTCGATCTCGGATTGCTCTTCCTCCTCGAGGACCGGGCGGGCGACGCAGCGGACGCCTTGGAGCGGTATGCCGAGCTGGGCGCTCGTGACCCGCGAGAGTTTGCGGCGTTTGCAGAGGCGGCGGCGCGGCACGTACCTCACGACGCTCAAGACACGCCCGGAGCTCGCGCCGCTGCGCGAGACGCTACCCTTTCTGACGATCCTGGCCGATCTCGGCCTCAGCCCGTGAGGGCGTAACGGCCCAGGGGGCCTCGCGATCTTGCCTTCTGACCCGAGGTTGCTCAGGCTTCTTGAGCTCCAGCCAGAAACCGCGGCTGGATACTACTTCCTGGCCACTGCTATCTGAAAGTGGTGTAGTCTGAGGGTGTAGACGCTGCCAAAGCTGCTCGGTGGTCTGCGACTGCCCGAGCAGACGCCCCGCGTAGGACGCCTGCCCGACCGGATCGCTGATCTCCAAGCAGAATCGCAGGTGATCGACAGTGGCGTCCGAGCGATAAGCACGCTGCGGCCCTCCCGCGTCTGTGCCCGAAGAAGGACGCTATTGGCCGGGGTAGCCGACCCCGGCTTGGAGGCGGTTCTGCCATGAAACGGATACCGATCCTATCGCTGCTTGTTTTCTCGGGATTGACGAAGCCTTGGAAGGACTGACGGGGGAGGAGACACCACGCTTCAAGACGCAGGGACGGTTCCTTCGGGGCCCGGGCGCGCGGGAATCGACGGAAAGACCCGTCGCCTCCTCGTCGCGAGCGGCTTCTCCTGATACTCTTCGGATACAGAAAGGCACATTCAGACGGCGGTGGGCCAGTCTGACCCTTCTGCGCGTGCCCGGGTGTACGGTGATCGCAAACGGGAACCGGCCAGGACATCCAGCTGTTGTCTCTACGTTGTCGCTACCACGGAGAACTGGAGGAAGTGATGAACAGAGGGATTGCCGGCAGCTTGTTGCTCGCCGCTGTGTTCGCCCTCGTGGCGTGCGGGGATGACCTGGTTGAGCCACCGGATCCGGATCCGGAAACGGTTGTGTTGAGTTTTCAGGGACTTGAGCCCTTGAGCAACGGTTTCCACTACGAAGGCTGGGCAATCATCGATGGCGCCGCCGTGACGACGGGCAAGTTCAATCTTGACGCTTCTGGCGTCCTGGTGGACCTGGACGGCACCGAGATTCCTGGAGGTGCGTTCCAGACGGGTGCGAACCTCGGCAATACCAGCGCGATCGTGATAACCATTGAGCCGGCCGGGGATATCGATGACGATCCAGCGGCAACGCACGTGCTGGCTGGTGATGTGTCGTCGCTGGCCGCAGACCTCACGGTGGGCGCCCCGCAGGCGCTGGCTGACGACTTCACCACGGCGACGGGCTCTTACATCCTGGCGACGCCGACCGACGCCGTGGAGGACAACGAGAACAGCGGCATCTGGTTCCTGAGCCTGGCAACGGGCAACCCCGCGGCGGGCCTCTCACTTCCGACGCTGCCCGACGGATGGGCGTACGAGGGTTGGGCGGTCATCGACGGGACACCGGTCACCACCGGCACCTTCGTGTCCGCAACTGGTTCGGATTTCGCCGCACCCTTCAGCGGTCCGTTGGCAGGACCTCCTTTCCCTGGCGAGGACTTCCTCGTGAACGCGCCGAACGGCCTCGAGTTTCCCACGGATCTGGCGGGCATGACAGGTGTCATCTCGATTGAACCTTCTCCGGACGACTCGGAGCTCCCGTTCACGCTGAAGCCACTCGTCGGTGCGATTCCCGCGGATGGATCGACAGGGATCACGTATGAGGCGGCCAACAACGCGGGCGCTTTTCCAACGGGGACGGCGACGATTCAGTAAGCACAGGATGTCCTGCTGTCTCTCGCGCCGATGAGCTGCGGCGGTTGTCTGTTCGCGACTGGGCGAAGAAACTGGGCGAACTTAGGTGGTGAGAACAGCGAATCTGCGGCGCTCGGTAACTTATGGGTAACAAAACCGGGGGTCACCTAGGGTCGTCTAGGGTCACCTGGCGTCCTCGGAAGCCTTATGGAGTACGCCTAGTGCGGTCTGAGTGACCTTCTGGTAGGATTCTTAAGTCCCTCGCGTCTGCCTTTCCGCCACCCCGGCTAACTATTTGTAGCTAATCTACTTAGAGTCGTGGCTTGCGGCGACTCGCGCCCAACTGGGCGGACTTTCTGGGCGAGGTCTGCGCGGGATCCGCGTAGGATTATAAGGTATAGACCACGCGATCGCGGTCCTTCTCCATGGGGGGCTTCCGGCCCTGCCTGCTCGACAGTGCGTGCCAGGGTGTGTGGAGACTACAGACCAAAGAGCACATAACGGCACTTATGTGCTCCCGGCGAGCGGGACAGATGCCGGTTATGCGCTACCGGACGCCCGCCTCGGCTGAGGGGCCGAGATCAGCTACGTCGCTTGCGTACGGCAGCAGCTTTCTTCACTGCGGGAGCGGGTTCGGTCCGGTGGCGGTGACTAGCTGCTGTGGCACCCAGTCGTCAACGTGAGT
>JBDHFW010000285.1:0-2367 GCA_039590175.1 Gemmatimonadota bacterium | reverse complement strand
CATCGGAGAGCCGACGGCCGAGGCGATCAAGATCCAGATCGGCTCCGCCTATCCCACGGACGAAGAGCGCGAGATGGTGGTGAAGGGACGCGATCTCGTCTCGGGAATCCCGAAGACGGTGCGCGTCCATTCGGCGGAGATTCGAGAGTGCATGCAGGAGCCGATCCAGGCGATCGTCGGCGCCGTTCGGAGAGCGCTCGAGATCACGCCCCCGGAGCTGGCCTCGGACATCGTGGACCGGGGGATCGTCATGACCGGTGGCGGAGCCCTGGTGCGCGGGTTGGACATCCTCCTGCGAGAGGAAACCGGGCTGCCGATCCACGTGGACGAAGAACCGCTCACCTGCGTGGTGCGCGGCACGGGGCGGATCCTGGACGACCTCTCACGCTATCGGGGCGTGCTCGTCACCTAACCTCATCTTACGAAGCGAGATGACGCGATCCCTGCGATACGTTCCCACAGATCGCCCTTCGCGGGGTCGGGATTTCGCGATCCTCGTCGCGCTCGTGACGCTGGCGCTGGGTTTCGCGACGATCGGTCATGAACGCCAAATAGTTATATCGCAGTATATTAGAGCGAGCGTGCTCTATCCGTTTCTCATGCTTCACAGGGCCTTCGAGGAGCATGCCGTGACGGTGAGAAGCACGAGGGAGCTGGCGAGCCAGCGAGACTCTCTCGCCGCCGAGCTGGCCGCGGCCCGGCGCGTGGCCGCCGATGTGGGTCAGCTGCGGCGGCTGCTCGGGCTCGGTGGGCTCGATCCTGGCGGCTTCATCCTCGCGGACATCGTTCCCGGCCGCCCGCACATCGGAGACTCGCACGCCTTCCTGGTGGCCAGGGGCCGGCTCGACGGCGTGGAGTCACCGGTCGGCGTCTTGGCCGGAGACGGAGTTGTCGGGGTCATCCGGTCGGCGAGAGGCACGACCGCGACCGGTCACTTCTGGACCCATCCGGAGTTCCGGGTGAGCGTTCGAACCGAGTCGGGCAGCGCCGTTGGCATCGTGCGGCCACGGCAGGAGGACGACGGCCGGATGGTGATGGAGCTGGAGGGCACCCCATACCAGGAGGATGTGCCCCTGGGCTCCCTGCTCGTGACCTCCGGTGTGTCCAGCCTCTATCCCACCGGGATTCCCGTCGGCACCGTCCGGGCCGTGTCGGAGGTCTACGCCGGCTGGGCGAAGAGCTACCTGGTCGAACCGTCCGTGCGACCGGACGAGGCGAACGTCGTCCTCGTGTGGCGCCGGCCGGCCGCGCCCGAGTAGTCGCCCTGCTGCCCCGGTAGATCGGATGGAGAGCTCCGAGACGAGGACGGTCGTTCTCGTCGTGGGATTCACCCTTCTTCACTTCTCGCTGCGTCCCCTCTTCGTCGACTGGCCGGTGGCTCCCGACCTGCTCACCGCTGCGGTGCTCCTCGGAGGGCTCTTCCTGCGGGCGGGAAGTGCCGCCATCCTGGGCTTCTCCCTCGGCATCCTGGAGGACGCGATGGCGTTGGGAGGGGGATGGACGGCTCTCCTGTACACGATGGCCGCGTACCTGGGTGCGCGTTTTCGGGACCTCATCTTCGCGGACTCGCGCCTCTTCGTGCCGCTGTATCTTTTCCTCGGAACCTGGGCAATCCACGCGTCGATCGCGGCACTTACCGGCTCCCTCGACGTAACAACGGGCTTGGTGATCGCGCCGATCGACGCCGCATTGACCACCGTCGCGGGAGGGCTCGGGGAGCTCTTGATCGCACGAGCGTCGCGCTAGCTGCAACGCCGCCGAGCGGAATGAATCGGCCCCGAACGCCAGGGTGACTTCTGAGACGGTACACTAACGCCGGAGCGGAACGACGGAAGCGAATCAGAACGGGAAGCGACGGAAGAGAGCGGCGGCCGCGGACCTGCTTCTGCTGGGCGCACTGCTGCTGCTCCTCGCCGCCTTCTTCCGGCTTCAGGTGATCGGGAGCAGCGAGTTCCTCCTCCGCTCGCAGGAGAACCGCCTGCGCGCGATCACCGTGCCCGCCCCCAGAGGGACGATCTACGATCGCCACGGCCGGGTCGTCGCCGAGAACGTCCCCGGCTACTCGATCTCGCTGCTGCCCGGAAGCCCGGATACGCTGAGGGCGACGCTGGATCGGCTCGCGCCGTACCTGGAGCTGGGCGAGGAGCGGATTCAGAGCCTGCTGGCCAAGTACAGGCGCTTTCCGAACCAGCCGCTCGTCGTTCGGGATGACGCGAGCTTCGCGGAGGTGTCCGCGATCGAGGAGCGACGTCCGGACTTCCCGCGCACCGTGGTGGAGATGCGGCCTCGGCGCCACTACCCGGCCGGTCGCGCCATCGCCCACCTCGCCGGCTACGTCGGCGAGATCAGCGAGGCGGAGCTGGAGCG
>JBDHFW010000284.1:0-2380 GCA_039590175.1 Gemmatimonadota bacterium | reverse complement strand
GACGTATCTCTCGCGCCTCGGCCGGTACGGTCCGATGATCCGCGAGCGGCTCAGAGCGGCAGGCCTTCCGACGGACCTGGTTTACCTGGCGCTCATCGAGAGCGGCATGAACCCGCGCGCCTACAGCCGGGCGAGCGCCGTGGGGATCTGGCAGTTCATCCGCGGGACCGGCCGGCTGTACGGGCTCAAGGTCGACTACTGGGTCGACGAGCGACGCGATCCCTTCAAGTCGACCGATGCGGCGATCGCCCATCTCTCAGATCTTTACGACGAGTTTGGCTCCTGGTACCTGGCGGCCGCCGCGTACAACGCCGGATCCGGCCGCGTACGTCGCGCCATCGCCAGGACCGGCAGGCGTGACTACTGGGATCTGACCCGCGGAACCTCGCTTCGGCGCGAGACCCGTAGCTACGTGCCGAAGATGATCGCGGCCGCGATCATCGCCAAGAATCCCGAGAAGTATGGCTTCCGGGACATCGTCGCGGAGCCGCCTCTAGTGTTCGATGTGGCCGCGGTGCCGGACGCGACCTCAATGGACGTGTTGGCCGAGGCGGCGGAGACCGAAGAGGAGGTGATGCGCGAGCTGAACCCCGAGTACCTGCGGTACGTGACTCCTCCGGATCGCGAGGCCACGATCAGGGTGCCCCTTGGCAGGGCGGACGCGTTCCGGGTCAACTACGCGAGCATACCGGCGGACAAGCGAGTCACCTGGCTGATGCACGTCGTGACCAGGGGGCAGACCCTGGGGCAGATCGCCAGAAGGTACGGCACGTCCGTCGCCGCGCTCCGAGCCGCCAACGGCAACGTGAACCCGCGCCGGATCCAGATCGGCCAAAAACTGGTGGTTCCGCGGAGCGGCAGTCCGACTCGCCTGGCCAGCTCATCGGGCCAAAAAACGACGCGAAATACCCCCGGCCCGACCACCGTGACCGTGCGCAGGGGTGACACCTTGTGGTCTCTGGCGCGTCGCCACGGCGTGTCGACGACCGATCTCATGCGGTGGAACAACCTGAACTCTTCGACGATCCACCCCGGCGACCGCCTGACCGTCAGACGCTGATCCAGCCCAATCCCCGAGTGATCGCCCTCTAGCCTTTCGAGTCGGCCGGCGGCGGCCGCCGCCGAATAGGCCCACGACTTGCACCTTTCAACAGGACTGCCGGGCGGCCACCGCCGCTGAGTTGGCCACCAAGTCCAGGCGCTTGCGCGTCGGGTAATCGCGGATGTCGGCCGGCAAACTCATTCTAGCCGCTAAGTTACTACGATGTATGGGATTAGATGACACCACATCGACGAACCAGCACGCAGACCATCCGGGTCGATCTGCACGCGCACACCTGCCGCTCGCCCGATGCGAGCCTGAGGCCGGAGGAACTGGTGCGGCGAGCGCGCGACGCCGGCCTCAACCGCATAGCCGTGACGGATCATGGCCAAATCGACGGAGCCTTGGAGGCCCGCGAGCTGGCGCCGGACCTCGTGATCGTCGGAGAAGAGATCCGCTGCCGGGGTTGGACCGAGCTAATCGGGCTCTTCCTGAGCGAGCGGATCCCGATGGGCCTACCGCTGGAAGAGGTCGTCGAGCGCATCAGGGATCAGGATGGCGTCGTTTACGCTCCTCATCCCTACGCGTACCCGGTCCGCCCGGGCTGGCACCTGAGACGAGCGATTGCCGTGGCGGATGTCGTCGAGGTGTTCAACGCCAGGGCTTTCTTGAACGTATGGAACCGGACGGCGGACTCCGCGGCGAGAGCCAACGCCCTACCGCGTGCCGCGAGCTCCGATGCCCACTTCCCGTCGGAGATCGGGCGGGCGCACACGGAGATGTCCGCGTTCACGAACGCGTCAGGTTTTCTGGCCGCCATGCACCAGGCCCGGCCCGTCGGTTTGCGGCTCACTCATCCGGGCGCGCACGTCGCCTCGCTGAGCATGAAGGTCGCTCGGCTGGCTGTAGCCGCTTCTCGCCGACCGTTTGAGATCGACCGCCGAACCGTCGCGGCGAGCAGCTGACCCTAGAGCGAGCTTCCGACCTTCAACGGCGGAGCGCTTCCCGCGCGAGCCGGGCCCGCCACGGGGTAGATCACGGCCCGACCGGTCCTTCCTCCGAGAGCGTTTCGCGGGTCGACCACGATTTCAGCTCTCTCCAGCACGAGGTCGTAGTCGACGGCCTCGTGATCGGTCGTGACGACCACGACGTCGGCCTCCTCGAGGGGTTCGGCGGTCAGGGGCACGGACTCGAACGTCTCCCCATCGATTCTCACCGAGGCGACATGTGGGTCATGGTAGGAGACGACGGCGCCCATCTCACGCAGGAGCTTGTGTATGTCCAGCGCCGGGCTCTCGCGCGTGTCATCCACGTTGGCCTTGTACGAGATGCCGAGTA
>JBDHFW010000283.1:0-4823 GCA_039590175.1 Gemmatimonadota bacterium | reverse complement strand
ATCGGACTTCGCGCGGGACGTCCGTGCCCTGAGTGCGGAGATCACCGGCGTGAAGAGCCTGAAGGACGCCCCGAAGAATTGGCTCAAGAACATGGTCGGCAAGCCCCTCAAGGGCGTGAAGATGCCGGCCGTCGTCGCGACCCAGCAGGAGGCGATCGCGCATGAATGATCAGAACGGAATGCCCGAGGATGCTCCTCGAGGCGCGGTGGAGGTCGACGCCCTTCCGTGGGAGCGGCCCGCGACAGCTCCCGAGAGGGAGGCTCCGAGTCGCGAACCACTCCGGACCGACGAACACTCGCACTTCCAGGAAGTCAAGACGGAGGTGCATCGGAAGCTACTGGAGCGTCTGAACCTCTCGAACATCGAGGAGCTGAACCGGGACTCGGTCGTCTTCGAGATCAAGAAGATAGTTCGAGGCCTGCTCTCGGAGCAGACGCTGCCGCTCAACCTGCACGAGCGGGAGGAGCTCGTCGACCAGGTCTTGGACGAGGTCTTCGGGCTCGGGCCTCTGGAGCCGCTGATCAAGGATGCCGAGATCTCGGACATCCTCGTGAACACTCACGATCAGGTGATTGTGGAGCGCAACGGCAAGCTCGAGTCCACTGACGTCCGCTTCAAGGACGACCGCCACCTTCTTCAGGTGATCGACCGGATCGTGTCGGCCGTCGGTCGGAGGATCGACGACTCCTCGCCGATGGTGGACGCGCGGCTTCTCGACGGCTCCCGCGTGAACGCGATCATTCCGCCGCTCTCGATCGATGGACCCCACCTCTCGATCCGGAAATTCCGGCGCGACGTGCTGTCGGCCGAGGACATGCTGGGCAACTCGACCCTCACCGAGCCGATGCTCGAATTCATGAAGGGGGTCGTCAACTCGCGGCTCAACGTCCTGATCTCGGGCGGTACCGGCTCCGGTAAGACAACCTTCCTCAACGTGCTTTCGAGCTTCATACCCACCCGCGAGAGGGTCCTCACGATCGAGGACTCCGCCGAGCTCCAGCTCAGGCAGCCACACGTCGTCAGGCTCGAGACGAGGCCGCCCAACATCGAGGGCGTCGGCGAGGTCCCGCAGCGACAACTCGTGATCAACTCCCTCCGCATGCGGCCCGACCGGATCATCGTGGGCGAGGTGAGAGGGGCGGAGGCCGTGGACATGCTCCAGGCCATGAACACCGGCCACGATGGATCGCTGACGACGCTGCACGCCAACAGCCCGCGGGACGCTCTCAGCCGCCTCGAGACGATGATCTCGATGGCCGGCTTGAGGCTCCCCGAGAAGGGGATGCGGCAGCAGATCGCGAGCGCTATCGACATCGTCGTTCAGGTCGCCAGGCTCGCCGACGGAACCCGAAAGATCGTGAACATCTCGGAGATCGTCGGCATGGAGGGCGAGGTGATCACGATGCAGGACCTCTTCCTCTTCGAGCGCGAAGGCATGGATGCGGACGGGAACGTCATGGGTCGCTTTCGGGCGACGGGCATTCGGCCGCGTTGCGCCGAGCGTCTGCAGCAATACGGCATCGACCTGGCCGGCACGCTCTTCTCTGAGATCGATCCGAGGCTCACCGCCGTGCGAGGTGGCGCATGAACCAGCCCGGCAACTGGTCCGGAGCGATCCTCGGCTTCATCGCCGTCTCTCTCGCCGTCGTGACGATGGCGCTGTTCTGGGAAGCGATCCAGGAGTGGAGGAGGCGACGGGCCGTCGCGGATCAGATCAAGCACCTCTCCGAGGGGACGCTCGGGTCTAGCGGATCGCGAGAGATCTCACTGGCTCTCCTCCGCGGCGAAGATGGGGACGACCCCAAATGGCTCCAAGCGGTCGTGGCGATCCTGCCTCAGCGGCGGGACATCGCGCACCTGCTGGAGCAGGCCGACATGTCATGGAGCGTCGGCACGTACCTCCTCGTGACCTTCGGCATCGGCGCCGCTTTCGGGATCACCGGCATGATCCTGGTGCCGATTCCCCTGCTTCCCCTGGGCATGGCGGCCGCGGGAGCCTACCTGCCGTACGCCTACGTCCGTAGGCGGCGCACGCGGCGTGTGGGCGCGTTCGAGAAGCACTTCCCCGAGGCCATCGACCTGCTCGGCCGTTCGATCCGTGCCGGCCACGCCTTGAACAGCGGGCTGGAGGTGATCGCCGAAGAGCTCCCCGATCCGGTCTCCACGGAGTTCCGGCAGGTGTTCGAGGAGCAGAAGTTCGGCCTGCCGCTTCGCGAATCCAGCGTGAGTCGGGGGGCAGCCTGGCCGAGATCCTCGACAACATCTCCTACACGATTCGCGAGCGGTTCAAGATCCGCAGGCAGCTCAAGGTCTACACCGCGCAGGGCCGGCTGACCGGCTACCTCCTCGCGGTCCTGCCCATCGTCATGGGGGTGATCATCTTCACGGTCAGCCCCGAGTACATGAGCGTCCTGTTCGAGGAGTCGATGGGCAGGTTCGCGCTCGGCCTCGCTGTCGTTTTGCAGATCCTGGGCTATCTGAGCATCCGCAAAATCATCGACATCGATATCTGAATGATCTATTTCGTGATGGTCCTGTCCGCGGCCTCCGTGTCGCTGATCGTTCTCGCGATCTTGAACTTCGCCCCGTCGCGGCCCGCGTCGGTCGACCGAAGGATCGCCTCGCTCCAGGGAGAAGCGGGAGCGTCTTGCCGCCCTGGTCGAGGCCATGGGCAAGCGCATGGGGCAGATCAAGAACGAGCGCGACATGCGAGCCCGGCTCCTGCACGCGGGCTACCGAAAGCCCGGCGCGCTTTACGTCTACCTCGGGACCCGGGTGCTGCTGGCCGCGGGTCTCTTCGTCCTAGTCCTCGTCAGCTGGCCGCTGGCGGGCGTCGCCGGTGGGCGGGTGGTGCTGGGACCGATCATGGCCGCAGCGGCCGGATGGATGCTGCCGCGGCTGATCCTCTCGCGTCGCATCAAGAAGCGGCACAAGATCATCCAGAAGGCGCTGCCTGACACCCTCGATCTCATGGTGATCTGCGTGGAAGCGGGCCTCGGTCTCAATCAGGCGCTCATTCGCGTCTCGGAGGAGATGGAGAGCCTCAGCGGTCCGATGAGCGAGGAGCTTCAGATCGCCAACCTGGAAATCCGGGCCGGAACGCCGCGCGAGGAGGCCCTGCGCAACATGGGCGAGCGGACCAACGTGGCCGATCTGCGCCAGCTGGTGGCGATGCTCATTCAGACCGACCGGTTCGGGACCTCGATCGCGCAGGCATTGCGCGTTCAGGCCGACAACCTCCGAACCGCCCGTAGGCAGCGGGCCGAGGAGGCGGCGGCGAAGACCACGATCAAAATGATCTTCCCGCTCGTCCTGTTCATCTTCCCGGCGATGTTCGTCGTGATCCTCGGCCCCGCCGTCTTCCACATCGTCGACCTCTTCACGAAAGTAAAATGAACAGACCTACGAAGAAACGACCGGGTTGCGGCGGACGGCTCAGCCCGCGGCTCTACGTGGGGCGCCATCCCGTTCCGGGGAAGGGCCCGACGCCGCTCCACCGGTTCCAGAATCTCTCGAGGACACCGCCCTCACGTCGGCGGCCCTCTCGGACCTTCTCCTGCGCACGCTGAATCAGCAGGGAGCCCGAACCGGGGCCCAGCTTGAGGAGTTCATCAGGCTGCCCTTCCACATCCTGGACGACGAGCTGCTGACCCTCCAGCAGAGACGGTTCGTGGAGGTGCGTTCAACCCAGGGCGTCGGACGCCGCGGCTACTTCTTCGATCTGACCGGCGAAGGCCGGAGCCGCGTGCGCGAGATCCTGCCCTCCAGCCGCTACGTCGGTCCCGCTCCCGTCCCACTCGGCCAGTACTGGGCGGTCGTGGACAAACAGAAGGTCCAGGACGCACGCGTGAGTCGGGAGATGGTGCGGGACGGCTTCAAGCACATGGTCCTAGATCCTGAGCTGATGGACAGCCTCGGTCCGGCGGTGAACTCGGGTAAATCACTCTTCCTTTACGGCTTCGCGGGCAACGGCAAGACGACTATAGCCGAGGCGATCGCCGACATGATGGGGGGCGCGATCTACGTGCCGTTCGCGATCGAGGTGGAGGGCCAGGTCATCTCCATGTTCGATCCCCTGCATCACCGGCCCGTGTTCGAGGAGGAGCAAACCGGCGGCGACGCCTGGCTGAAGCCGGCGAAGGGGCACGACCCACGGTTCATCCGTGTGCATCGGCCCGTCGTGATGGTGGGAGGTGAGCTTACGCTCGATCAGCTCGAGCTGCAGTTCGACGCCCAGAGCGGCGTCTTCCGCGCTCCGCCTCAGGTGAAGGCGAACGGCGGCGTCTTCATCATCGACGACTTCGGCCGTCAGAGGGTGCGACCGCGAGATCTTCTCAACCGCTGGATGCTGCCGCTCGAGAAGAACGTGGATTTCCTCACGCTGCCGATGGGGCCGAAGCTGCCGGTACCGTTCGAGTGCCTGCTGATCTTCTCGACGAACCTGGACCCGTCGGAGCTCGTGGAAGAGGCGTTCCTCCGCCGCATCCGCTACAAGATCCTCATCGGCGATCCCACCCGGGAGCAATACGAGGAGATCTTCGAGCGCTGCTGCGTGGCGCGCGGCATTCCTTATGAGAGCGAGGCGGTCGCCTACATCTTCGAGAACTACTACGAACCCCACGGCATCTACGCCCGCGCCTGCCATCCGCGGGACATCGTCAACCAGGTCTGTGACCTGGCGCAGTACCTGGAGGTCGAGGCGTCGCTCGCGACGCCGATGCTCAAGCTGGCGTGCGGGGCGTACTTCCTGGATACGTCCGACCCGCAGGCAGACAACGAGGAGACCGAGGCACATGTCGACTAGAGCCGTTGGTCAACGCCC
>JBDHFW010000282.1:0-2404 GCA_039590175.1 Gemmatimonadota bacterium | reverse complement strand
CCGTGGGGCGAGCTGGAGGACGCCCAGCGAGAGGCCTTGCTGGAGGGCGATCCGGAGCTCGGCTGGGAGGGAGCGGTTGCCGATACGGCGCGGCGCTACCGGGAGGCTCAGGCCGACAGGGTGCGCCTGGCCCTCGAGGCCTACATGGTCGCCTCGCCGTGCGAGGCGTGTGACGGCGCCCGCCTACGGCCCGAGAGCCTGGCAGTGACGGTGGGGGAACGGCGGATCTCCGATGTGCTGGAGCTTCCGATCGACGAGGCGCTGGAGCTCTTCGAGGCGATGTTGAATCGCGCCACGAACCGGACGGCCGAGGTCGTCGTGCCGATCCTCAAGGAAGTCTGCTCGCGCCTCCGCTTCATGGCGCACGTCGGGCTCGGCTATCTTACGCTCTCGCGAGCGGCCGAGACGCTGTCAGGGGGAGAGAGCCAGCGGATCCGGCTGGCTACCCAGATAGGCAGCCGGCTGGTCGGCGTGCTCTACGTCCTGGACGAGCCGAGCATTGGCCTCCACGCTCGCGACAACCGGCGTCTGCTGGACACGCTCGAGACCCTGCGCGATCTGGGCAACACACTCCTGGTCGTGGAGCACGACGAGGAGACGATCCGCTCCGCCGACCACGTCGTGGACATGGGGCCCGGCGCCGGCCGGCACGGCGGCGAAGTCATCGTCTCGGGGACGGTGGAGGATCTGCTGGGCCACGAGCAGTCGTTGACGGGTGCCTACCTTCGCGGCGACCGCAGCATCCCGGTTCCCGAGCGGCGACGCTCACCGGACGGACGGCCGAGGTTGGTCATCCGGGGAGCGCGAGAGCACAACCTGCAAAAGATCGACGTCGAGTTCCCGCTGGGGCTCTTCATCTGCGTGACCGGCGTCTCGGGGTCCGGCAAGTCCACCCTGGTCGAGGAGATCCTCTACCGCAGGATGGCGCGCGAGCTCTACCGAGCCAAGGCGGTTCCAGGAGAACACGAGGCGATCGAGGGACTGGAGGAGATCGACAAGGTGATCGACGTCGATCAGAGCCCGATAGGCCGCACCCCCCGCTCCAACCCGGCCACCTACACGGGCCTGTTCACGCCGATCCGGGAGCTGTTCGCGCGGCTGCCGGAGTCGCGGATCCGAGGCTACGCGCCGGGGAGGTTCAGCTTCAACGTGAAGGGCGGGCGCTGCGAGGCCTGCCGGGGCGACGGCCTCGTCAAGATCGAGATGCACTTCCTGCCGGACGTCTACGTCCCCTGCGACGTCTGTCGCGCGAAGCGCTACAACCGGGAGACGCTGGAGGTCCTCTACAAGGGGAAGAGCATCGCCGACGTCCTCGACATGACCGTGGAGGATGCGCTCTCCTTCTTCGACCCGGTGCCGGCGATTCGCCGAAAGCTCGCCTACCTCCACGATGTGGGGCTGGGGTACATCCACCTCGGTCAGCCGGCCACGACCCTCTCGGGCGGCGAGGCCCAGCGCGTCAAGCTGGCCACGGAGCTCTCCAAGCGGAGCACCGGCCGGACGCTCTATATCCTGGACGAGCCCACCACGGGCCTTCACTTCGAGGACATACGCCTGCTGCTCCGCGTCCTGCACAAGCTCGTGGAAAAGGGCAACACGGTGCTGGTCATCGAGCACCAGCTCGATGTCGTCAAGACGGCCGACTGGGTGATCGATCTCGGGCCCGACGGGGGAGGGGCCGGTGGGCGGATCGTGGCGGCGGGATCGCCGGAAGAGGTGGCCGCGGCCGATGACAGCCACACTGGAACGTCCTTGAGGCGAATTCTGTGACGATGAGGGGGCGAGCCGCCGGAGAGACGGGTCGAGGCGAGGGGGCATAAGTGGCCTTCCCGGCCTTGACTAGTGGCCTGGCTTATGCGATACTCCCAAAACCGTCCCGTCCCTGATAAGCAACGGTATGTGGCACAAGAATCTGCGGCTCGTGGCTGGCCGCGACCGCAAAGCGGTAGCCCAGCGCTACGGAGGTTCTCGTGCGCGCGACGTTGCAAATCACAATTCGACCTGCGATGTGCAGGACATTTTTTGTTCTGACGGAACCTTATTGCCGAGCGAAGCCCCTTGCTGTATAAGGGACTTGCGGATAACTTCGGGCTGCTGAGCAGGGCCAGCGAGCGTACAGCGACGGCGTAGAGAGAATGATACGTCAACGGCGCGTTCACGTAGTCTTGTCGCCCTGTCCATTGGCCTGATATTTTCGTGAGGACTGCTTTCGCCCGGGAATAGGGCGCAGAGTAGGAATCAGTAACAGGCAGTACCGATTCAACGTGGGGCGGCCGTCAAGGTCGCATATACTATTGGAACCGCAGTACTGCATCCCTTAGGAGGAGTGCATGATGAAGCTGAAAGCTACTAACCCCCTGGTGTTGTTTGTCGGGGCGCTGGCAATCGGCCTGGCGGGTTGCGC
>JBDHFW010000281.1:0-2428 GCA_039590175.1 Gemmatimonadota bacterium | reverse complement strand
CCGTCGACCCGCGCCCGCACGAACCCCTCCTTGACCGCCTCCTCGAAGAGGTCGCGGAACTCGCCTTTCCTGCCCCTGACAAGGGGGGCGAGGACCTCGACCCTCGTTCCCTTTGGCCAGGTAAGCACCTGCTCGGCGATCTCGGTGGCCGACTGCGGGCGGACCGGCCGGCCGCAGTTGGGGCAGTGGGGGATCCCGGCACGTGCCCAGAGGAGGCGGAGGTAGTCGTAGACCTCGGTGACGGTTCCGACCGTGGAGCGCGGGTTACGGCTCGCGCTCCGCTGCTCGATCGCGATCGCCGGGGAGAGCCCCTCGATCTGGTCCACGTCCGGCTTCTCGAGGACGCCGAGGAACTGCCGGGCGTACGCCGACAGCGACTCCACGTAACGGCGCTGGCCTTCGGCGTAGATGGTGTCGAAGACGAGGGAGGATTTGCCGGAGCCCGAGAGACCCGTCACGACCACCAGGCGGTCGCGGGGGATCTCGACGTCGATGTTCCGGAGGTTGTGCTCGCGGGCGCCGCGCACGATGAGCGTGTCGGGCTCGGCCGGGCCCGTCGCTTCCCCGGAGCTGGTCGTGCCGCCGGAGACCATTGCTTCGCTAGAGTCCGCTACTTCGTCCGACACCGCGTCTTCACCGTGACCCGTCGCCCGCGCCTCCTGCTCGGCCACTGCCGAGCCCGCACCATTCTTCCGCCGCCCCATTCTAGCGCGGGACGAGGATTCGCCCGGCACCGGGCACTATCTCGGCCTCGATCGGCGTCTCTCCCGCGGCCTCGCCGTCGATCTGCACCGCGACCGGCGGGACCGCCTCTATTTTCACCCGCTTCGCTTGGATGAAGAGCATGCGGTCGTCGCCCGCGTACTGCTCCCGCGCGACGCGCCACAGCATCGCCGCCCAGTCCGACAGGTTCCGGGCAGCGAAGATACAGACATCCAAGAGGCCGTCGCTAAAGGAGACCTGGGGGCCGACCTTGATGTCCACCGGCAGGGGCGACACGGCCAGCTGCCCGACGTTCGCCACCAGGACCATCGACGCCTGCACCTCGAGCTCGCGGTCGTCCACGACGAGGCGAAACTTGGAGGAAGGCGGCGCGAAGGCGCTCTTCAGGCCGCCGAGGACGTACGCGGCCGGTCCCAGCAGCTTCTTCATCTCCGAGCTCGCCGCCGCGATCAGCTCGGCGTCCAGCCCCGCACCGGCCATGAGCGCGAACACCTCTTCACCGATACGTCCCAGGTCAATCTGCTCGACCTGGCCCTCGACCGCCACGCGCACGGCGCCGTCCACGGAGGCGGGGATGTCGAAGTTGTTCGCGAGCTGATTCCCGGTGCCGAGGGGAAGGATGGCAACCGGGACCTCCGTTCCAGCCGTCCCACGCAGCGCCTGGGCGACGGTGCCATCGCCCCCGGCCGCCACGACCGCGCGCACCCCCTCGCGGGCGGCAGCCTTCGCGATCTCGAGGGCCTCGGCCGGACTTGCCGACGTCACCAGATCGAACGGGACATCGTGCTCCGCGAAGGCCGAGGCGATCCGCCGGCGCATGAGGACCGGCGACTGGCCGCCGCTCGCGTACGGGTTGAGGAGAACGAGGAAGCGCTCGGCGCTCGGGTAGGGAACTTCAGGCACTTCGGCCGGCCTGCTCCTCCAAGCGCCGCACCCGCTCTTCCGTCGGCGGGTGGGTGCGGAAGAGGGAAGCGAACGCCCCACCGGTCCCTCCGTGCAGCGGGTTCACGATAGCCAGGTGGGCGGCCGCCGGGTTCACCTGCATCGGGATTCGGCGGGCACCCTTCTCGAGCTGGCGCAGCGCACGGGCCAGATCGAGCGGCCGGCCCGAGATCTCGGCGCCCACCCGGTCGGCCCGGTACTCCCCGGTGCGGCTGATCGCCATCTGGACGAGCATCGCGGCGAGCGGGGCGAGGATGAGCATGAGGATTCCGGCGATCGCGCCCACGGCGCCCCGGTCGCGCCCGCCGCCGAACCAGAAGCCGACGCGGGCCAGCGTGACGATTGCCGCCGACATCGTCGCCGCCACCGTGCCGACCAGCATGTCGCGGTTCTTGATGTGGGCCAGCTCGTGGGCCAGCACGCCGCCCAGCTCGTCGCGGCTGAGGCCCTCGAGGATCCCCTGCGTGACGCACACGACGGCCCGCTCCGGGCTCCGGCCGGTCGCGAAGGCGTTCGGCTGCGAACTCGGCGCGATCGCCACCGTCGGCATCGGCAGGTCCGCCCGGCGCCTGAGCACGTCCACCATCGCGTACAGCTCCGGAGCCTCCTCGGGCCCCACCACCTGCGCCCGATACATCCGGAGGACGATCCGGTCGCTGAACCAGTAGCTGCCGAAGTTGAAGACGGCCGCGAACAGGAGGGCTCCCACCATCCAGTTCGAGCCGCCGAAGAAGCCCGCGATCCCGACGAACAACATCGTCAG
>JBDHFW010000280.1:0-2440 GCA_039590175.1 Gemmatimonadota bacterium | reverse complement strand
CTTCTTCAGAGCCTTCGGGGGTCTGATGCGCCCGATGGTGGAGAAACGGGCGAGGCGCCTGTGGGTCGAGGATGGAGCCTATGCGGAGCGGCGCTACGAGCTGCGCCGGAACGGGATGTGATGCCGTGTGACGAAGAGCTCAGCTTCCCGCGAGCCGCCCGCGATTGACCGAGCCGCTAACCGGCCGAAGTAGCTCTCAACCGTCGGGAGGGAAGTCCCTCAGGATCTTCTCGACTACCCGCCGGATCAGATCGCTTTGTTGCTCCACGGTGGCGTTCGAATCCGGGGTGGTTTCACCGAACCCGCGCCAGACGACCTCGTTTCTCTCCGGGTCGATCACCTCGATGATGATCGTATTCGCGGTGTATTCCACCTTGGCCGTCGAGCGTCCTGGCAGGAGAGCCTGGTTGTACGGTACGAACCGCTGTCTGTCCTCGCTTCCCAGCTGGTAGGCGACGAGAAAGCTCGGGTCGTTCTCGTCCATGCGGAAGCCTCTCCCCTGCAACACGCGGTCGGTGCCGCGTTGGACCCGTACAGCGTCCGGATCGCTGGTATCTGCCCCTCGTGTCTGCAAGGCCCAGGCGTAGGTGTTGAGATCGGAGAAGCCGAAGGACTCATCCCAGTCGGTCGATGTCGAGATGGTGGGGCCGCATGCCGTACACAAGAACGCGAGATTCGCGAACACGATCGTCTTCTTCATGGGTCCCCCATAGTAGGGTGTGCGGTGAAGCTATTATAATGCGCGACACGAACTTGGAAACCAGGAGACGCTTCGTGATACGACTGCGCGGTGCGATACGAAAGGTAGGAAGCGGGTTCGCGACCCCACTCCTCACGGCCTGTCTCATCCTCGGAGCCCCGCCCGAGGCCCATGCCCAGGACGCCCACTACTGGACCACCCAGTACGGCAACCGCTCGCGGCTGCTGGCCGGTGCGGTGATCGGCAGCGTCGACGATGTCAGCTCGGTCTTCTACAATCCGGGCGCGCTCGCACTCCTCGAGACGGCGGAGCTCCTGCTGGGCGGCAACGTCTTCGAGTACACGAACTTGGGGTACGAAGGCCTGGTGATCAGTGACGTCGATCTGAGCTCCAACCGATTCAAGTCCCTCCCGGCGATGATCGCAGGCGAGTTCCCCTTCAAGTTCCTCGGCAAAAACCGCCTCGCCTATTCCTATCTGGTGCGGGCGGACTTCGATTTCCGGATCCGCGAAAGAGGGGTTCTGGTTGGGGAGGACATCGGCCTCCCCGCACTGGAGGACGTCGCCGGCGACGTGCGCATGGACCAGGACCTGACGGAATCCTGGGGCGGCCTAACCTGGGCGCGGATGCTGGGCCCCTGGGGATTCGGCGTCAGCCAGTTCATCGCCGTGCGCAGTCAGCGAACGGAGCTCCAAACACTGACTCAGGCGCGGAGTATCGAGAATGAGGAGCTCGTTGCACTGCAGAACCGGGACTTCCGGTACACGGCCTGGCGGATCCTCTGGAAGCTGGGAATCGGCCGCATCATCGATCGGTGGCAGTTCGGCGTGAACGTCACGTCCCCCAGTCTCTCGCTGGGCGGAAGTGGCGACGTGGGCTACGACAGCACTTTCGTCGTGGAAGAAAACGACCCCTCGGTCTCCGGCGGTATCGTCACGACAACACAGGAGGACCTGCCGGCACGTTACAAGACGCCCCTCTCGGTCGGGGGTGGCGGGGCGTACTCCTTCGGGGAGGGCCGACGTGTGCACTTTGCCGCCGAGTGGTTCGCGGAGGTCCAGGAGTACGATGTGATCGACTCCGAGCCTTTCGTGTCGCCCGAGAGCGGGGATACGCTCTCGTTCGACATATCCCAGAAGCTGGATGGCGTCTTCAACGCCGGCGTCGGGATCGAGTACACGTTCAGCGACCTGCTCGGGGGATACGGCGGGTTCCGGACCGACTTCAGCGCGCGGCCCACGGAGGTCGAAGGCAGTGACTTCACGTCCACCGTTTCCAGATGGGACATCTATCACGTCTCGCTCGGCAGCACCTTCACGGTCGAGCGCTCAGACTTCACGCTCGGGGTGGTCTTCTCGTTCGGGGCAAGCGAACCCTTCGATCCGTTGTTCCTGCTGCCCGGCGCGCCGCCTCCCACGGATGAGGACCGCATGGCCACGGCGGACTTCACGCGGATTACGGTGATCTTGGGGTTTGGGTTGGATCTCTAGGCGGACACCCGCCTGCACCGGGCTGTCGATCTTCCGGTTGCGGTGCGGCTACATCAAGAGGCTGCTCAGGTAAGCTGTCCCCACCCCCAGGTAGTTGCCTAGCGCGTAGCCGATTAGCGCCAGCATGATCGAGACGGGGACCAGTTCCTCCCGGTGGTAGCCGGCCGCCACCGGCGCCGACGCCGCGCCCCCCACCGCCGAGACGCTCGACACCGCCGCCATGCTCACGTCCATCCGGAACAGCTTCGCG
>JBDHFW010000279.1:0-2450 GCA_039590175.1 Gemmatimonadota bacterium | reverse complement strand
CTCAATACTCTCACGGAGCCGGGTGAGCGTGCAAGCTGGGTCCGGAGGACCTGCAACACGTTCTGGGTTTCGTTGAGTTGAGGGAAGACCCGAGCCTGCTCGTCGGTCTCGAGTTGCCCGATGATGCCGCGGTGTATCGCCTGGGAGATGATCAGGCGATCGTCGCGAGCCTGGACTTCTTCACGCCGGTCGTGGATGAGCCGGAGGACTTCGGGGCTATCGCGGCGTCGAACGCGCTGAGCGACCTCTACGCCATGCGGGCCCGCCCGCTCTTCGCGCTCAACGTGCTGGCGGTGCAGCTCGACAAGCTGGGCGCCGAGGTCGTCGGCGCGATCCTCAGGGGGGCGGCCGAGACCTGCGCGGAGGCGGGGATCTCCGTGGCGGGCGGCCACTCGATCGACGATCCGGAGCCGAAGTTCGGCATGGTGGCGCTCGGGTTGGTGGATCCGGAGCTGCTGTGGCGGAAGAGCGGAGCGCGCCCTGGCGACGCGATCCTCCTCGGGAAAGCCCTCGGCACGGGGGTCATCTCGACCGGCCTGAAGCAGGGGGTGGCGAGCGAAGGGGCCGTGGCTGCGGCCGTGCGCTCGATGCGTCAGCTGAACCGGGAGGCGGCGGAGATCTTGAGTCGACACGCCGTCGGCGCGGCAACGGATGTGACGGGCTTCGGACTCCTCGGCCATCTGGCCGAAGTCTGCCGGGCCTCGGCCGTGGCCGCCCGGATCCGTGCCTCCGCACCGGCTCTGCTGCCGGGAGCCCTGGAGTTGGCCGGCGAGGGCGTTCGGCCCGGAGGGACGGACCGGAACCGGCAGTCGGTCGAGGAGTGCGTGACCTGGGGCGCCGGCGTGGAGGAGCCGCTCCGCGTGCTCCTCTCCGATGCACAGACGTCGGGAGGGCTGCTGGCCTTCCTGCCGCCGGAGGAGGCGGAGGTGGCCGCCGATAGCCTCGGGGAGGCTGGCTACGCGGCGAGCGTGGTGGGGGTGATCGAAGCTGGCGAGCCCCACATCCATGTGGAAGAATAGGCGAGACATCTGCGGCCGAAAGGAGAGGTACGCTGGCAGACGCACACGACTTTCCGAACCTGACGGTGATCGACCACCCGCTCCTGAAGCACAAGGTGTCCCTTCTGCGGGACGTGAACACGCAGAAGAAGGAGTTCCAGGAGCTGGTCGACGAGATCGCGATGCTCATGGCCTACGAGGTCACGGCGGAGCTGGAGACCGAGGAGTACGAGGTCGAGACGCCGCTCGAGTACGCGAAGGGTCACCGCGTGCGCGGCCGACGGATCACGCTCGTGCCCATCCTGCGGGCCGGCCTGGGGATGGTCGATGGCGTCATGCGCCTCCTCCCGACGATGCGGGTAGGCCACATCGGCCTCTACCGGCACCACGACACGCTCGAGCCGGTGGACTACTACTTCAAGATTCCGCCGAACCCGGAGGAGCGCAGTTTCATCGTCACCGATCCGATGCTGGCCACCGGCGGATCGGCGAGCGCGGCTATCTCATTTCTGAAGGAGAGCGGAGCCGGGGGGATCCGGCTGATGTGCATCGTCGCGGCGCCGGAGGGCGTGCAGCGGCTCCTGGATGATCATCCCGAGGTGCCGGTCTTCACGGCCTCGCTGGACCGGGCGTTGAACGAGCACGGGTACATCCTGCCGGGGCTGGGGGACGCCGGGGATCGGCTGTACGGTACGCTGTAGCGGGGACGGGGTCTGGGGGAGCGGCCGCGGGGTTCCCTCCGACTCGCTTCCGGCGCCTGTCCTCGGAGCCTCCTCGGCTGCGCCTGCGGGGTCTCCTCAGGGCGCCTTGATGCTCGCTCCGGGAATCCCCGCGGCCGCTTGGGATCCCGCTGGGCCCTTCAGGCGGCCGACAGTCTCAGTGCGGTGAGTGCGTTAGGCTTGCTTCACGGGATCGTCGTGGCTGATTGGGGGGGTCCGGTCCCGTGGTGTGCTTGGAGGGGTACTGCAGAGCTCTACATGTACAGTTGTACAGGTAGAGTACGGCCGAGTAGAGTAGGGTGCGGGCCCGTAGCTCAGTTGGTCAGAGCAGGGGACTCATAATCCCAAGGTCGCAGGTTCGAGTCCTGCCGGGCCCATTTGGTAAGTTGTTGCGGGACAGGCAGATGTAAGGGGACTGCAACTGCTTGTGCTGCCGGAGAGGTTGTCGACTGTGCCGGAAATGTGCCCATCCGGCTCACCTCCGGTCCCCGATCCCCACCACCTTACGGTCCGGCTCCGGTGCGAGCCGTGGCTGGACCAGACGATCGCGGAGCAGCGAGGCGGCTAACCGGGGCGAGATCGCGTTGGCGGCTGCGTGCTGCCCGAGGATCCGCTGCTGTACGAGTGCAGTGCGTGTGACAGCCGCTTCCACGAGCGCGATCTAACGTTCGCCGTCCCCTAACTGCCGCAGTCCCTACCGGCCCCTCCACGCTCCTGATCCCGTCCTCCGTCC
>JBDHFW010000278.1:0-2917 GCA_039590175.1 Gemmatimonadota bacterium | reverse complement strand
ACTCCGAGACCGCTTGACCACCGACGCTCGAAGATTGGCTTCGTGTTCGGACCAGGAGGTCGTACCATGTCGAGGCTCGCAATTAGGTCCCGTGCCGTCCTTTCTCTTGCGCTGATCGGCGCGTTCTTCGTCGCCTGTACCGACGAGCAACCGCTTAGCCCCACGCAGCAGGCTCCGGCACCAGCTGGCCCGGAAGCCAGCAAGCCGCTGTTCGACCATGCGCCGCCGCCGAGTGTGCCTCACGTCGCCGTGAACAACTACGTGCTCAGCCTAGATCCTGCCAAACTGCTATCTAGCAGCTACAAGGGCACTCCGATGCTCTACGCTGGCGGCCTCGCCTACGGCAACGCAGCCGACCAGACTTTCATCTACAACACGAGAGGTACACCCGCGCCGGGCTTCGTCGGGAGCGGGCTGCCGGTCCAGATCAGTGCACCGGGATCCCATCGGACTCGGCGTGGTGCGCGAGACATTCGCGTTCAGCGCCGTTCCCGATGACGACTACGTAATGGTCAAATACACGCTGACCAACCTGACTGCAGCACCGGTCACGGACCTCCACATCGGCGAGATTCTCGACGTTGATGTAGCTAGTCCTGGCCAAAACAGCGTGGCGTTTATAGCCGCTGGCGAGCTGGCCCAAACCACCTCTCTGGGGACGACCGTATCTCACGGCCACATCCTTCTGAGCGACCCGGTGACGAGCTACAGGGGGTTCTGTAGCGCCGGAGGAGGGTGTCCGAATTCTGATCCAGCAACACTCGCCGGGTGGTTCGATTTCCTGAGTGGCGGAATCGTCGGTCTAGGACCGATTGGACCAAGTGACAGCCGCGAGCTTCTCACCACCGCACCCGTGGACATTCCAGCGGGCGGTTCGCGGGTTCTATTCACCGCACTCGTGGGCGGTGACGATCCGGCGGACCTGAGCGTCAATGTGGCGGCCGCTCGCGCCAAGTTCGCCGCGCTGCCCCAGGCAGCCAAGGATCCTGTTCTGGCAACTGGAGTCGAGGTCAGCTTCCGCAAGTTCAAGGCGTTCTCCCAGGGCGCTGCCGTGGCGACACTGACGTTCGGATCGCCTGCTGAAGCCAGCCTGTTCGACGGCAGGAATGTGGGATGCGGCGAGGTAAGTCCACGGCAGACCAGCGTGGCGCGCTCGAAAGCCACCCTGAAGTTCAACGTCACAGATTTCGATACTGAGCGAATCCGCGACGGAGACCGGATTGCCTGCGGAGGTAAGCTGACGGACGGAACCCTGTATGGCGGAACGACCATCCTGACGGTCAAGCAGAAACTGATGCCGGTGACTCGCCTGACGAGCATCGGGCAGAATCTCGGCCCGACCTGGTCGCCTGATGGGAACTCTATCGCGTTCGTATCCGACCGCGCAGGCCTGCGCAGCATCTGGCGTATGGACCTGGCTGCGGGGGAGGCGAGCGCCGTTCAGCTGACTGCGGGGGGGGGATTTTTCTCCTCGGAGCGTAACCCCGATTGGTCACCCGACGGGTCCACTATCGCGTTCTCCCGGGACGGCGGAATCTTCACAGTACCGGCCGCCGGAGGCGCGGAAACGCAGCTCACGGGCACCTCTGGTTTTGATCAGGATCCACGCTGGTCGCCTGACGGGAGCCAGATCGCTTTTCAGCGGGGACAGTCCGTCGGTTTTCCGTTCGGCAACCATATCTGGACGATGTCTGCCGCGGGCGAAATCGCCTCGGGAGTCCCGGCGGTCGCCATAGCAACCAACGGAGGCCTAGACATCCAGCCTGAATGGGCGACCGACCGGCTTCTTTACTTCACGCGCTCCGCCGGAGACGTAGGCATTTTCTCTGTCGATCCACTGGATCCAGAGCCGGGCACGGCCGCTCTTCGCGTCACTCCTGACGAGGGCACGGGCAACCGGCACCCGGCAATCTCGCCCGACGGGAACACCCTCGCTTTCCTTTCATCGAGTTCCGCCGGTGTTGAGATCGTCTTGCAGGACCTGGGAACGGGCGAGCACACCATCGTACCACTCGACACGCCGGTTAGTCTGTTCTTAGCCAGCACAAATCAGAACATCGAGTTCTCGCCCGACGGCAGGCAGATTCTCTTCGCGGCGTCTAGCCACGTATACGTGGTGGACATCTCGAAGCTGAAATAGGATTGCGAGGTGACCAGGTAGGTTGCATGGGGGCGGTTCCTTTGGAGCCGCCCCCATAAAGCGCCCGGTTCACGCCGGGCGTTTCTCTTTGATAGCCCGTTGATCCCCGCCCGTACCCTCACGAGAGGCGAGGATCAAGACGCGTCTCGTGGAGCCCCGAGCGTCACGCGGCGTTCGGGGCTTCTCGTTATGGCGTACCCATAGACGAGGCTGTGCGCGGGCGTTGTCCCTACCACCTGGTCACCCTCAGGAATTCTCACTGGGGAACAGACTGGGGTACGCACCCGTCGGTTGGCGTCGGCTCAGGGGACTTCCCGTGTAGGCACAGGTGCGTTCACGTGCGGTCCCGTAGGCACGCGTAGGCACGCGTTGCCTATTTGAGCGGACTCATAATCCGTCGGTCGCAGGTTCAAGTCCTGCAGGGCCCACTCAAGGCGGGGTGTTGCTCCGCCTTTCGTATGCTCTGGAGTAGGGCGTAGTGAGCGGGAGGGTAGGGCGCAGACGCGATTGGATTCTGCATGTTCGACGGGATAACTCTGATCGGGATTAGTACGATCCCGATTTTCTTGATCCCGAATCTTCACAGGTCTTTCACGGTATTCTCAGCGCCGCTGTGTTACAAGAGCCGTGTCTTTTCGTATCCATTCGCCGCGGGCCTGGGCGATCCCGCCGCTGGTCCGACGCCGCTGTCCGACGCCTCTCCAACTCCGAGACCTCCCATCCATCGGCAATCCCCTTCAAGCCTCTGAAGGGAGGTTCGTTAGACGGCCTTTGAAT
>JBDHFW010000277.1:0-3554 GCA_039590175.1 Gemmatimonadota bacterium | reverse complement strand
GTCGGCGTCACCGATCCCGAGACGACCTTCTCATCCTGCTTCGGCGCCCCGTTCCTCGTTTGGCATCCGGCCAAGTACGCGGAGATGCTGGCCGAGAGGATCGAGGAGCACGGGGCCGACGTCTGGCTGGTGAACACGGGATGGAGCGGTGGGGCCTACGGAGTCGGCGCGCGAATCGATCTGCCCTACACGCGGGCCATCATCGACGCGATCCACAGCGGCGAGCTGAAGAGCGCGCCCACGGAGCTGGATCCGGTCTTCGGCCTCCAGATGATCACGGAGGTGTCGCACGTCCCGTCGGAGATCCTCAAACCGCGTGACACCTGGGCGGACAAGGAGGCCTACGACGCGACGGCACGAAGGCTGGCCGGCCTATTCCGCGAGAATTTCGAGAAGTACGCTGATCACTGCGAGCCAGATGTCTTCGAGGCCGGGCCCGGAGCGCCCGCCGAGATGGCGGGCTGAGCTCGTCGATTCCGCCGACTAAAGGAGAAGGCACACCTCGCGGCAAATCCTCATCGGACCGGAAGAGGCTCCCAACTTCGCGCTGCGGCGCTTCCGCATGGCGCCCGGCGGAGGCATGCCGCCTCACACCAATACGGTGGAGCACGAGCAGTACGTGCTTCGGGGTCGGGCACGGATCGGGCTCGGAGACGAGGTCGTAGAGGTGTCGAGGGACGATGTTCTCTTCATCCCGGCGGGCACACCGCACTCGTATGAAGCCCTGGGGGACGAGCCGTTCGAGTTCCTGTGCGTGGTGCCGAACGCCCCGGACAAGATAAAGATCTTGTAGCGGCACTCACGCGCTCGCTCCAGGCCGGCGGCTAGGGCCGTGGCTCCGGATGCGGACTCCCGATGTCGAGCGCGACCTTCCAGCTGCCGTCCGCCTGGCGCTCCCAGATGGTCACATAGGTGCCGGTGGCAATCACCGAGTCCGGATTCTCTTTGGGAGTCGCGCGATAGCGCCCCACCGTGTAGCCCAGATCGGAGCCGGCGCGCGCGGCGGCTCGGGTCGGGCTCCATTCGAGTCGGACCGCCGACAGATAAGGCTCGGCTTTGCCGGTAATCTCCTCACCGTTGACCACCATCCGCCCGTCGGGCGCGAAGAAGTCGACCCATCCGGCAGCGCCCAGTTCTCCCGTCACCCGGTTGAACGCCTCGTCCGCGGCGAAGATCTGATCGGCATCCGATTCCCCGCCCCGGCCTCCCGCCGTTCCGCTCTGGTTCCCGTCCGACCTCTCCGTCGCAGCCGGTTCACTCGGTCCGCACGCGATCGCGAGCAGGCAGGTCAGCGACAGGAGACGGGTCGGTAGCGGGCGTCGCGGGCTACCATTCCTCATCGTTCTCTCCTCCACATGATCGGCGCGCCGTACCGTCACATCTCCGGATGGCGAAGGTGCCAGTCGGTGCGCCGCTGGTACTCCATGGCGAGACCGATCACCGCCGCCTCGTCCCACGCGCGAGCGGTGAACTGAAGACCGGTCGGGAGACCGCGTTCGCCGAATCCGTTAGGGACGGTGATCCCCGGGATGCCGGCCGCGTTCGCCCCTCCACCGATGGAGGGTCCGCCGAACTCCCCGAAGTACTCCGAGAACCGGGCCTCGATCGGGTTGGCGACCGAGGAGCGCGTGGGCCCGACCATGGCGTCGAAGTCGCGGAGCGCCTCGTCCAGCGCTCGCTGGATCTTCACCCGGACCCGCTGCGCGTTGATATAATCCTTGGCCAGCACCATCTGGCCTCCGTATGGCTTGATCCGGTCCTCAGGCGCGGTGAGCTCGGCTACGCGGCCGCTCTCGACCAGTACCTCGAACGCGGCCGCCGCTTCCGCACGGATGATCGTACCGGCGACCGGTCCGTACGGAAGGTCCGGAAGCTCCACCTCCACGATCTCCGAGAAGTCGGCCAGCAGCTCGATCGCTCGGGCGAAGTTCTCGCGCACTCCCGGCTGTTCCTTCTCGCCGGTTCCCTTCAGAACGGCGAGCCGCGGCCGCCGGGGAGAGCTCGGCCGACCGTCCTCCACGTAACGCGAGTTCGTCAGGCCCTGGTCGGCCGACGCCGGGTCCCGGTCATCCTTCCCGGCGATCACACTCAGGACGAGCCAGCAGTCCTCGGCGGATCGACACATCGGTCCAAGCTTGTCCATCGTCCAGGAGAGTGCCATCGCCCCGGCCCGGCTCACCCGTCCGTAGGTCGGCCGCAGGCCCGAGACGCCGCAGAACGACGAGGGCGTGACGATCGACCCCCACGTCTCGCTGCCGATCGCAAAGCCGATCAGACCGGCGGCCACCGACGATCCGGGTCCGCTGGAGGAGCCGCCGCTCCAGGCGTCGGTGTTCCACGGGTTGAGGCCCGGACCGGTGAGGGATGCGTTCGCCTGCTCGTAGCCCATCCCACCCGCGAGCTCCACGGAAGCGAGCTTGGCCGTCAGCACGGCCCCGGCAGCGTCCAGGCGCCGAACGACGGTCGCGTCCCCGTCGAACGACTGGTCCTCGTACGGCCTCGCTCCCCAGGTCGTCGGGTGGCCGCGCACTGCGATCAGGTCCTTCACCCCGTACGGGATGCCGTGCAACGGCCCCCGGTCCATGCCGGCGGCGAGCTCCTCATCCGCCTTGCGCGCGGCGTGGGTGGCTCGCTCCCTGGTCACCGTCGCGACCGCGTTCAGCCGCGGTCCCAGATCCTCCAGCCGCTCCAGATACGCTTCGGTGAGCTCGACCGAGGTGTACGCGCCCTCGCGCAGACCGCGGCCAAGGTCCGCCACCGTGCCGTAGAGGAGATCGCGCCCGATCTGCGTCGGTATCATGGTTCCTCGCCCCGGTAGGCGCGGAATACGAGACTCGGCTCGTCGGAGTTGGCCAGCGCCACCTCTCGGATACGTGCGCCGGCTCTCAGGCTGCCCACGATCCCGTCGCGGATCTTGGCCAGATCTTCCTCCGACAGTCGCTCCCCGTACAACGTCCGCACATACTCCAGAAGCGCATCCGCACCGGGAGGCTCGTCGGCATCTTGGGCCTCCTGCGGGGTCGGGTCTTCACTCACGCCGGGAATCGCGAGGACCGGAACTCCGGCAGCGAGCGGAACCAGCGCGGCGGTCCCGGCACGCTTGGCGAATTCGCGACGGGAGAGTGGGCGGGTGGTGGTGCTCTCGTGCACGGTGTCATTACCCTTCGGGAGTGGATGAACCACCGGCGACGGCCCGCCGTCGGCGAGCTGCTCCGGAAGACAGGTCATGATGCCGGGGCGCGCTCAGCGGCGACAGGGCCCGCGAGGATGCATCGAGCACAGAGGCAGCGGTGATGAGAGTCCCCAACTTCGCGATGGAGCGGTGGCAGTCGCACCATGAGCATCGCGTCCGCTACAACCTGTCGGAGAGTGGAGTGCTGCCGTTCTCCCTGGCGGAGCTATTGCAGTGGACCGATCTGGCTCCGGCCGATGTCTCGCTCGGCTACCCGCAGACCAACGGCTCCGACGAGCTGCGGGAAGCTGTCGCCGGGCTGTACGCGGATACGAGCCCGGGGAACGTGCTGATCACCGCCGGGAGCGCCGAGGCCAACTTC
>JBDHFW010000276.1:0-2920 GCA_039590175.1 Gemmatimonadota bacterium | reverse complement strand
CTTGGTGCCGGCGGCGGCGTCCGCGAGCTCAACGGCCAACCAGGCGGCCTGTCGGCTGGACGTCGCCCTTCGCCCCCCATACGTCGCAAAGGCGCCGAGGCTCGTGCCTTCCTCGACGTACAGGATAGTGCGAGGTGTGCGCTCCAGACGCTCGATAAGCGCCACGACCTCGGCGGTCGCGGAGGCCGCCTTCACATCCACCGTGATCTCGAGCCCGAGCTCCGCACCGCTGAAGCCGGCGACCGGGCCATCCGCCTCCGTCGTGCGGTCCACGGTGGAGTCGTGGATCACGACCAGCGTGCCGTCCCCGGCCTGCTGGACATCCAGCTCCAGCGCGTCCGCACCCAGGCACACCGAGAGATCGAACGCCTCGATCGTATTCTCCGGGGCTTCGGCCGCCGCCGGGGCTTCGGCCGCCGCGCCCCGGTGCGCGATCACCAGCGGAGCCCCGCCCATGCCAATGGCTCCGTGCGCGGTCAGGCCGTCGTCGCTTCGGCGAGCGCCCGCTCGATCTCCTCGTTGATCTCCGGCTCCGTCAACGTATGATCGCTTCTCTTTGCGAGATCGAACACGGCGGCGCAAAGACGCTCGTCCTCCGGATCGTAGCCGTGCTCCTCGAGCCAGTAGCGGACGTTGCTGAGGCCGGAAACGGGGGAGACCTCGATCTTCTGTTTGAGCCCGACTTCGGAGGCCGGGACACCGCTGTACACCCGGTCCTCGAGCCAGGGATCTCCCATACGGATCGCCTTGATGATCGCCGCGGCATGGACGCCAGTCCCCGTCCTGAAGGCGTCGTCACCGACCACCGGGTAGGCGTGACCGATCGACACGCCGCACATCTTGGCAGCCAGGCCGCAGTACTCGGGCAGACGGGTGAGGTCGCCGTCGTGCATCCCGAGTAGCTTCATGTTGACCAGAAGCAGGTCCATCTCGGCATTGCCGCATCTCTCGCCAATGCCGAGCGCGGTCGCGTGCACGCGGTCCACCCCCTCCTCGATCGCCGCGAGGCAGTTCGCCAAGCCCAGTCCCCGGTCGCGGTGCCCGTGCCAATCGACCTTCACATCTTCTCCGGTGTCCTTCACCAACTCCTTGGCGAAGCGCACGAGCTGGCGAACGCCGTGCGGCGTGGCGTGGCCCACCGTGTCGGCGAGACAGATGCGCCCGGCTCCGCATTCGATCGCGGTGGTGTACAGCTCGCGGAGCGTCTCGGGCTGGGACCGTGTCGTGTCCTCGGTCACGTACATGACGTCGAGGCCCTCGGAGACCGCGAAGGTCACGGCCTCCTCCGTGGCGCGCCGAAGCATGCTCGACTGCCAACCTTCCGCGTACTTCCGAATCGGCGAGCTGCCGAGGAACGCGCCCACTTCGAACCGCAGCCCCGTGGCCTGCGAGACTTCGACGATCGGCTCGATGTCCGCCTTGACCGTGCGCGCGGCGCAGTTGGCGGAGATCGGCAGATCGTTGTCGACGATCTCCTTGGCGAGCCCGAGCACGGCTTCGCGCGCTCGCGGTCCCGCGCCCGGGAGACCGATGTCCGCGGCCTGGATCCCGAGCTCCACCATCAGGTGCAGGAGCTTTCGCTTCTGAGCCAGCGGGGGGTCCTTTACCGTCGGGTTCTGGAGCCCATCGCGCAGCGTCTCGTCATCGAGCTCGACCCGCACCTCCGAGAAGTCGAAGCTCCCGGGTAGCTCGTTCCAGTCGTATATGAGGTCCTGCGACTCCATGTTCATTCCTGCCCTTCGCCTGCTTTCGCGTTCGCTTCGACGTTCGGTCCGACAGTGACTTCCGAGTGGTCTCCCAAGTTGACGGTGCCCGTGATCCCGACGACGGTCGCGTGGTCCCCGATGACCGAGTCCCTCAGATCGCACTCCTCGATCGTGCTGTCGGCCCCCACGATGCAGTCCCGCAGGCGGCTTCGCCGCACCACGCTACCCCGGGCAATGCTCACGTTGGGGCCCAGCTCGGCCCCGTCCAGGGTCACGTCCGCACCGATCCCGACGAGCTCGCCGCCGGCACCCACCGAGCGCGCAAGCATCTCCCGGTTCGTGGAGAGAAGCGCCTCGATCTTGCCGCAATCGTACCAGCCTCCAACCTCGGCGGTGTAGATCCTCGCGCCACGATCGATCATGTACTGGAAGGCGTCGGTGAGGAAGTACTCCCCCAGCGGAGTCTCCGCGGCCATCACGTGCGAGATGCCCTCGAACATGAGCTCGTGATCGCGAATGAAGTAGACACCGATGTTCGCGAGGCGGGATATCGGCTCCGACGGCTTCTCCACGATCCTCTCCATATACCCGTCGGAGTCGGTGACGATCACGCCGAAGCGCTGGTAGTCCTCCACCTCCTTCGCCCAGATGATCCCGGCATCCGGAGACCGCGACTCGATGACGGACAGGTCGGCGTCGAAGATCGTGTCGACGAAGACGATGAGGACGGGACCCGATACGAAGGGCTCGGCGAGGCGGATCGCGTCCGCGGTCCCACGCTGCTCGACCTGCTCCACGTATCGCTTCTGGAGATCCGGATACTCACGATCCAGGTACTCCTCGATCTGACCCGACAGGTGGCCGGTGATGCAGATAAGCTCCGTTACACCTACGTCGACGAGCTGATCGACCACGTACTGGAGCACCGGTCTGTTGGCCACCCGTAGGAGCGGCTTGGGCGTCGAGTGAGTGTGGGGCCTTACTCGCGTCCCCTTTCCTGCCAGTGGTATAATGGCTTGCATGCGGTTCTCGTTGTTTCTTTCTCGGGGCCTGTAGCTTTCATCGCGTCGCGGACCGACGCACACGCGGATGTCGGAGGGACCCGTCGCGCGGAGCTTCCGGTCGACCGGTACGTCCTGAGCGACCGACGATTCGGCAACGTACCCGAGGCGAAGTTCGCCAGCAACCGAATCCGGGGACGCAGGCGGCTCACA
>JBDHFW010000275.1:0-2532 GCA_039590175.1 Gemmatimonadota bacterium | reverse complement strand
GCCGAACAGGAGCGCTCCCAGAAGCACGGTCACGATCGCGCCGCTGCGTTTGATGGAGATCACGTAGGCGGCCAGGGTTCGGCGGATCGCCTCCATTTGCACCACGAACATCAGCGCGAATAGCAGCCCCTGGATGGCGAGCATCCACCAGGTCCGCCTCGACAGCGCCTCCCGGAAGCCCTCTCCGCGCCGCATCACCAGCGGCGCGAACGCGAGGCCAATGAGGCCGGTCTGCAGCGTCCCGTAGAACGCCGTCGATGAGGAGATCGTGGCGACCTTGTCCACGACCGCGCTAATCGACCAGATGACCGCCACCGCTAGCATCCTCCGTGCGCCCGGGTCTCGGAAGACGGCCGTTAGGGGAGCCAGAAGACCCGAGCGCCGCTCCGAGAAGTTGAGCAGATAGATGCCGGCCACGACGAGCAAGATCCCTCCCACGCCGCGGGTGCCCGGCAGATCGCCCAGCAGCACCCACTCGATCGGCATGACGATGATCGGCGTGAGCGCCAGGAGTGGATAGGTGAGCCCGAGGTCGCTCTTCTGGATCGCCGACACGTACAGGTAGAACGACACCAGGTTGATGCTGACGTTGGTGAAGAGCGCCGGCCAGAAGCGCGGCCCGATCGACTCCGGGGCTCCCTGGAAGGCCAGGTAGATCGCGAGGACAGGAAAGGCGAAGGCGAAGATCGCCCAACTGGCGGCGAGTCCGGAGACCCTGCGCGTGATCCACTTCGTCCACACGCCCTGGAGCCCATAGAAGAGGGCCGTCGCGAGGGCGAGGGCGAGCCAGGTCAACGGGCGCGCGCCGTCGGGTCGGAGCGACAGGTGAGACAGGTGCGATGGGCGCGATAGGCGAGATCGGAGCGCGACGGGCGATCGCCGCGCGGGGAGAAGACAAAACGCTCAGGCGCTGGCATCGGATCGGGCCGAAGCCGCCCCTGAGCGTGTGATGTAGCTAAAGGTGGTGGTCAGCTAGCCGTCGGCCTTCTTCTCTCCCCCCTGCCCGTCGTGGTCGTGCCCGCCACCCTTCTCCGGTTCGGGATGGTGGCCGGCCGGCATGTCCATGCCCTCGCCCTCCGCGGCCTCGCCAGCGGAAGGCATCTCCATGCCTTCCATCGTCGACGTGCCGTGACCGCCGTGGCCGTGGCCCTCCATCCGGTCGGGGGCCGTGATCGTGTTGTTCAGGTCCAGGACGTAGGCCGGGTCGTTCGGGTCGTAGGAAGGCCACTCGCCGTCGCCCATGATGGCGACGACGCCGCCGATCGCTCCCATGCCCATGTCGGGCGCCGGAACATCCAGCGGGTTCTCGTACTCCACGACGATCCGGTACTCGCGGTCCTTGTAGATCTTCTTCCCGAGCTGGAGGATGAACTTGGAGCTCGGTACTCCGACCATCCGGCCGGCCTCGTTAACCTCGGGCTCGGCCCGCCAGAGAACCTCGCCGCTCGTAGCGTCCTCGAGGCGAAGCTCGCTTGCGTAGTCGTGGACATGGCCGCCGATCCCGAGAATCCTGGCATCCACCCCGGGATGGGCCGTGTAGGAGCGCTCCGAATGCCCGGGCGGCACCTCGAAGTCCTTGACGCCGCCAAAGCCCATCACGTCCAGGTAGAACGGATAGACCGTCATCGGCTTGATGAATCCCTCGTCGGCCCGGCTGTACAGGAGCTTGAAGTGCAGGTAGACGTCGCCGAAGTCCTCGCCCAGTGGGTTGCCGAACATCGTAGCGATCAGCATCCGGCCGCCCTCCTCGAGCGGAAAGCCGATCAGGCCCGGGATGCTCTCTCGCTGGTTCTCCCGCCCAGCAGCGAGAACGCGGCGGGAGATCGGCGTGAAGAGCTCGCGGTTGTCCGGATCGATCAGGTTGACATGGTGAAGCAGGTCGGCCGGCAGGACCTCGCCGTCGCCGTTCCGGATCTCCCACTCGAAGCCGTGCATGAAGGCGTCGAACGGGAGCTTGGCCCATTGCATCGGCAGACGGATGTGAGGGCCATTCGCCGGAAGGTCGACCGGTCCGATCACGAACTCGAGCGCCTCGCCCGGGTGGTCGATCAGGGTGAGGCTCTCGTCGCTGTCGACCGTGACGGCTGGGGCTTCGGAGCCGCAGGCCGTCAGGCCGGCCGAGAGCGCTACGATCAGCGCGCCGCCCAGCAGGGTCCGGCTTGGAACACTTCTCAAGAATCGCATGGAATCAGGCTCGTTCCTGAGTACGAAAGAGAACGTGGCACGAGAGAATGTAACAAAGGCTCGGGGCCGCCGTGGACGTCGGCGTGATGGACCGGCTCGCTGCCGGCGGAATGGCGAGACCGTCGTCAGGGAGGCGGTACGTCGAAGTATACGTAGTTCTTGGCGATGAAGGCGCTCCACTCCTCGGGGACCTCATCGTCCGGGAAGATCGCCTCTACAGGACACTCCGGCACGCAGGCGCCACAGTCGATGCACTCCTCGGGGTGGATGTAGAACATGTCCTCCCCCTCGTAGATACAGTCGACCGGACAGACGTCGACGCACGACGCGTCCTTGGTGTCGATGCAG
>JBDHFW010000274.1:0-2564 GCA_039590175.1 Gemmatimonadota bacterium | reverse complement strand
CAGTACTACTACTACGACCGGGTCTTCGACACCATCCACGAACTCGGTGGACTGACCGGGTACGCTCACAAGGGGGTGGAGTTCTTCGGCTACCGCGGGCTGACGCTGGATGTCCTGCGGGACAAGGTCGATTTCATCGAGATCCTGCAGTTCGGGGAGATGGTGCTCGATCACTACTACCACTTCCTCGATCTCGGCTACAAACTCACGGCGATGGCCGGATCCGACTTTCCCTTCGGCGGCGAGATCGGCGACGCGCGCTTCTACACCTACCTCGAGGATGGGCTGTCCTTCGAGGCGTGGCGACAGAGCCTGCACGCCGGCCACACCTTCGTGAGCAACGGCCCGGTGATCGATCTGCGGGTCAACGGGGCGATTCCCGGGGACCAGCTCGACCTGAGCGTGGGATCGACGCTAACCGCCACTGCCGACGCGCGCGGCCACGCGGACCAGGTACCGCTCTCTGCGCTCGAGATCGTCGCGCACGGCGAGGTGATCGCGTCGGTTAGCCCCGATCAGACGGGTCAATCGACGGAGGCGCTCAACGTCGAGTTCGACCTCGAGCTGGACCACGGCATCTGGATCGCGGCGCGCGCCCGGGGGGGCGAGGGCCAGGTGGCGCATACGACACCTGTGTACGTGACCACGGATGGCTCGAGCTTCCACAACCCAGACACTGCGCTCGACTATCTGGCGCTGAACGAGCGGTACCTCGATGAGCTCGCGGCCGAGATCGCACAGCCGAACGAGACGATCAATCAGCTGGCCTGGAGATACCGAGCGGGGCTCGAGGATCGCATCGCCGAGACCCGCGAGGTAATCGCGCGGCTTCGGGCGAAGTGGTAGAGTCTGATGAATACCCCGCCAGGGACTCGAACCCCGAACCTACTGATTAAGAGTCAGTTGCTCTAGCCAGTTGAGCTAGCGGGGCGTGCGGCGGAAACGTATAAAGCTGCAACGCGCGGTGCAACCTTCTATAAGTTAAGGAATACGCTGCGCTCGAACGGACCACCGCACGGTGGCGCTCGTGACGAGGGGTGGTCCTCACACTTCTCACCGCTTACTTCTCACGTACGATGTCGAGAGCGTTCGTCAACGAAGATGCCGCGCAGGACCCGGAGCCTCGGTACGTGCTGCCGAAGCGGGACGACCCGTCCTACGACGAGGCCGCCGCGTGGGCACTGATCGAAGGCGCCAACGCGGGGAACTCCCGGAGCGCCGAGCTGGCCACAGGCTACAAGTGGGGCGAGCCTGCGCTCGCTCCCCACGTGGAACACATCCTGACACGGGCGCGGGAGGAGCACGACGACCGCACCGAAGAGCTGGCGGAGCGCTATCTGAAAAAGGCAGCGACGGAGAGCTGACTACTCCTCGAACTCCGCGAAAGTCGCGATCGTGCCGCACGGCGCCCGCACCACGATCTCCCGAGCGCCATAGAACGTCTTCCGCTCCGGCACCACCACGTCGCCGGCCTCCAGGGTCGGCTTGATTGAGTTGAGATCCGCCACCCGGATGAAGAAGTTGCTGGGGCCGAACTGCATGTCGGCCAGGTCGGGCAGGTCCTTGGCGAGGCCGGCCCTCGACTGGTACATCACCTCCACCCCGCCGCTCGCCATGGCGGCGAAACCCAACCCGTCCTCCTCAGGTACCTCCATGGTCCGCTGGAATCCCAGCCCTTCCCAGAAGCCGAGGCATGGCTCGACCTTATCCACGAAGATCACCGGCGTCAGTGTTTTCACGACAACCCCCTTGCGAAAGACCGAAGATTTACCGAAGATAGAGGCCCTGCTGGATTTCCGCTAGACCCGAATCACCCCGGAGGGAGGTGGACCATGACCATCGCAGAAGCGCTGTTAGAGGAAATGGAAGACGAAGTCGCCGCCACACGGAAGGTTCTGGAACGAGTGCCGGAGGACAAGCTGGATTGGACCCCCCATGCCAAGTCGATGAACATGGGCCGCCTGGCCAATCATGTGGCGGAGGTGCCGGAGTGGGCGCCGATGTTCTTGAGCGCCACCGAGTTCGACATCACGTCCATGGAGGGACCGCCACCCCAGGCGGACACCGTGGCTGGGATGCTCGAGAAGTTCGACGCAGCGGTTAAGACGGCCCAGGAGAGCATCGGCAAGAGCAGCGATGAAGACTTCGGGGTGGCGTGGACCCTGAAAAACGCCGGCGAGACGATGTTCACCGCCTCCCGGTTCTCGGTGCTCCGCCGGTGGCTCATGAACCATCTCATCCACCACCGGGCACAGCTAGGCGTCTACCTCAGGATGAACGACGTGGCCGTCCCCCAGACCCTGGGGCCCACGGCAGACGAGAGCGGCATGTAGGAAGTGCCAGGGGAGCGGGTCGTGTCTTCGCCCCCTCCCCTGCCCGTTTCAGACCCCGATCGACACGCCGAGGCGGAAGGTCACGAGGTTGGCCTCACTGCGAATGGCGATGTAGGACACCGTCCCGTCGGGACTATCCACTACGCTCCCCTCGCGCAGATAGTCTGCCTCGCCGTGATACACGCTCTGGGCGGACAGATCCAGGGACACCGGGTTCCCGCCGTTGGTGAG
>JBDHFW010000273.1:0-2594 GCA_039590175.1 Gemmatimonadota bacterium | reverse complement strand
GGCGAGTCGGGGCGTCTCTGCACCCAACGCCACGCACCGTCCTCGAAGACCCAGTAGTCCGGGTTTTCGGCGGTCGCGGTCCCCAGGTTTCTCCTCGCCACCAGGCCGGCGCCCGAAACCTGGCCCTTCGTCTCCAGCTGTTCGCCGAGCCGCGCCGTGTAGATGATGGTGCCCGTCACGAGGCCTACGTTTCCCACGACGTCCGTGTTCAGCTCGATCACGCCGAGCTCACCGGCGCCCACCGTCTCCCTCAGCGCCTCGAGGCCCTCGCCCTCGCTCTCGGCGTATTCCTCCACCGAACAGGCGGCCCTCTGTCCGTTCGTGAGCACCTCCCGGTAGGCGGTCTCCCAGTCGGCCTCGTTCATGAGGGACATGCTCCTCTGAACCGCGGCCTCCAGCGCGGCCGCGCTGCCTCCCTCGCCGCCACAGGCGGACAGCTGGAGGCACAGCGCCACCGCGATACCCGCGCAGAGGATGCTGGACGGGGCGGCCCGAAAAGACCGCCCCAATGCCCGGATGCAGGAACTCGTCACGCTCACGATCTCGTTCAGACCGTCGGCTGCACGTTCGCGTTCAGGCGGAAGAGGTTGTCCGGATCGTACTCGTTCTTGATCCGCACCAAGCGGTCGTGGTTGCCCCCGTAGTTGGCGTTGATCGCCGCGGCGCCCGCTTCGAGTTCCAGGTCATTCGTGTAAAAGCCCTTGGTGAACGGCTCGAGACGGGCCCAGTACTGTTTGATCCAACGAATATGCTCGCTCGGGTTGTCGCCGTGCCTCCAACCCACCGCGCTCAGCAGGTTGCCCAGGATGTCCCGGTGCACGAAAGCGGTGGCGTTGCCGGCGACTCGATTGATCGCTCCGCCGCTTAGCTGCAGAAAGACTCCCGTCGAGCGATCCGGATGCTCCTCGAGGCCGTCCACGATCGCGGATATCAGGTCGGCCGGCATGCTGGAGATGAAGCCGCTCTTGAGGTAGGAACCACGCGCCCTGGGGTCGTCGGTATCACCGGACCGCTGCAGGGCAACGTAATCCATGGCTCGGGTGGTGTCGGCAATCGGCGTCCCGAGCGCGCTCATCGGCGCGAGCACCCGCTCGGCCTCGCTCTCCGGACCCGAGTAGCAGAGGAAGAACCCTGCCATGCCATCCGCTCCTCCCGGCGGGTAAGACACCAGGAAGCCGATGTCGAGCTCATCGGGAGCTTTTTGGCTGAAATCCGAGAAGAAGGTCAGGACCTCTCGCGCCTTGGCGATCGGGAACATGACGCGCCCTCCGACCACCTGGCGCTGCATCGGATGCAGCCCGAACTCGAAGGAGGTGACGATCCCGAAGTTCCCACCGCCCCCGCGCACGCCCCAGAACAGGTCCGGGTTTTCGTCCTTGCTCCCTCTTACGAACTGGCCGTCGGCCGTCACCACGTCCACGGCGGTGAGGTTGTCGACGGAGAGACCGAAGCGTCGCGCGACCCGTCCGAACCCACCCCCCGTCACGAGGCCACCCACACCCGTATGGGAGACGGTTCCCATCGGCGCGACGAGGTCGTAGGCCATGCTCTCGTGATCGAGCTGGCCCAGCAGGCTTCCACCCGTAACCCTGGCTTTGCGAGCGACCGGGTCGACGCGCACATCGCGGAACGCCGAGAGGTCGATCTGAATGCCGCCGTCGCAGGTCGACTTCCCCGAGGCGCTGTGCCCGCCGCACTTCACGGCCAGCAGCAGGTTGTCGTGGTCCCTCGCGAAGTCCACCGCGGCCCGGACATCCGCCGTGCCGGTCGGCTGGGCGATGAGAGCGGGACGCTTGTCGAAGGAGGGATTCAAGATGTGCCGGGCCTGGTCGTAGCCGTCGTCGCCGGCCAGGAGGACGCGTCCTCGCATCCGGGCGGCGAGGTCCGCGATGTCCTTGCCCCTCAAGGTCACCTCGGCGCCGCCTCCGGTGATCGCATCCACGTCCGGTGGGACCTGCGGGGCTTCCTGATACAGTGCTGCCATCGATCGCCGGGTCGAAAGAGAGGCGGCGACGGCTGCAGCAAGAGAGGATCGGACGAAGGTGCGGCGCTTCATGGCTGGCCTCGTCTGCTGAGGGTCTGGACCTGGGTCAGAGCTAGATTAGGCGACACCGCCAGAAGCGGCAATCAGCCGCTGCTGAACCGTTCCGGCGGACGCCCGTGGCTCATGGCTGGTCGATGGCGAACTCCCGCACCATCCCCTTGTCTGCGGCCGATTCGGCGATCCAGGCGTAGCGGCCCGGCGTCAGGTCCACCGTGAAGTATGAGGTGTGACCGACCGGCATCTCGTGCGCCCCGCCCACGAACGCCGCTGGAGCCGGCTCCCGCAGCCCATCCACGTTCATCCAGTCCATCCAGCTCACGACGTCGTCCAAGTCCGTCGCGTCCTCCAGCCGGACCACGTGAACGTCGTTCCCAAGGCCGAATTCCGGGTGCTCCTCGAAGTAGACCGCGACGGTCTGATCTCCCCCCGTCACCTTGCCCTCGATCGCCAGCTCGAGGTTCGAGAGCGTGATCTCGAGATCGGCTTCGGGCGCCGACGCGCCGGAGGGATCGCTCGTCACCGTCAGCTGGCGCGCCATACCGAGCATCCC
>JBDHFW010000272.1:0-2877 GCA_039590175.1 Gemmatimonadota bacterium | reverse complement strand
GCTCGAGGCGCTCCTGCACGATCTCCATGTGGAGGAGGCCGAGGAACCCGCACCGGAAGCCGAAGCCGAGCGCGGTGGAGGTCTCCGGCTCGTACTGCAGGCTCGCATCGTTCAGCTGGAGCTTCTCGAGCGCGTCGCGCAGACCCTCGAAGTCGTCCGAGTCGCTCGGATAAACCCCCGCGAACACCATCGGCTTGACCTCCTGGTATCCGGGCAGCATGTCCGCGGCGCCGCGCCGGGCATCGAAGATCGTGTCGCCCACGCTCGTGTCCGCCACTCGCTTGATCTGGGCGGTGAGGTAGCCCACCTCGCCGGCGTACAGCTGCTCCACGGGACGGAAGGCGAGCTGCATGTAGCCGACCTCATCCACGTCGTATGTGGTGTCCCGCGCGCCGAACCGGATGCGCATCCCCGCTCGAACGGAGCCGTCGACGACTCGGATGAGGGGGACGGCGCCGCGGTACTTGTCGTACTGCGAGTCGAAGATGAGAGCCCGAAGGGGCGCCTCCGGGTCTCCGGAGGGCGGCGGGACGCGGCTCACGATCGCGTCCAGGAGATCGTCGATGCCCTGGCCGAGCTTTGCCGATACCGCAATCACGTCAGCCGGTGAGACGCCCAGCAGATCGCAGACCTCGTCGCCGATCGTCTCCGGATCCGCCGATGGGAGGTCGATCTTGTTGATCACCGGGATGATCTCCAGGCCCGCGTCCAGCGCAAGGTAAAGGTTGGAGAGGGTCTGCGCCTCGATGCCCTGGCTGGCATCGACGACCAGCAGGGCGCCTTCGCAGGCGGCGAGACTGCGGCTCACCTCGTAGGTGAAATCCACGTGGCCCGGCGTGTCGATCAGGTTGAGCTGATACACCTCTCCGCGGAGGTCGTAGCGCATTCGGATCGCGTTCAGCTTGATCGTGATGCCGCGCTCCCGCTCGAGCTCCATCGAATCGAGCACCTGCGCCTTCATTTTCCGCGGCTCTACGGCTCCGGTGACCTCGAGGAGCCGATCGGCCAACGTCGACTTGCCGTGGTCGATGTGCGCGATGATCGAGAAGTTTCGAATCCGCTGCTGATCTAGCACTCGACAACCAGTCCGTCGCAGGCCGGGAAGACGCCGCTCGGCAGCCGCCGCTCCAAATCGGCGTGCTCCAGTCGATGCGTCAAATGGGTCAGGTAGGTGCGGGCGGCACCCAGCTCTTCGGCGACTTCGACGGCCTCTTCGACGTTGAGGTGCGTGGGATGCGGGTTTCCGTACCAGAGCGCCCCGAGGATCAGCACCTCGAGCCCCCTCAGCGAGCTCACGGCGTCGTCCGGGATCTCCTTGGCGTCCACGACGCACGCGGCGTCGCCCACTCGGAAGCCGTAGCTGCGATAGTAGCCATGGGGGCAAGCGATAGGCAGCAGCGAGAAGCCGGAGATCTCGATCCGCTCCCGATCCACGAAGGTCTGCAGATCCAGGTCGGGGACCGCCACGCCGGGCTGATCATGGGCTTCGGGGTCCCAGATGTACGAGAACCGGCTTCGCAGCTCGTCCTCGTACTCCTCCGGCACGTGGACCGGCAGTGGCGATCCGGATCGAAGCGAGAAGATCCTCAGATCGTCCATCCCGTGGAGGTGATCGGCGTGCGGGTGGGTCACGTAGACCGCATCCAGGCTGTCCACCCCCGCCGCCAGCAGCTGAAGCCTCAACTCGGGCGGTGTGTCCACGAGCAGGCGCCGGCCGTCCTGCTCGATCATCAGGCCGTGCCGCCCGCGCCGGTTCCTCGCGTCACCCGACGTGCAGACCTGGCATGAGCAGCCCACCACGGGGATGCCGAAGGAGGTCCCGGTTCCGAGGAAGGTGAGCCTCACGATCCGTACGGACTCGCGCCGGAGCGATCAGAGCGCGTCACAGCCGCTCGATCCGCATCATGTTGGTCGTTCCCGGGACGTGGAACGGGATCCCGGCCGTGACCACGAAACGGTCCCGCGAACCGGCGAGCTCGAGCCGCTTGATCTCCTCCCGGGCGCCATCCCGCATATCGTCGTACGACACCTCTCCGCGGTGCATGATCGGGTGAACGCCCCACACGAGAGACAGCTGGTTGTAGGTTCGCCACTGATCGGTCACGGCCAGAATCGGCAAGCGAGGCCTTTGAGACGCAATCACTCTGGCGGTGAATCCGCTGCGCGTGAGCGTCACGATGCAGCTAGCGTCCAGGCGCTCCACGGCCTCCACCGCCGCGGCCGAGATCGCGGCCGAGCTGGACTGTTGGACTTGAGACCGCTCGGTCTCCACGCGGCGGCTTCGGGGCCGTGGCATGGTCTGGCTCTCGATGCGGCGGACGATCCGGTCCATGGCCTGTACGGACTCGACCGGGTACTTGCCGACCGCCGTCTCGGCGGAAAGCATGACGGCATCGGTGCCGTCCAGCAGCGCGTTGGCGACATCGGACACCTCGGCCCGAGTGGGCCGTGGCTGCTGCGTCATTGACTCGAGCATCTGGGTCGCCGTGATCACGGGGCGAGCCAGTTCCTGACCCAGCCCGATGATGTGCTTCTGCACCATCGGCACGTCCTCGAACGGCAGCTCGACGCCGAGGTCTCCCCTGGCCACCATCACGCCACGGCACGTCCTCGAACGGCAGCTCGACGCCGAGGTCTCCCCTGGCCACCATCACGCCATCGCTGAGCCGGATGATCTCCTCCAGCTCCTTGAGCGCCTGGTCCTTCTCGATCTTAGCGATGATCAGCGCCTCGCCTCCGACTTCCTCCCGGACCTCCTCCAGATCGCCCGCGCGCTGTACGAAGCTGAGCCCCACGTAGTCGACGTGGTTGGATCGTGCGAACTCGAGATCGCGACGATCTTTCTCGGTCACGAATTCGGCGTCCACGACCACGCCG
>JBDHFW010000271.1:0-2633 GCA_039590175.1 Gemmatimonadota bacterium | reverse complement strand
CCCCGGCTCGTGCTCGATGCGAGCCTCCAGGAGTTTGGCTCGTCCCACACGTGGCACGGCGGACGCGCCGTCTTCTTCAGCGAACGGGTCTTCTGGGTCCGGAGTGGCCGAGGCAGAGGAGGCCGACGCGTCGGGGGTCGGATCCGACTCGGAATGCGAATTTCCTGTTGCGAGGCTCGTCATACTGTCGGTGGTTCGGCGGAAACGGTGGAGGACGCGGCAACTTAGGCAGCCGGCCGAGCGCACAACAGTCCCGGTCGGGACGGACCGGCGAGGCTGGCGCGGCGGATCGGCCGGCCGGTAGAATTCCGGGCAATGAAGCGATGGCTCTCCCTCGAGGTCCTGCCGGTTTCGCAAGCGTCCCAGGTTTTCGAGCAGCTGGCCCCGGCTCGTCGGGTCGGGCGGATGCCGCGTCCGGTCCGGCTGAAGGAAACGGAGGTCAAGGATGAGTGAGTGTCTGTTCTGCCGAATTGCAAGCGGAGAGCTGACGTCCGACGAGGTGGCGAGCGGCGATACGTGGCTCGCCTTCCGGGATATCGACCCGCAAGCGCCCGCCCACGTGCTCGTCATTCCCCGACGCCACGTTACGAGCCTCAACGAGCTCGCCGAGGAACAGGCCGCGGAGGCAGCGGAGCTGCTGCTCGCCTGCCGTCAGGTGGCCGAAAAGGCCGGGATCGGCGAGTCTGGATATCGCGTCGTGATCAACACTAACCGCGATGGCGGTCAGCTGGTGCCGCATCTTCACCTGCACGTGTTGGGCGGGCGGGTGATGGAGTGGCCACCCGGCTGATGAGGCCGAGTTCCGCCGAAGAAGCGTCCGCGGGCACAGCGCACGCCCTCGACGTACTCGAGTTTCCACGGGTGCTCGAACTGATCGCCCGGTACGCGACGAGCGATGTGGGTGCGGCCGAATTGCACAGCGCCCACCCCCTGGCGGATCCGGCGGAGGCCGAAGCGGCCCTCCACCTCGTGGAGGAAATGACGCAGCTGCTCCACGAGGTGGAGGCGTGGTCGCCCGGCCCGATTCCCGATCTGCGTGAGGCGCTTCGGACCCTGCGTCTCCCTGACGCCGTGCTGGGAGCCGAATCCCTGTCGAGTTTCGCGATCCTGCTGGCCACCGCGCGCCGTGCCCGCGAAGAGCTGCTCGCTCGGAAGGAGTCGATCCCGCGTCTCGCCCGGCTCGCCGAACCGCTCATGGCCGACAGGGAGCTCGAAGAGCGGCTCGCGCGATCCTTCGACGAGGCGGGGGAGGTCGCGGATGGAGCCTCGCCAGCGCTGAAACGACTGCGTCGGACGTTGCGGGACCGGCGGGCCGCCCTCGTCGAACGACTGGAGCGCTACTCCCGGGACCTCCCCGCCCACGTGAGGGTGCCGGATGCTTCGGTTACCGTACGCAGCGGCCGCTACTGCGTGCCGGTTCGACGGGAGGGGCGTGGTACGATCGGCGGGATCGTGCACGACGAATCTGCGAGTCGTCAGACCCTCTTCGTCGAGCCGCCGACGGCCATCGAGCCGATGAACGAGATCCGGGAGGCGGAGCTGGCGGAGGCGCGCGAGGTGGAGCGGGTTCTGCGATCCCTCACCGAGGCGCTACGTCCTGGGAGTGACGATCTGAGGCGCTCGCTGGAGCAGCTCGCCGAGATCGACGCAGTGTGGGCCAAGGCCCGCTACGCGACGAGCCATGGAGGCCAGCGTCCCAGCCTCGGCGGAGTCGCTGGCCGTGGTCCGTACCGGGTCGTAGAGGGCCGTCATCCGCTCCTGCTCATGTACGGGGACCCCCCAGTTCCTTTTACGCTGAACCTCGAACCCGACGAATCACTGCTTCTGGTCAGTGGCCCGAACGCGGGCGGCAAGACGGTGCTCTTGAAGTCCATAGGACTCCTCTCCGCGATGGCACAGAGCGGCATTGTCCCGCCGGTGGCCGACGGTACGGTATTGCCATGCTTCTCGGACTTCTTCGCCGTGATCGGCGACGAGCAGTCGATCGACGCGTCACTGTCGACCTTCAGCGCTCACCTGGTTAACCTGCGCCAGATCCTCGAGACGGCAGGGGGTCGGTCACTGGTTCTTGTCGACGAGCTCGGCAGCCATACGGATCCCGAGGAGGGCGCAGCTCTGGCCGCCGTCGTACTCGAGCGGCTGGTGGGCCAGACCGGGCTCACGGTGGCCACCACGCATCTGGGCGCACTCAAGGCGCTGGCCGGCGAGCGTCCCGGGATCGTGAATGCCTCTATGGAGTTTGACAGCGAGGAGATACGGCCCACCTTCCGGTTTCGCCGCGACCGTCCGGGAAGGAGCTACGCGCTCCAGATCGCGGACCGCCTCGGAATGCCACCCGAGCTCCTGGCGGCTGCCCGCGACAGACTCTCCGATCTGGATCGGGCGATGGACGAATTGCTCGCCGACCTCGAGTCGAGGCAAGCCGAGCTCGAAGCGCTGATGAGGGTCGCCGAGACTCGCGAGGTCGAGCTCGCGAGAGAGGGTGAGGCGCTGGCAGCGCGGCGGACCCTTATCGAGCGGCGAGAGGCGGAGCTGGAGCGCTCCGCGCGCCGGGCCGAAGAGAAGTACGTGCGTGCGGCAAGGACGCGCGTCGAGGATGCGGTCGGGCGGTTGGAAGAGGAGTACGCGGTGGT
>JBDHFW010000270.1:0-3465 GCA_039590175.1 Gemmatimonadota bacterium | reverse complement strand
GTCCCTGGCCATGTAGAGCAGCGCGCTGTCGCAGCGCCAACAGTGCGGGTAGCTGTGGGGGTATTTCTCGGACCGGTAGAGAAGATCGTGCTCCGTCAGCCACGTCAGGATTCCACGCTCTACCTCGGGATCCTTCACATGACCTCCGGCGAGCCCGCCGGGCACCCGCTCGACGAAACGACCCTCGCCATCCACCGAGTGCTGCATCGGAAGGCCCGTCTGCGCGCCCAGACGGAAGTCGTCCTCACCATACATGACGGCCGTATGCACGACCCCCGTGCCCTCGTCCATCGTCACGAAGTCGGCGGGCAGGATCGTCCAGGCTGCGTTCGCACCCTCCGTATCCTCCACGCTTTCCGCGGCTTCGACGCCCTCCGCGGCTTCGGCGCCCTCCGCGTCGACGGCTCCCGGAAAGAGCGGCTCGTACCGTCGGCCCACGAGATCCGCGCCCGTCATCACTTCCAGCACCTCCACCTCGTGCCGGAGCGTTCGCTCCATCAGCGGCCTGGCCAGGATGAAGACCTCTCCCGGCTCCGCGAGCGCCTTTCCGCTCCCTCCATCCGGCTCCCCCTGCACGCGGACCTTCACGTATTCGATCTCATCGCCGACGGCGAGTGCGACGTTGCCCGGAAGGGTCCAGGGGGTCGTGGTCCAGCTGAGGACGCGCGCTCCGTCAGGGTCGCCGGTCAGGTGGAACTTGACGAAGACGGCGGTATCCACGACGTCGGCCCACCCCAGCGCCACCTCGTGGCTGCTGAGGCCCGTCCCGCAGCGCGAACAGTACGGAACGACCTTGTAGCCGCGGTAGAGCAAGCCATTTCGCTCGTAGTCCAGCCAGTATCCGATCCGCTGTGAGAGCCGCTCCCAGTCGTCCTTGTAGGTGAAGATCCCTTCCCGGCACACGCGGTTGAACTCGGCGATGCCCAGCTCCTCGATCTGCGCCTTCCCTGAGATCCCCAGCTGACGCTCGGCCTCCAGCTCCACGGGGAGGCCGTGCGTGTCCCAACCGGCGATCCGAGTCACGTGGTGCCCCGTCATCGTCCGGTAGCGAGCCACCAGATCCTTGATCGTCCTGGAGATGATGTGGTGTACGCCTGGGCGCCCGTTGGCGGTCGGCGGGCCCTCGTAGAAGACGAACTCGGGGTCACCCTCTCTCGCGCGCAGGCTGGCGTGGAAGGTGTCCTCCTCCTCCCAGATCCGGAGGATCCCCTCTTCCAGCGCCGGGTGGTTCGCGGGGAGCTCGGGGTACGTCATCGCATCACTCTCGACGTCCTCGTCATGTCGTCATCGCGGAGTCGGACGGATTCAGCCGCCCTCACCGGCCTCGGAAAGCCGCGCGACCACGGCGCGCACCAGTCGCGTGAGCACCGGCTCCGCCTCTTGGGCGGTCGCGATGATCTCGGAGACGTCCACTGGCTCCAGCGCGTCCGGCAGGGCCATGTCGCTGATGATCGATAGGCCGAGGACACTCAGCCCCGCGTGTCGAGCCACGATCACCTCCGGAACAGTAGACATGCCGACGGTATCCGCGCCGATCCCGCGCAGCATCCGGTACTCGGCCACCGTCTCCAGGCAAGGACCGGCCACCGCCACGTAGATGCCCTCGCGCAGCGTGATTCCCAGACGCATCGCCTCCTCGCGGGCTATCGCCCGAAGCTCGGCGTCGTACGGCTCGGACATGTCCGGAAAGCGGACGCCCTGCTCGAGGTTCGGCCCGATGAGCGGGTTGTCGCCCATCATGTTGATGTGATCGCTGATCATGACCAGATCGCCATCGCACCAGAGGGGATTCATGCCGCCGCACGCGTTGGACACGATCAGAGCATCGGCGCCGAGCTCCCTCATGACCCGGATCGGGAGCGTGACCTGCTGCATGGAGTAGCCCTCGTAGAGGTGGAAACGACCCTCCATCGCCACGACATTCACGCCCTCCAGCGTTCCGAGAATCAGCCGGCCCGCGTGGGACTCCACCGTAGAACGCGGAAAGCCGGGGATCTCCTCGTAGGGAATCGAAGTCTCGACGTCGATCTCGGCGGCCAGGGCGCCGAGGCCCGTGCCCAGCACGATCCCGAGCTCGGGGCGGGCCCCGGATCGGTCGAGGATAGCCTGGGCGGCGTCCCGTATCGTCCCCATCGTGATATCGTTCGTCATCGCCTCCTCACGCTCGTTTGCCATCGCCGCTCCGTCGCCGCCCGCCAGCCGCTACCGGGCTCCCTAGTGCGCCCCCTCCCCAGGCCGCGGCCCGACCAGCACCGTGCCCAGGCGAAGGCGGGTGCTCCCTTCCTCCACGGCGATCTCGAAGTCGTTGCTCATCCCCATCGACAGGGTCCTGGCCTCGAAGCCGGAAAACTCCCGACCACAGCGCTCGAACAGCTCTCGCGTGCACCGGAACACAGTCCGAAGCACCCCTTCGTCCGAAGTGTACGGAGCCATCGTCATCAAGCCGACGACCTTGAGCCGTCCCAGGCCCGCGATCTCCGGCGCCGCCTCGAGCACTTCATCGTCGGCGAAGCCGCCCTTGGTCGCTTCGCCCGAGGTGTTCACCTCCAGCAGGATCTCCAACTCCTCGCGGCCCGCTCGCTCCGCCTCGCTCGCCAGCTTCCGGGCGAGCCGCAGCGAGTCGACGGATTCGATGACGTCGAACAGCTGGACCGCCCGCCCGGCCTTGTTTCGCTGGAGATGGCCGATCATGTGCCACTGGACCCCAAGCCGGCCCAGCTCGCGGAACTTCAACTCCGCCTCGTCGACCCGGTTCTCGCCAATGATCGGAAGACCGCTCGCCGCCACATCTCGCAGCACGGAAGCGGGATGCCCCTTCGTCACGGCCACGATCTCGACGTCCGCTCCCGGCCGTCCGGCCCGAAGTGCCGCCTCTTCGATCCGCCCCCGAACCTCGGCGAGGCGTCCCTTGATCTCACTCATGTCGTTGTCGCGCCGAAAGTACCGTCACCCCCACCACCCGTCGACCCCACCTCCCCACGGAGCGTCTAGCAGCGGCTCGCGGCCGCGACTCCATCCCCCTCTTTTCTACCCGTACACCTGTACAGGTAGAGGGCGGTGGGCTAGAGCTAGGGCCGCAGCCTGTCCCGCCTCACCCTCTCCTGGACCCGTCGCTCCGCCGCTCTTTATTTGACCCGTTCTGAGGCGGCGGCGGATTCCCGGGCAAGCGTGAGCGCGACGGTGCGGAGACCCCGCAGCGCAGCGAGGAGGCTTCGCGCCCGAAGCGCGTCTGCTTGCGGAAGGGAACCGCCGCCGGCCCACGCGAGGGGCAAAAAAAAGAGCCGCCCGCGGCGCGAGCGGCTCTGTCGTGCTGGCTCCGCCGGTTGGCTCTATCGAACCTCGAACGTAATGGCCTGGGCCACCCAGACCGGGGTCTTCTTGTCGCGGTTCTTGGCCGGCGAGAACTTCATCTTGTCGGCCGTGCCCATCGCGGCCTTGTCCATCGCGTCGTAGCCGCTGGTCTTC
>JBDHFW010000269.1:0-2649 GCA_039590175.1 Gemmatimonadota bacterium | reverse complement strand
AGAGTACGGAGACGCCTGGCACAAGGCGGGGATGAAGGAGAACAAGCAGAACGTGTTCGACGACTTCATCGCCGCCGCGGAACACCTGATCCGAGAGGGCTATACATCGAAGGAAAAGCTCGCGATCGCCGGCGGCTCCAACGGCGGGCTGCTGGTCGGAGCGGCGATGACGCAGCGTCCGGACCTGTTCGGCGCGGCTCTACCCGCCGTAGGTGTCATGGACATGCTGCGCTTCCACAAGTTCACGATCGGTTGGGCGTGGGCGTCGGACTACGGCTCAGCAGACGACCCTGAGATGTTCGAGGTCCTCCACGCCTACTCGCCCTACCACAACCTGACGCCGGGCACCTGCTACCCGCCGACGCTCGTCACGACGGCGGATCACGACGATCGCGTCGTGCCGGGGCACTCCTTCAAGTTCGCCGCGCGGTTGCAGGAGTATCAGGCGTGTGACCATCCGGCGCTGATCAGGATCGAATCGAAGGCAGGACACGGGGCGGGGAAGCCGACGAGCAAACGGATCGCGGAGGCCGCCGACCGGTGGGCCTTTCTGGCCGAGACGCTGGATGTGGAGATGTGAGCTCGCGGCCGGCCGACCCCACCCCTTCCTGACCGGCCAGTTTCTCTCCGTCGCCTGCCGTCTACTCTCCGACGTAGAACACCCGCCAGATGCGGCCACCCTTGTCGTCGGCGATATACAGCGACCCGTCGGGACCCACGGCGAGCCCGGTCGGCCGGTGCAGGGCATCCCGAGGGCTGACGTCGGGGCCGGCGAAACCATCGGCGAACACCTCGAACTCAGCCGCCGGCCGCCCGCTCTCGAACGGTAGAAAGACGACCTTGTAGCCGTCCTGGGGGAGCGGCGCACGGTTCCACGAGCCGTGAAACGAGATGAAGGCGCCGTTCCGATACCTCGCCGGGAACTGTTCGGCGGTGTAGAAGACGATGGCCTCTGGGGCCCAGTGTGCCGGGAAGGCGAACTCCGGGCCCTTCTTCTCGCTGCACAGACCGCTCTGCTCGCCGTCCCCGCCGTACTCCGGAGACAGAACCAGGCGGTCGAGCTCCGGGTCGTGATAGCAGTAGGGCCAGCCGAAGTCGTCGCCGCGTTCGATCCGCACGAGCTCCTCGGACGGCTTGTTCGCCCCCTGTTCCTCCGTGAACAGAGCGGGCCAGCTCTGGTGCAGCTGGTCCCTGCCGTGCTGGACACCGAAGAGTTGGCCGCTCGGGTCGATGGTGACCGCGAACGTGTTGCGGAGCCCCGTGGCATAACGCTCGCCGTCCGCTTGGGTCTGTCCGATCCGCCCCGCCTCGAAGCGCCAGATGCCGCCTTGCCTCTCGAGCTGCGGACATGGATCCTGCCCGGGCGAGCCCTCGGCCTCACAGACGTTCGAGGGACCGCCCACGTTGACGAACAGGCTGCCATCGCTGTCGACGAGCGCCGACTTGGCCGCGTGCCGCGTCTGGGGCGGAAACCCGGAGACGATCGTGTCGGGCGGGCCGACCGGCCCCAGCGTGCCCGGCTCGAAAGGATAGCGGAGCACGGCGTCGTCGGGCGCGAAGTAGATGAATCCATCCCGCAGTGAGATTCCGGTCGCGCTGCTCTCGCCGAAGCGTTCCATCACGTCAGCCCGTCCGTCGCCATCGTTGTCTCGGAGCGCCAGCAAGCCGCCGTTGTCCCCCTCTCCACGGCCACTTCGCAGGGCGACGAGGATGTCCCCGTTCGGCGCCACGACCAGATGCCGGCCGCGGCCGATCGAGTCTGCTACGACGACGGCACAAAAGCCGGGCGCAAGCTCGAGCCCGCCGTTCCCGGGGTCACACCGGGAGTCCTGGGCGGGGACGCCGTCCGCTCCCGGCCCGAGGAGCAGCAGGAATGTCACGATCGGCAGCTGAAACGGGTTTCCGCGCATAATCGACACCTCCTGGGGTTGGCCGCCCAATATGTGCGCTCTACGTTGCACGCGCAGCACGTCGGGGTGGGTCCGTGTTCCCGCACAAACGAAGGAGCGCGATGAAGACGCGAACGGTTCTCTGGCTCTCGGTCCTGCTGACCGGTGCGAGCCTGGCCGTCACCGCGACCGGTCCTCTCGGCGCCCAGGTACCGACGCCGGAGTCGGTGATCGGCTGGGAGCCCGGGGCAGACTACAAGCTCGCCGACTACGGGCAGATCCAGGCGTACTTCGAAGCTCTGGATGCCGAGTCCGATCGCATTCGCGTCGAGAAGATCGGCGAATCGACGGAGGGACGCCCGCTTCTTTTGGCGATCATCTCGAGCGAGGCGAACATGCGGTCCCTGGAGCGATATCGGGAGATCTCGAGGCGGCTGGCCTTGGCTTCCGATTTGACCGACTCCGAGGCACGCGCGCTCGCCGGAGAGGGGAAGGCGATCGTCTGGATCGACGCCGGCATCCACGCCACCGAAGTGGCCGGCCCCCAGTTTTCGCCCGACTTCGCCTACCGGATGGTCACGGGAGAGGAGCCGGAGCTGCGCCGGATTCGCGACGAGGTCGTCATCCTCCACATGCCGGTGATGAACCCGGACGGCCTGGAGATCGTCGTCGACTGGTATCGGCGAAACCTCGGCACGCCCTACGAGACGGTCGGGCTCCCCGTTCTCTATCAGAAGTACGCGGGCCACGACAACAACCG
>JBDHFW010000268.1:0-5808 GCA_039590175.1 Gemmatimonadota bacterium | reverse complement strand
CGTCTGGTCGCCGGGCGACCGGCCCGTCTACGTGCGCGACATCGCCGAGGTGGAGTTCGGGTTCAAGGAGCAGGACAGCTTCGCCCGCCTGGACGGGAACTCGGTCGTCACGCTGGGGATCGTCAAGCGCACCGGCGAGAACATCATCGAGACCTCGGACGCCGTGAAGCAGGCGATCGCGGACTCCGAGGCAGGCTTTCCCGCGACGACGGTCGTGAAGATCACCTCCGATCAGTCGGCGGAGATCCGGAAGATGGTCTCGAACCTCGAGAACAACATCGTCTCGGGACTCATCCTGGTGGTCGCTGTTCTCCTCTTCTTCCTCGGCGTCGCCAACGCGTCCTTCGTCGGGATCGCCATCCCGCTCTCGATGCTGCTCTCCTTCAGCATCATGCAGCTGATCGGCTTCACGATGAACATGGTCGTGCTGTTCAGCCTGATTCTCGCGCTCGGGATGCTGGTCGACAACGCGATCGTGGTGGTGGAGAACACCTACCGCTTCATGGAGCACGGCCACGATCGACCGTCAGCCGCGAAGTACGGGACGGCCGAGGTCGCCAAGCCGGTTATGGCGGCGACCGCGACGACCCTGGCCGCTTTCGCGCCGATGGCGTTCTGGCCGGGCATCATCGGGGAGTTCATGAAGTACCTCCCGCTCACCCTGATCATCACGCTCAGCGCGTCGCTGTTCGTGGCGCTCGTAGTCAACCCGACGATCTGCTCGCTCTTCATGCAGCTGGACGGGGAGAAGGCTCCCGGCCTCACGCCGGTCGCCAAATGGACGTTGATCGGCGCGGCGGTGGTCGCGTTCCTCGTCGCGCTCGCCAGCAACGCCCTCGCGGCCGTTCTGCTGACGGTGACCGTGGGCCTGCTCTGGGCCTTCCATCGCTGGGCCCTGCGTCCGATCGGCCACTGGTTCCAGGCGACCGCTCTGCCGGCCGTGCTCAACCGCTACGAGGGCCTGCTGCGCTGGTCGCTGGGTCATCGGGGTCGGGTGATGGCCGGCATGGGCGGCGTGCTCGTCGGCTCGCTCCTGCTGTTCGGCATGTTCAACGCCGGGATCGAGTTCTTCCCGGAGGACATCCCGCCCGAGACGGTCTACGTGCAGGTCGAGATGCCGCCGGGCACGCGCGCCGAAGCCACGGATGAGGTCGTGAAGCGCGTGGAGCTCGAGCTCTCGGCGCTGCCCGTCACCGGCGACTTCGAGTCCGTCGTATCGACGGTCGGCTCCAGCGGAAACCGGGGCGGCGGGTCCAACGAGGGCACGATCGAACGAGGGCACGATCGCCGTGAACTTCATCGACTTCGAGGTTCGCGAGCGCGACTCGTTCGAATCGCTCGAGTTGATGCGCAACACGGTGGGACAGCAGGTGGCCGGAGCCGAGATCACGGTCGAGAAGCCCCAGGACGGGCCGGGCTCGGGCCCGCCCGTGAACATCGAGCTCTCCGGCGAGGACGAGCGCGTGCTCGAAGACCTCGCGGACCAGGCATACCGTCTGCTCGCGAATGCCCCGGTCGCCCGCAAGCTCGAGGGGCTGGAGAGCGACCTGGCGGATGCGCGGCCGGAGCTGAGGATCGAGGTGGACCGGGAGCGGGCCGCCCTCTTCGGTCTCAGCACGGCGGAGGTGGGAGCGACCGTACGGAGTGCGATCAACGGCACGGAGGTCTCGGAGTTCCGGTACGGCGAGGAGGAGTACGACATCGTCGTTCGCCTGGCGGAGCGCTACCGCTCCAACCTGGACGCGCTGGCCGACCTGACGGTGGTCACCGAGAGCTGGCGGGTCGAGGAGAGCTACAGCGGCGTCAACCGGAAGGACCTGGAGCGCGTCGCCACGATCTCGGCCGATGTGCGCTCGACCTACAACGCCAACGCGGTTCTGGCCGAAGTCCGGACGGAGCTCGGCGGCTTCGAGAGCTCCCTGCCTGCCGGCTACGCGATCAACTACACCGGGCAGCAGGAGGACCAGCAGGAATCGCAGGCGTTTCTGTTCTGGTGTCGCAGTTCGACTCGGTCTTCCGGCCGGTGATCATCCTCAGCTCGGTGCTCCTCTCGACGGTCGGCGTCCTGCTCGGCCTGCTGGTCTTCCGGATGCCGTTCGGGGTCATCATGACCGGGGTCGGTGTGATCAGCCTCGCCGGCGTCGTCGTGAACAACGCGATCGTTCTCGTCGACTACATCGGTATCCTGAGGAAGCGCGACGGACTCGGGGAGCACGAGTCGCTGGTCGTCGGCGGGCTCACCCGTTTCCGGCCGGTGATGCTGACGGCGATCACGACCGTCATGGGCCTGACGCCGCTGGCGATCGGCCTCAACTTCGACTTCAAGGGCCTCTTCACCCGGCTGAGCCCCAACATCTTCTGGGGCGGCGAGCAGGCGGCCTGGTGGGGCCCGATGGCGATCGCGGTGATCGCGGGGCTCACCTTCGCGACTTTCCTGACCCTGGTGATGCTGCCGGTGATGCACTCGCTCACCGACGACCTGGCGGCCTTCCTGCGGCGCAATCTGCGCCGGCAGGAGGCGGAGCCTGCCGAAGCCGGTGAGGCTGCGGCGGGCTCCCCCGAGCCGGAGGCCAGGCCGGAGCCGGAGCTGGTCACGGCGTAGGCGTGCCGGGCCGGCGAACGGCGTCCTGGTGCGGGCGCCCCTGGTCAAGGTGCCGCGGCGGGGGGAGCGGGTGGTTCCCTCCGCGCGCGCCCAATTCGCAGTAGCCTCCAGAGCACCATCCATCGGGGCGCGAATACATGCGCGCTCCGGGAATCCACCGCCTCCTGAAGGCCGCGGCGGCATCGCGGCGGGCATAACGCGTCCTTCGGTGGCAGGGGCACGCGCGGGTTCCGTCGGCCTGCCGGGAAGCCGTACTGTTCTCCGCACCTCATGACGGCGAGACACTCGGATGGAGGATTCCGCGGATGAGCGACCGGTGAGCGAGCGGCCCGCGAGCACGACCGCAGGCATGGGCCGGTGGGCCGTTCCGATGGTGTCGAGATCCTCGGATGAGGAGCATCGGGCAGCCACGCCGCTCGAGCTGTTCTTCGACCTCGTTTTCGTGGTCGCCATCGCCCAGGCGGCGGGCCGGCTCCATCACGGCCTGGCCGCGGCCCATGTGAGCGAGGCGGTTCTCAGCTATTTCATGGTCTTCTTCGCCATCTGGTGGGCGTGGATGAACTTCACCTGGTTCGCGTCCGCGTACGACACCGACGATATCCCGTACCGGTTGGCCGTATTCGTCCAGCTCACGGGAGCGCTGATGCTGGCGGCCGGCGTTCCGCGCGCCTTCGATCACGCTGACTTCGCCTTGATGGCTGCCGGGTACGTCGTGATGCGCCTGGCGCTGGTGTCGCTGTGGCTTCGAGCGGCTCGTTCCCACCCCGCGCAGCGTGCTTCCGCGCACCGATACGCGCTCGGCGTCACGCTCTGCCAGATCGGTTGGGTCTCCTGGTTGTTCATCCCGCCCGCCTGGGGGTTGCCCGGCTTTGTCGCCCTCGTGGTCGCGGAGCTGCTCGTGCCCGTGTGGGCCGAGCGAGCGGCCCTCACGTCCTGGCATCCCGGTCACATCGCCGAGCGCTACGGGCTGTTCACGATCATCGTCCTCGGCGAATCGATCCTGGCCGCCTCGATCGCGATCCAGTCGGCGGCCGATGCGGGCGACTTCACGTCCGCTGTCGGGACGATCATCGTGGGCGGGCTGCTGATCGTCTTCTCGATGTGGTGGCTGTACTTCGAGAGCCCCGTGGACGAGCGGTTGGCCTCGCAGAGCACGGCCTTCATCTGGGGCTACGGCCACTATCTGATCTTCGCGTCGGCCGCGGCGGTGGGCGCCGGATTGGCCGTCGCGGTGGACTTCGCGACCGGTCACGCCGAGATCGGTTCGTTCGGCGCCGGTGCAGCGGTGGCAGTGCCGGTCGCGGGCTATCTGCTCGGCGTGTGGGCGCTTCACTCCGGCACGGGCGCGGAACGCCCGAGGTTCGCGGTTCCGGCGGTCGCCCTCCTGGTGCTGCTGACCCCGCTGACGGGTCACGCTGTGCTGGTAACCGGACTCCTGTTGGCCGCGCTTCTGGCGGTAAAGCTCGCGAGGGTGACCTCGCCTTCCTGACGGGGCGGCGCCGCCCCGGCTAATGCCGCGGTGGCTATTCGGTGGGTAGCGTGGCGGCGGCAGTGCGGAGGGAACCTTCCCCGGCCGTGTCGGTCCAAGCGAGAAGGATCTCCGTCCCTCGGAGGACCATCCGCGGAAAGCCGCTGGACCGGCTGACGTCGGTTAGCGCGACCGTCCCGGCCCGGCTCTTCGCGCCGTCCGCCCGGATCCTTCGTGCGGTCACGCGGGCTCCCTCTTCGGCAATCTCCAGCCAAAGAACGAGTGCGGACCCGTCGGGCAGCAGGGCGACGTCCACGCGTCCGAGCGCCTTACCATCGTCCACCCGGAGCGCCTTCCCGAAGCTGGCTCCGGCATCCTCCGAGAAGGCCATGAAGACTCGTGGCTCGTCGCCAGCCGCCGTGTACCAGGCTGGTCCGTTGACTGGACAGGCCGGGATATGCCAGTCGTCCTCGTGCAGAACCGCCGGTGCCGTCCAGCGCCCGTCGAGCCGCCGCACGAGAGAGATGTCCCGGATCTCGCCCTCGGATCGGTCGCGGTAGACGACGATCGGACCGGCGGAGGTGAGAGCCGCCGAGGTCTGGCAGCAGTCGCAGGTGCGGGCGTCGAGCAGTGTCTCGGCGTGGATCTCGCCCGCCTCATCGATCTCGGCGTAGCGGAGCGACATGTCGGCTTCCGGCGGGCCGGCGTCGCTGCCGGATGCCAGCGCTTCTCTTTCCGCTGCCGCTCGCGCAAAATCACGCCCGTCCAGCCACACAGCCGCAAGTGATCCATCGGGCGTGGGGAATAGCGACACGAACCCGTGCTCGGTCAGCGTGCCATCCAGGTGAGGCGTCAGCGGCGAGGACCAGCTCTCCCCGCCGTCCCCGGAGCGGGCGATCCGCACGCCGTACGCGTAGGTGTCGGGCCCCTCGCGCTGCAGCCAGTGCGCCGCGAGCGATCCGTCCGGCATCTCGATGACCGACGGGAAGTCGGCCCAGTTCACGAAGAAGTCATCGCCCGTCGCGATCGTCCGGGGCTCGGACCAGTCCGAGCCGTTCAGGCGCGCCATGCGCACGGCATGTCCCGAGCCCGCCGGTTCCTGCCAGCTCAGCAGGACGGTGCCATCGCTGCCCGTCGAGAGGTACGGCGTGACGCTTCCGGCCGCAGCGGGCGAGGGGAGCTCGCGGAGATCCGAGAACGCCGGGCCCAACGAGTCAGCGGAGCCAAGCGAGTCCGATCTCGTGTCTGTCTCGGAGTCCATTCCGCCCTCGGGAGCGCAGGCCAGGCAGACCGCGGCCACTGCGGCGGTCGTAATCCTGGTGGTCGGCGTCCGAATCGCCCTGGAGACGGCTGGTCGTCGTGGCAAGCGCATGGCTCGAATCTCGCCGAGCCTACGGCGTGGGGCAATTAGCCGGCGAGCGAGCCTTCGCGCTCGGCGGCGCCATCCAGCTGGGCCTCCTCCATCGGCCAGGGGCCGGCCACCACGGCCTGGTCCCCTCCTTTGCGCTTCGCCGAGTAGAGCGCGATGTCGGCGGCCTGCAGGAGGTCGTCTTCCGTCCTGGTGGAAGAGTTCGACACGGCGACGCCGATGCTGATTGTAACCGGCAGCGCAGTGTCCGCGTATCGGCTGGCGATGGCGTCCTTGGTCCGCTCCGCGAAAGCGAGTGCTCCGCGGACGTTCGTGCCTGGGAGAAGCGTCAGGAACTCATCACCGCCGAAGCGCCCGCTCAGGTCAGAG
>JBDHFW010000267.1:0-2702 GCA_039590175.1 Gemmatimonadota bacterium | reverse complement strand
AGATCGTAGACCAGGATATTGATTCCCCGAGCAGCCAGTGCTTCCGTAACTCTGGCCATCTCACCGGGTCGGTTTGGTAGGTCGAAGACGAACGCGTTCATGAGTGCCTCGCATTCGGTTGGGGAGAAGTGGCCGCCCCGAAACGCAATGCATCGGCAACGTGCCTGTCACGCCGGTCCGCCAGCGGCCCCACTTACTCCAGCCGGGTGAGCGTGTAGCTAACCTCGGTGTCTGGCTCCCACGGTGGCCTGAGGGTCAGGCGGAGAGTGTCTGCCTCGACCTGATAGGTGAACGTTAGGGATTCACCCGCCATGAAATTCGGGGTCTTTGCCACGATAGGTCGGATCGTAAGCGTTGAGCCAGAGACCTCGTACGTCCCTGAGTTCGCGATAAAGGAGTCGAAGGCCGCGAGCTTCTCAGCATCCGTCGGCTCTGCTGAGCCGAGTACCGGCTGGTCGCCCGAGAAAAGCGCCCGCGGTTCGTCGCCCGGCACCAACATTTCGCTGTAGTGCCGCTTGAGAAAAAGGTGCAGGCTCGGCTGGGGATCGCTGATCGCGTAGCTGGTATCCGGGGATGTGAAGGCGATTTCCGTGATTCTCCAAGCGCCCTCCAAGGACGGGTAGACAGGCACCTTGGCTTCCGTCGTGACGGTCTCGTCAGCGGCAGGTTCTTCCTCTGCGGTTGGGGCGCAAGCGGTAGCCGCGATGACGAAGCCGGAAAGAGCAACAACAGCAGCGGGCGCTCTCATCGGACACCTCCACGAAGGGCGGGACAGTGGTATGCTCTGCGCAGTCGAGACCACGGAGCGACTTTCGAGGGCCACTACGCCCTCAACTTGGGAACGCTTGGCCCAAGAACTGGACTCCGCAAGTCGGGAGAACCTCTATTCTCAGCCGTATGGATGCTGCGCTACGAGGACGAGATCAGGAGCGTCGCCGTCGCCGAGATCGGCGAAGGTTGAGTCGAGCAGCTAGGCTAGAGATCGCTTTCGCTAGAAAGCGAGAAGGGGCGGCCCCCCAGGAACCGCCCCGCGAAGTCCTATCTCGTCCGCCTACTCCAGGGCGCGAAGCGACCTGGTCAGCGCGGTGACCTTACTCGTCGGATCCTCCCGTCGAGTCGATCAACTGCCAGAGTTCCCACTTGTAGATCGTGCGCGCCTGATTGGTGCGCTCCATCATCTGTTCGACCGCGTCCTCCGTCGCGTTCGGGTGGGCCGCCTGAAGGATCTCCGGCGCGAGCGGCCCCGGCCCCGTGATGTCCCCGAGTTCGTCGTAGTAATCGACGGCCCCGAAGTTGTAGTGCGTCACCTTACCCCCGGGGAAGGCGAGACCGTACACGCCCCACCCGCTCATTTGGCCGGCATCGATTCGGGCCTGGTGCAGAGGCTTCCATACCTCCTGCTCCACGGATACGTATTCCGACTCGCCTCCGGTGGGTACGTGCATGTAGTTGAGCACGAGGTAGCGGCCGGAAGGTCCGGGCTCGCCCTCAGCCTGTGCCGTGTCGATCAAATGCCAGAGCTCGCTGTGCACCATCTCTCGCGCCGCGACCGTGCGCTCCGTCAATCCGTCAGGGGCACCGTCGGGGAAGGCAGCCTCGAAAACCTCCTGCGGATAGGAATTTTCCAGCTTCGAGAAGTCGTCGAAAACGTTGACGGTGGCGAAGTTGTAGGCAGCATTCGAGGCGCCAAAGAGCACGCTGTACACGCTCCATCCCGTGATGATGCCCTGGCGGACTCGTTCCTCGTGAATCGGCTTCCACATGTCCCGCTCAAGGGCCAGGTATGCGTCTTCGCCGCCTTCCGGGACCTTCATGTAGTCGACCCGAACGTAAAGCGGACCATCGTCCTGCTGGGCCATCGCCGGCTGGACGATACCGTCCAGGACACAGAGGAGAAGAAGTGCCGACGTGAGAAACAGTAGCTTGCGCATGGCACACCTCACTTGAGCGGAGGGACATCATGGCGGCGTCCCGTCGATCCACTAGTCATGTGGCTTGGTGCGGTCGGGCAGGCGTCCAGCGCGGGCGTCTGCTCGGCGCAGTCAGGGACCACCGAGCAGCTTCGAGGGCGTCTACGCCCTCGATCTGTGCACCCTCAGTCGAGGAGTGGGCCGCCGCAAGTCGGGAGAACCTCTATTCTGCGGCGTATGGTCGGAGGACGAGATCAGGAGCATGGAGGGGCTACGTCAGGCCGGTCCGGTCGGTCTTGAGCCGCCTGCGTGCTTCGTCCGGGATGCGATCCTGACGAGCCTCGCGGTGTACACCCAGATGCGCGGACGGGTGGAGGGAAGTCCGGGGCCAGTGGGATCGCCGTAGAACGGCTCCGGTACGCCCGTCCGCGTTTTTGTCTGCTCGCTCCTCAGCCTTCCGCCGCCCTAGTTAGTCAGGTGTTGCTTTGACTCCGGAACGTGCTGGTGATCGACAAAGACCCTACCCTGAACGCAAAGATGTTCTAAAGGTCAGACGATGGGAAAACGCCGAGCGCGGCTGGTCCAAGGGGATAATCCCAAACTGGGAGACGAGCTACGCTACAAGATCGCAAAGACCGAACTGGATCTGCACGGCAAGACCGTGGCTCAGGCAGAGCGGGCGGTGCGCAACTTCCTGCAACGAATTGCGCATCATCACCCAGCCGAGGTGGTTCGGATCATCACCGGCCGCGGGACCAACTCCGAAGGTGAGCCGGTACTCGGGCCAGCCCT
>JBDHFW010000266.1:0-3151 GCA_039590175.1 Gemmatimonadota bacterium | reverse complement strand
TAACCACCAGGAAGTCATGTTTCTCTGGGACATAGGCGTGTTAGAAGTTCCATTCGCTGAGTGGCAGGTGTGGAACCAGAATCCCGAAGGACGATCCGTGCCGGAGTCCGCGAAACTGGCAAACGGAGCGTTAGAGGTAACGGGTGAAACGACGCTCTTCCCCATTCACTTCGGCACATTTGTCCCGGAGCTGCCGCCCGAACTGCCAGCGGAGCAGAAGTATTGGGTGACTATGAGCGCCAAAGACGCGCATGGGACTGAGGTTGGTACTCCGCCGACCCCGGTCGCTGTGTCTTTCCGTGCCTGCTCTAACAACCAGCAATGCCCTGAAGGGTATTTCTGCGATCCCGATAAGAAAGTCTGCGACAAGGTTGAGGTTTTTTGCGCTGCAGGGAGGGAGATCCCAGGGTACAAGGGGACCGGCTACCGGAAAGGAGATTGGGGAGGCCGGAAAGGAGATTGGGGAGGCCACATCCAGGGTACCGATGGGAGCAGCGTGCGCTGCTTTGGTTACCAATGTAGGTCGTTGCCGGATGGCACTCCTTACTGCCTTTGCCGCTGCATGAGCACCGCTGACTGCGATCAGGGATACTCCTGCGCCGCGGACAATCGGTGCGTCATGAACTAGACCGCTTGCTTCACGCCTAGAGACCTCCATTGACACGAACGCGCGACGAGTCAAATCAGCCGTTTGGCGTGCTATGACATGAGGAGGCTAGCATGACGAGATGGGCGCTCCTGACAGCCGGTCTGTTGCTCCTCGCGACAGGGACTCCGGCGCCCGGACAGGAGAGGCAAATACGCCAGCAGGATCGGGTCCGGCCTCAGATGGAACAAGATGAAAGCGAGAGTGAGGCCGACGAGGGTAGCGGTTATGGGACCGAAGAGAGCCTCGCGGTGGGATACGCTTGCGGGGTGTCCCTACTAGGAGGAGTAGCCCCTCCCCATGTGATGCTTGGCCTCGCCTCGCGATCAGACTGCGGAGGCCGTTTCGGCACGTACCAATTCCGAGCTTTCGGTGACAACCCGTGGGATGCCCGTGACCTTCCAGGCATTTTTCGCGCCCTCGACGAGCTCCAGGGCCGCATGGTAATGGTGGTGTTTCTGCCGAACCTGCAAAGACCTAATGACGGGCTCGCTCTGGAGATCCGTACAAGGAGCGGGGGCTGGTCACTTGTGGGAGTAAATCCGTAGGCGCATGATCGCTGTACCGTCTCATTTTCTCCGCTAGCAACGCACTGTTCTAGCTTTCCAAAAGCGGCACTCCGCTGCCGGAAAGAATCGGGGCGGTTCCTTCGGGGCCGCCCCTGCTCACATCTACCAGCGAACGGGAGTCCAGCCCTCTGCCCGGTCCTCGTCCACGACGTATACTTGGGTTGATGTGCCTTGGGCCAAGATCGGTCTTGGGTTGGGAATGCTGGGTGCCGTCCTCTTGTGGATCGGCAGCTGGCGAAGGTTCGAGCCACGCTGGACGCAAGGCACCTACTTCGCCGGCCAGGGGCATAACCACGAGATAGTCGGACGTGTGACCGCGGCTGGGAAGCGGCTGACGTGGGCCGGCTGGGGCCTGCTCTTCGTCGGCTTCGGGCTGCAATTAGTCGGATAACGGAGGGTACACCAGATGGTAGAGATGGCTGACGTTGAGCAGATCATTCACATATCGTCGAGCGTCTCAAGCAACTGCAGCGTGTGTGGCCAGATTTTCCCTGGCATGGACCCGGATTTCGCCGAAATGGTGAACCACTACATCGGGCACGGGCTTACGTTGCTCCACATCGGTCAGGAGACAACCAGGGACGACCAGGGGGCGCCGTGGCACTCCACGGTGGCCTTGCTCGGGAGCTGACCACACCGCCTGTGATCCCATGACGATGCCTCTCGTCCAGTGCGCGATCTGTGTCCACTTCGATGCCGAGGAGCGCAAACCCTCGCGCTCGTTGCGGCCTAATTGATTTGGAAGCTGGGCTGGCTAGGCTAGGTGAATATGAGCGCCGTATTCCAGCTCCGGTTTGAGCCGTCGTAGATCAGGAAGTGGGCAGCGATATACGTCGAGAAGAATCCCGACCAGGAGCGCGAGAACCTGATCATAAGCGAGATCGCGCCACGCGTTCGGCGCGCCGGGTACTTCGGCCGTGATGACTTCCTCGAAGTGTGCCGTTGGAAGAGCCCGATGAATGTTCACAACTGCGAGAAGAACGATGAAACGTTCATCGAGAACGCCACCGCAGCCGGTTTTCCAGGCGGACGAGCACCTACGGATCCCGGCACTCTCGCAGCTCAACGGAGTGAGCTTCGCGGTCGCGACTGTTCTGCTCCACTTCGGGCACGCGGATCCGTACCCGATCATCGATTTCCGGGCGCTCTGGCGCTACGCAAAGGAGCACCAGCCGCCTCGCGGGAGTGGCTGAAATCACGAAGCTACCCGAGAGGTGCTCCGCCTGCGCCGGTCAGTTGGTCTGGATCGAATACGGGTCCGAGAAGGGATGACGCCTTATGTCGAACGGTAGTATCGCTGACCTGTCGGGTCGGGACTTGGATCACGCGGTGCATGCTGAGGTGATGGGCGGAAACGTGGGGGACCCGGATGTCCCGCTCTACTCAACCGACTGGACGGACGTGTGGAGGGTCCTGGACCAAGCCGAGGCATGGAGGATCCACAAACCGCCGGCTGGAGACGTCGTGGTTCAGGTCCTGATCGGAGGCAAGCAGGGTAAGCACCCGGCTCCGACAGTCGAGGAGGCTGTGTGCAAGGCGGTTCTCAAGGCCCGTCATTCGTAGGCGTAGGTCGCGGGCTCAGGTCTTGCCGTTTCCTCACAACAACAGGGGGCGGTTCCTTCGGGGCCGCCCCCTACCGGCATCTGCGAAACCTGTGACGCGCGTAACAACGCGGCCCCTCCACGCTCCCGATCTCGTCCTCCGACCATACGCCGCAGAATAGAGGTTCTCCCGACTTGCCGTTGCGGAGTCTCCCTCCAAGCGTGAGCAGATCGAGGTTCTGGAAGCCTCGTAAACTGCTCAGTAGTCACCGACTGCGCCGAGCAGATGCCCGCACCGGACGCCTGCCTGACCGCACGCCGCAGTGGCTCGCTTCACTGTCGCTTTACCTTCTGAGGCGACCGTTGCTGCAAAGCAGGAGGTTAGCCATGCGGCG
>JBDHFW010000265.1:0-2733 GCA_039590175.1 Gemmatimonadota bacterium | reverse complement strand
CCGTAAGCTCGGACCTTTACAGTTGTCGTTAGGCGGGGCATGTGCTCTCGTAGCCCCAATTGGGCGTCTTGGGCAGCCTGTTGGGGGCGCTGCACTTGCCGTTCGACCTGGGGCGTGGCCGCTTCACGTACCCGTTGGGTGTCTCTCTGAAGGCCTCTCACTTCAGGCACGTCTAGGGTACAGTCGACCGCGAACTTCAAGCTTACAGCCCTATCGGCGACCACGACGGCTTCCTGAGGATTTCGGCCCCGGACCGCGCAGTTCTTGGGAAGATCCGCCAGGGTTACCGTGTGAGAGCCCACTGCGATCTCTTCGAAGACTGTTGAGCCATTGGGCTTGACGTAGTTGGGACGTGGATAGGAGTCGAGAAAGGCCTCATAGCTCTCCCACTCAGACCACTCAGAGATCGGACCCGTTGTGGTGACGTGGACGTACAGATAGCCCGTTTGAGCTTCCAGCAGCGGCGCATACAGGACGAGAAGGAGGGCAGCCAATAGTGGAGCGAAACGGCGAGTAGTCATCGGGACCTCCCGCAAGTGCAGGTAGCTGGCTATTCGGGGGATGTGCGATCAGGCAGGCGTCCTATGTGGGCGTCTGCTCGGCGCAGTCGTGGACCACCGAGCAGCTTCTGTTTCACGCTACACCAGGGATGGGCCGCCGCAAGTCGGGAGAACCTCTATTCTGCCGCGTATGGTCGGAGGACGAGATCAGGAGCGCGGAGGCGGTCTTACGTCGATCCTTCCTACTTCTCCCGCTCACCTCTGCGCCGCTCGCCTTTGCGCTTGTCAGGGACGCGAGGCGTTTCCTGCTTCTTCCGACGATCATCGCCCGACCGGCGGTCGTGGCCACTCCGCCTGTCGCGTCCCGATCGGCGTTCACGGTCCCCTTTCATGCTCGCCCCCTCCGCACCACCGTCCTCCCCATGGCGAGTTCGCATAACGAATCCCGCGGCCAATATGAGAAGGGCCACGACCGCACCTGCTATTTGCCCTCTACCGAACCCGGGATACCTGCCGAGGCCAACCGGATCAGCCAGGATCGAGATACCCAACAGCACGACTCCGAGGACGATCAGCAACCTGCTGGCGATTGGCATCTGGCATCTCCAGGCTGACTGTCGGAGGTCGTCGCAAGGACCAAACGCGAGCCTGATCCTAGTGGGGCGAGTACATGCATACGCAAGTGTATGTCAATGAAAGATGAGATCACGGACGGAGTACGCGACGAGGACGAGATCAGGAGCGTCGCCGACGGGTGGCGTCCGCAAGCTAGAGCTTCATGATGAAGGCCAACTGATAGAACGGTGGAAGATGGTCAGTTTCCTCAGTGTCCGGACTTTCCCTACTAGAGGAGATGGGCGGAAATTTGACCTCGTGCGAATGCCTACCCCACCTGAATAATCCCACGGTCCGCTCGCCCGGCCCGCTCGTAACCGTGCCAAGATCGGTCTCAATCGAACCATGGCCGTGGTTGTGATAGTGCGGCTCTGTGCCATGCGCATGAACGGTGGACCCTCCGGTCTGCCCGATGTTCTTCAAATCTGAACCACGAATGAAGCAGTCGAGCAAGTCGGGTGTTCCATTGGAGCCGTCGCACAGCGCCCACCCATCCGGGACCGTCGAGCCGGACCACATGACGATCGCTCTGCTGGGAAACTCCCCCATGCCAACCTCCCTCTGGCGATTAGTTGGGCGTCGAGTTTCTATGCCCTCGATCTGTGCACCCTGAGTCGAGGAACCGGCCGCCCGCAAGTCGGGAAAACCTATATTCGGTGGCGTATGGTCGGAGGACGAGATCAGGAGCGCGGAGGGGCCGCGTTGTGACGCGCGTTACAGAGTCGCGGATGCAGGTAGGGGCGGCCCCGAAGGAACCGCCCCCAGTTTCACGTCGTCTGCCAGCGGCCTGCTACTCTAACCGAGTTAGCATAGTGACAATCTCGATGTCGGGTGCCCACGGCGGCCTCAGGGTCAGGCGGAGAGACTCGCCCTCAAACTCATACGTAAAGGTCAGCGACTCGCCGGCCATGAAGTTCGGGGTCTTGGCGACGATGGGCCGGGTCGTGAGCGTCGATCCCGTCACCTCATATGTCCCAGAGTTCGCGATGAACGAGTCGAAGGCCGCGATCTTCTCGGCGTCGGTTGGCTCCTCGGCACCCAACACTAGCTGGTCGCCGGAGAAAAGCGCACGGGGCTCGTTACCTGGCACGAACATGACGCTGTAGTGGCGCTCGAGAAAAATGTAGAGGCTCGGTTGGGGATTGGTGTTCGTGAAGCTCGTGTCCGGCGTCGTGACCGAAGTTGCCGCGACTCTCCAAGCGCCCTCCAAGGACGGCGCGGCCTCCACATCAGTTTCCGATGGCGCGGCTTCGTCTGCGGCAGGTTCCTGATCCGCGGTCGGGGCACAAGCGGTAGCCACGATGATGAAGCCGGAAAGAGCGACCACGGCAGCGGGCATTTTCATGGGACACCTCCGGGCAGGGGGACAGGCGCTACTGATACTAGGACTATAGCACGCCTGTTGGATTTCTTGCAGCGCCCGCAAAGACAGGCGCGGTTCGAGACCCGGTCTTGGCGACCCAGGCTGCTCCAGGAGGACGAGATCAGGAGCGTGGAGGGGGCGGATGCGAGAACGCACTGATCCTCGAAGGCCCGCGAATCCTAGGAGAGGCGGGCATGATCCGAACTTGCCCGCTACTTACCCGGTCTACTCCTCAGGAATCAGGACCCACAGGAT
>JBDHFW010000264.1:0-4346 GCA_039590175.1 Gemmatimonadota bacterium | reverse complement strand
AGAGCCTCAGCGAAGACCGGCCACGGCTGGGCCCCCGTCACCTCCTGGTCCTCAATGAAAACAACCGGCACCCCGCGTATCCTGCGCGCGATCGCGTCCTGCCAATCCGTATCGACGGTCGCCCTGCCCCTCCGATTCTCCAGCGCATCCACGGCCAGATCCCGTGAGATATCCACGGAGTCAGCAATGTCGGCCAGGACGGCCGGGTCGGAGTTGGTCACGCCGTCCGCCCATATGGCCTGAAAGAGCGCCGTTCTGAGAGAGTCCACGGCACCCGGGACTTCGGTCACCGCCCAGGCGGTGAGCTCCTCCGCCCGGCGGCTGTTGTACTTCACTTTCGGCATGTTGAACGGCAGGCTGAGCATCGCCGCCATCGTCCCAAGGCGCTCGGCGACGGACTCCCACGCGGCCTCACCGCCGAAATACGCCAGGTAGTCCATTCCGGCTGGCGGGATATTCGGATGGAGCGGATAGGCCCGCCACCAGATCGCGGCATCGTAGTCCTGCTGGATGCGTCGGACGCTCACGGCGCCCAGGTAGCAAAAGGGTCAGATGTAGTCGGAGAAGACCTCGAGCGCCGGCATCGTCACGTGCAGACCTGTAGCTGGGGCCTCATTGGCAATTGGTGAGTTCGAAGAGGGTCACTGCTCGGCCGAGCTTTCCGTCGACGACCCGCACCATCGGTTATGAGCATGCCGGAGGAGGGACTCGAACCCTCAAGGGATTGCTCCCACCGGATTTTGAGTCCGGCGCGTCTGCCAGTTCCGCCACTCCGGCGCGGTTTTGTAACCTGCTTTGGTTGTGCGGTGATAGCGGGTTACGTTCAACCAGTCTAGTAACCCAAAAACAGCGAGTGTGCGGGTTTGGTGTGCGAACTCGCCCACGATACCGCTTTCTCCGGGCTTTCTCAACGGACCTCCCGCAGTTCGGTCCGGTGAGTGACCACACGCAACATGGTCGCATCGTCCGGCTGCTGATACGCCATTTTGAGCGCGTCCACACTCGCCCATCCGCCCGCCTGTGCCACATCCACGTCGGGCAGGTCCTTCCGCGAACTTGCCCACAGCCTTCTAAAAGCGTGCCACAGTGTTCCCTTCTGCGGCTCCAGCTCTGCCTGTTTCTCCGCCTCTCGCAGCCACACCGAGGCTTCCTCGTACCGGATGGGCTGCTTGGGGTTTCCTGCTGACGGGAACAGCCAGCCCGGTCCGATGTGCCGTCGCTTCTTGAGCGCCGACTCGACGGCCTCGGGTCCGATAGGGCAGCGCCACCGCTTGCCCATCTTGTCAAAGTCCTCGCGCCAGACGATAGCGCCCGGCGCGATCTCGTGCAGCCCGGCTGCTCGGCCCAAGAAATCCCGTGTGTTCCTTCCAGTTCCCTGATCTCGTAGGGGCGCATACCCCGGTTGGGAGATTCCACCACACATCGTTTCAAGGGTTTCGCGACAGGACTTACCTTTGCGGGCGAGCCGCCGCGATTACCGCTGACGCGGTGAGGGATACGTGGCGGTTCTTTTCGGGGCCACACCCTTTCTCAAAGGGGGATCCCATGAGGATCCCATGAGCGAATCCAAACTAGCACTCGTTCTGATTAGTTCCCGTGGGGGAGGAGACTGGCCGCCTCTGGTCGCCGTCGCGCACGGACTGCGAGAGCGCGGCTATCGTGTGGCGTGCCTCTGCGATTCCGGAACGGAACCGCTAGTTCGGCGGACGGGGATTCCCACAATCCCCGTACGGTCCGACCTCGAACAAGACGCTTATTTCGCCCGCCATCTTCCGGCTTTGGCAGAAGGCGGTGACCTGAACGGCAGCACCCCGAATCCCCTGGTCGATTGGGCGAGCACATGTGCCTCCTGGGTTCACAACGCGCTCGGTGACCGAAGGCCCGACCTAATCGTTAGCTCACTCTTTTGCATGGGCCTTGCCGATGCTCTGGCCAGGGACACAGGTGCGCCCTGGTGTTTCGTCAATCCGAGTTTCTATTTCGGCGACGCCAGCTCCCGGTCATGGGAGGACGATTTCCTCGGCAGCAACACTTGGTTCTTTCGCGATTGCTGCCTACCACTCGTTCGTCGCGCGGCTCTGGTACTCCATGCGACTGATTCCGAATTCGACTATCAGCCCTCGGCCTTGCCTCATAATCATCATTACGTCGGGTTTCTCTTGTGGGAACCTAAGAGCGAATTGCCAGAATGGCTTCACCAACCTGGCGATCCTTTCGCGCTCGTTACGGTCAGCTCCGTCCCCCAGGATGATGAGCTCAAGCTCGCTGCGACCGCTCTACAGGTCCTGGCAAACCGGTCTGTGAGGTCACTGTTGACTCTGGCTCCGGAGCACGACCGACAGGAGCTTGGCGACGTTCCTAGCAACGCAAGACTTGAAGGATTCGTTCCTCATACACCTGTCTTGCAGAGGAGCACAATCTTGGTAAGCCACGCCGGGCATGGAATCGTGAGCAAGGCCTTGTACTACGGAGTGCCCATGGTGCTGTTGCCTTGGGATCGAGACCAACCAGGAGTGGCCGCGCGAGCGGAACGGCTTGGTGTAGCCGCCGTTGTGCCGCGCGCTGGGTTCAGCCGCGAAGAAGTAGAAAGTGCCGTTGCGACGATACTCGATAACGACGAACCGCGCGTGGCCGCGAAGCGGACGGCGGAACGGTTGCAGTCGTTGGACGCAGTTGCTACTGCATGCCAACATCTGAAGCGACTGTGAGAACCGCCGAGAGCGGATCGAGGGCATGAGCGATCCTCCCGCCAAGCTTGAACTAGTAGAGCGGGCGGCCCGCCACTCCCGCGGCGCATCGAGCTTCCCACGCTCGCGAGCCCAACGCTCGACCCACTCGGGGCCGCGTAGCTCGTCCAGAAAGGTAGGCCAGGTCTCGGATGTGCGGGTCAGGGTCGTCAAGCCGCAGGTCCATGCCGGAAAGCTACGCGGCGGTCTCAACCCACTCTCAACGGCGGCCCCTCCACGCTCCTGATCTCGTCCTCGTAGCGCCGCCCCTTCGCTCATTCTGATGTCCTATCAGGCGACTGTTCCGCGCATCTGAGTACGGAAGGCAGCCGCTCAACACAGTAGCAGCCTAAAGATCCGAAGAAAGCGAGACGATCATGCAATCCCAAGTGCAGACAGAGCAGACCACCAAGCGTCGATTGGTGAATGGTGTTGACGTTAGAGCACTGAAAGAAATCATCGAAGCGATCAAGGTCGACCCCGAGCTGGGTAAGACCCAGTGGAGAAACAGAAACCGGTGGATCGACGGCGCGCTCAACCGCTCAACGATCCAGAGTTTCTACGCCGCGAAGCAGGAAGACACCTCTCGGACCGAGCCGTTCGTGTACGACAACGACGAGCCCCCTGTTCTGCTCGGCGAGAACCGTGGTCCCAACCCCGTGGAATTCGTTCTCCATGCCTTGGCGGGCTGCCTCACAACCACGCTCGTCTACTATGCCGGTGTGCTTGGCATCGAACTGGACAAGGTTGAGACGGAGTTCGAAGGAGATATCGACATGCGTGGGTTTCTTGGAATCTCTGACGAGGTCCGCAACGGCTATGAGGAGATCCGGGTGCGGTTCAAGATCGAAGGCGACAACCTCACCGATGAGCAGCGCGATCAGTTGATAGAGATCGCCCAGGCGCGCTCACCGGTGTTCGATATCGTCAGCAATGGGGTTCCGGTCTCGGTTGCCGCGGCCTGATCGAGGGCCTGCAATCGACCTGGCTCTCGATTCGCTGCAAGAATGGGCGGTCCCCGCGGGCCGCCCCTCCTCGCTTCTGGCCCCTCCACGCTGCTAATCTCGTCCTTCCGGAGCCTCCATCCGAGCAGCCCTTCTCGGTGGGCGCTCACAAGCTTATCGGCGGAGCCTCCCGTACACGGCCCCCGCGATTGCCCCGATGGTGAAACCAAGTGGGCCAAATAGAAATCCGGCAAGCGGTCCCTGATTGGATTCGGGTGTCACGATCACAGGCCCAATGAAGAAGACCAGAAAGACGAGGAGGCCGACCCCAAAGCCTGCTTTCCACGCGATTCTGATACGGTCGCGGGTCTCAGGCCGGTCTCCCCATAGGGCATACCAACCAAACAGCCAAGCGAGCGTACCCAAGGGAACGCCGAAGATGAGGAATAGGAAACGATCTCCTGGGTTCGTGGAAGTGACCACGGTGAACCAGAAACTCCGGCCCGCAAGAGCCGCAGAGCCTATAGCAGCTACGGCTGCCAAACCGCGTCGGACCACGTTTTCGACGACCTTAGTCATGACCTTCTCGGCGCGCTCGCAGGAGACAGCGGGTGGCAAGAACGTATAGAGAAGCGACCGGCTGCGCGCCGAGCCCTCCCAAATCTCCCACGCTCCT
>JBDHFW010000263.1:0-2794 GCA_039590175.1 Gemmatimonadota bacterium | reverse complement strand
ATCCTGTGGGTCCTGATTCCTGAGGAGTAGACCGGGTAAGTAGCGGGCAAGTTCGGATCATGCCCGCCTCTCCTAGGATTCGCGGGCCTTCGAGGATCAGTGCGTTCTCGCATCTGGCCCCTCCACGCTCCTGATCTCGTGCTCCGACCATACGCCGCAGAATAGAGGTTCTCCCGACTTGCGGCTCCCCGTTCCTCGACTAAGGGTCCACAGATCGAGGCCCTAGAAGCCTCCTAGCTGCTCGGTGGTCCATGGCTGCGCCGAGCAGACGCCCCCAGTAGGACGCCTGCCTGACCGCACCACTCCGATCTCCTAGCACATCCGCATCACGAATAGGCGTGCAGCGTCCACGTCACACCGTGGGTGCCGCACCGACTCAATAGACACAGTCAGACAACCCGAATCACGCTGTCTGGGGCGACCAGTTCACCGTGTCTCCTGAGTTGATCTGGCGTGTCGCTCCGATCGAGGCCGAGGGCAGCGTCTCGGCCATGCTGTTGGGCATACAGGTGGTCGGGACATTCTACCCCTAGCAGAGAGGAAACCATGACGCGACATGAGAATCCGCTCCGTCGGCGAGTGGTTGTTCTTGTAACCCTCGTCTGCTTCATGGCGGCATGTCACAAGTGGGCACCGCTTGACTCGCCACTTGAACAGACGCTCGCAGAGCACCACGGCAAGGTGCGGATTACCGATAATGATGGCGGGGAAATAGAGCTTGATACGACGTGGGTCGCCCGAGACAGCGTTTTCGGGGTGACTAACGGTGACACGATGGCGGTGGCGCTTGCCGAAATCGTTGAAGTCGAGCAGCGGAAGGCCAACGTGCCAGGCACAGTCGGCCTCGTTGTGGGTGGTGCGGCCGTGGCCTTCGGGATCGTCCTGGCCGTGTGCCTTTCTGATCCAGAGAACAATTGTCGATGAATCGCCTGGTAAACGGCGTGCGGCTCCGCTCGGATCGTTACCGTCCTTGAGCGAGGGGGCGGTTCCTTCGGGGCCGCCCCTAACTGTTACGCGCGTCACAACGCGGCCCCTCCACGCTCCTGATCTCGTGCGGCAGAACCGTACGTCACCGTATGTGCAGTAATGCCACAGCGTTGCGGCATCGCAACCCTTGCGCCGCCCGCCTCAAAACCCATATTCCGGGTCTGTTGGCATAGTATTCCGCAGTAGACAGGAAGTAGACTCATGATTTCGCGCCGCTCGCCCGTTCGATCCTCTTTCGCTCGCCGACTCTACCGGTCTTTGCCAGAGATTCTCTCAACCGACGAGCGCGGCGCGACCGGCGCCTTTGTGGCGGTCGGCATGTTGATGATGCTGGGGATGGTAGCCCTCGCGGTGGACCTTGGGATGCTGCTGGGAGCCCGAACCGATTCGCAGCGCGTGGCCGATGCTGCCGCCCTCGCGGGCGCGGCCTCCTTCATCACGGCTCCGAATGACCCGGACCGTCCGAAACAATGGGCGATGGAGTACGCGGCAAAGAACACGGTGCAAGGAACGGCTGCGAATGTGCTCGACGAGGACGTGGACGTGCTTCTGGACGAACAGAAGGTCCGGGTGCGTGTCCGGAACATCACGGAACGAGGCAACGCGATCCGGACGATCTTCGCCCGCGTGCTGGGGTGGGACGAGGTGAACGTCGGCACGGTGGCCGCGGCGGAAGCCTACCCGGCGAAGAAGACCAGTTCGTGCCCGATCCCGCTTGCCCTGCCGGATCGATGGGTTGAAGGAGACGCTGACGCGCTGTTTACCGGCTCGCCTAGTCCCGACCTCTACATACCCTTTGATCCGAATACTTTCGTCGAGGGCGCAACCACGCAGGTCCAGAGCTTTAGCGGACCGGGCGAGTTTACCGGCTACTACGAGGAGAACATTGGCGACATCATGGAAATCAAGACGGCATCCAACAAGGTAGAGGAGGGCGAAGAGGCAAGCCCGTGCGTGGCGACCGAAAGTTGGCGGTGCTGGTTTCAGCCGTATGCGACCAACGGCGCGGAAGTGCCGGACGGCTCCGGCGGGAACCAGATATTGTGGCCGTGGATTGGGGGTTGCCCGACCGGTGAGGAAATGCCCGTAGGGATCGGCGACTGGGTTTACGAGTCGTCAGCGGGCGGTAACAAGCAAAGTCTACTTCACGATGCCCCGGGCCGACCTGCCGAAGAGTTCAATTTCGAGGAGGTGATGAACTTCGAGCCGAACCTTTACTGGGACGAGAACCGGATCGGTGGAGCCTGTGTCGTGGACCAGAACGACCCCTCGCAGACATGCGTCGAAAGCGGGTATCGGGTGCGGACGATGCCCGTGATCGATCCAACCACCATTGAGGATACCGGTGCGGCCCTCCGAGCGAAGGTCAGCGGGCTGGTGTGCGTGTTTCTGGAGCAAGTGAGCTTGGATTACGTTCCCGGTACGACCCTGGTAGCGCCCACCCCCAAGTCGCCGGGAAACTGGAACCTCTACATCAGGTTGATTCCCTGCGGTGGGATGGAAGCCGACGATGGAGGCGGAACAATCGTCAAGGCGCTGCGGCTCGTCGAGTAGGCCGCCAGCCCCGGCCAAGTCGGCTTTGCCCACGCCTCTCGACGATTAGCAATCTGACATGTAAAGTAGGGGCGGTCCCCTTCGGGGCCGCCCCTACTGGCATTCGGTGCTTCCGTGTAAGGTGGAGGTATTCACGATCTCGATCTCCATGGCACAGGAGGCCACCATGAGACGCTTCATCGCCGCAGTCGGACTTGTTCTCGTGCTCGCCGCGCCCGCACGGGCTCAGGAGTGGACCCCCGAACAGGAAGAA
>JBDHFW010000262.1:0-2857 GCA_039590175.1 Gemmatimonadota bacterium | reverse complement strand
TACTCTTCTACCGCCGTCCCCACCTCCCGGTCCAGGCTCTCGAGGAACTCCGGACCGTAGCGCGCGAGATAATAGAGCGGATTCAAGATCCGCTCCTGGGGAGCGCCGGCCGGATAGAGATGAAGGGCCGTCTTCTCGATCTTGCGGCGCATGACGGATTGCCGCTCAAGGACGCTCGCATCCACCGCCTTCTCGAGCTGCCGGGCGGCTTTTCGGGCACCGGCGCGTGCCTTATCCGCCGTGGCGCGGATCCCGGGGATCTCAGCCGAGAGGGCTTCGAGGATGCGATCGAACGCGCTTTCCCGCGCCGCTTCCGCCTCCTCCAAAGCTCGAGCAACTGCTTCCGGTCTTCCCCCGCGCACGGATCGCTCCACGGCCTTCGCCCCGCCATCCGACAGCTCACCAGGGGCCAGCTCGAGCGCATCCAGGACCCGGGCCACCTTGGCCTCGATCGCCGTCCAGCCCGTACGAGGCACGGTCCGGGGCATGCCGATACCCGCCCACTCGAACAGACCTGGAAGCTGGGCCCAATACGCGACCTCGGCCGGTCCGAGCACCGAGGCAGAGACCGGCAGGAGACAGGACTCCGCAACCGGGCGCAGCGCGGCGCTCGGTCCGAATGCCTTCGGCGAGCGCTCGACCTCAGCGAGCAGCTCGGCCAGCGGACGCTCGCCACCCTCCTTCCCCGACTGCGCGACATCGCCCTCCACGTAGATCCGCCGGCGCGCGCTACCGGCATCGTAGAACACGTTGCTGGCGCCCCCCGGGAGGGCCAGTTGAGGCTCAAAGCCCGCCTCCCGTACCCGCTCGGTGGAGCTCGTCACCGCCGCCGCCGCCGAGGCGGCGTGCCGAAGCGCCCGCGCGTGAAGGGGCGCCAGGGCGCGCTTGACCTCGAGCGCCGCCGAGTCCAGCCAGACCAGTTCGCGTCCGCCCAGTACTCCCGCCAGCGCTTCGCCGAACGCGCGGCCCATGCTTCGGCCCGGTCGATAGGCATCTCCAAACAACTCCATATAACGGTTGATAAACTCCGATTGCGGCAGGACTTCGCGAACTTCTACCAACAAGTCATGGATCGAGCCATCCAGCATTGTCTGGCCGACCGACAGCTGCTCTCGGCCCTCGGGCGGATTCAGCCGGAAGCTCCGAAGCGCGTTGGATGTGTCGATCAGGTGCGTCGTGGCCACCTCCTTCCAGTCGTGATCGTCCGACGCCACCCAGAAAAGCGCGAGCACCGGGCAGCCGAGCTCCCGCTCGAGCGTCGCGGCCAGCCGGATCGCCGTCATCGCCTTGTACAGGACGAACATCGGCCCGAGGAAGAGGCACGGCTGCTGTCCGGTCGTGACGAGCGCCCCTTCTCCGGCAAGGATGGAGCGCAGCTTCGCGGCGGAGTCGGGTGAGGCGGCGCCGAAGACTTCGGCAGATAGCGCCGGGCTTTCACAGGAGGGCGGAAGAGCGGACGCCCCGGCGCCGTCCCCGGACTCACTCTGTTCACGCGGCGCCGACGGGAAGAGACCCACGGCCGTCGGGTCGCCGGCCGCAAAGCGCTTTCCCAGAGAGCCAGGAGCCCCGAAGGCCGCGCGCTCGAGCCGCGGCTGCCCACTCATTCGGCGTGTCCCGCCAGTACCAGGCGAGCCGACGGCGGCGTGAAGGGAGCGCCCTCGTAGTCGCCGAAACGGTCGGTGGTGACGAGGCCGGCGGAGGCCAGGAGCGTCTCGAGTTCCTCCGGCGCGTACAGCCGAACGCGCTCCTGGTGCTCGCTGGGCGGACCGCCCTGCCGGCTCGTGATCCGAATCCGTTTCACCACCGCGTCGCCTTCGATGCCGCGGGACACGTGCACCGAGGCTCCATCCACCTCCAACGACTCCTCCGGCACCAGACCCGCCTTCACGTGCATCGCGTTCAGGTAGTCGAGAAGAAACCGGCCCCCAGGCCCCAGAACTCGCCGAATCTCACGCGCCGCCTCCACGTCCTCCGCCTTGGCGGCGAAGTAGCCGAAAGAGGTGAAGAAGCTGGTCACGGCGCTGAACGACGCATCCCGAAAGGGCAGTCTCCGCATGTCTGCCCGAACGAGGAGGAAGGGCGGCGTCTCGGAGCGACGGGCGAGACGCAGGAGCGGGAGCGACAGGTCGAGACCCACGGCATCGACCCCTGCCCGCCTGAGCTCCCGCAGATGCCTTCCCTCGCCGCAGGCCAGATCGAGCGACCGCCCCCGAGCCGGCCCCGAGACCTCGAGATGCAGCCGCACGGCCGCGGCCGCCTCCGCCTGGTCGCGGTGAGGGTACAGCCGCAGATACTCCTCACCGAACCAATGGCGGAACCACTCCGCCCTCTCGGGATCCCCCGCGCGCTCCATCTAGCCCCCCTTGTGATAGGGCTGTCCGCGAATAAGCGTCCCGGCACGATAGACTTGCTCTGCCAGAAGAAGGCGGGCGAGGTCGTGTGGCAGGCTCATGGCCGAGAGCGAGAGTCTGTGCTCCGCTGTGGATAGGGCCGACGCCGCGAGCCCGAACGGGCCGCCGACGAGAAAGGCCACGCCCGGCCGCCGATACAGACCGAGAGCCGAGAGATATCGCGCCAGCCCCTTCGAGCTCATCCGCTTCCCCTCTCGCGTGAGCGCCACGACGTCGAAGCCCTCCGGTACTCGGCCGAGAAGCCTCCTGGCCTCCGCTTCAGGACCACCCTCCCCCTTGCCGGCCGCCACTTCGATCACCTCCAAGGAGAAATAGCGACCTGCCCGAGTCTCGTACTCCGTGATCGCGGGCCCCAGGAGCGGCCCCGGCTTTCCAACCGCCAGGATGAGCACCTTCACCGCGCCAGGACGGTGTCTCGCAAGTATCGCTCGCTGTCCCGGTGCGGA
>JBDHFW010000261.1:0-3865 GCA_039590175.1 Gemmatimonadota bacterium | reverse complement strand
AAGTAGTGTGGTATCGCAACTATATATGGTGATCGACATCTGGTCGAACTCGAGAGGGAAGGCAGCGTCGGCTGAGCGGAAGAAGCGGTTGACATTGTGACCTACATAATTGCGCAGCCCTGCATTGACACCAAGGACGCTTCGTGCGTCGACGTTTGCCCGGTCGACTGCATCTACGAAGGGGAGGACATGTACTACATCCACCCCGAGGAGTGCATCGACTGCGGTGCGTGCGTCCCGGAGTGTCCTGTCGAAGCGATCTTCCCCGATGACGAAGTCCCGGAAGAATGGGACGGATTCATTGCCAAGAACTACACGTACTTCGATATGCCTCCGCCTGGTTGATCGGATGCGGGCCGTTAGGAGTGACTATAGATGCGATACGATCCGGTTGTAGTGCAGCCGATGCGGGACGAGCTGACCGTGCTCGGGATACGAGAGCTCAAGACGGTCGAGGAGGTGGACGAAATACTAGGCACCGCCGAGGGGACCACGATGGTCGTGGTCAACTCGGTCTGCGGCTGCGCGGCTGGTAACGCTCGTCCCGCTGTCTCCATCGCCTTCCGTCACGTAACAATGCCGGACCGATCGGTCACCGTGTTCGCCGGCCAGGACGTCGAGGCGACGAGCAGGGCTCGCGAGTACTTCACTGGCTACCAGCCCTCCTCCCCTTCGATCGGACTCCTCCGCGAAGGAGAGATCGTCTTCATGCTCGAGCGCCACCAGATCGAGGGACGGCCCGCCGAAGAGATCGCGCGAGACCTCACATCCGCTTTCGACGAATACTGTGTGGTAGCGGCGTGACTTGGTTACTCCTATGTCGCTGGCAGTCGGTCCCATCTACCGCCCAACCGCCGCCGCGGGAGTGAGTGGCTATATGAGGGCTCACATCGTTCTTGGATCCCGCTGTACGCGCTCTCGGGTGGTGTTGCCGGGAGCCGTCTTCCCTATGCAGCGCTGAGCGTTATCGTCGCTTGAAGGCGGCGCTCACGTACGCCGAGCTCCCCGGGCGATGAGTTGCTCCAACTGTTCCCAGATTTCGGGTCTGATGCTGTCCACGAGCTCCTCGCTCCTCTTACCGAGCATCACGGCGATCGCGCTCGTGTCAAGGCCCGCGATGCGGCACTCTTCGATTAAGGCGGTGAAATGAATCCGGGCTTCCCGGATCATCCGACCGAACAGGGTCGCGACACCCCCGCGCTCTCCCAGCGCCAGGGCTAGAAGATAGAGGTCCCGAGCGCCGTCGAGGCGGTCAGCCAGGTATTCCTGGGCCTCGTGGGGTAGGCGCTCCTGCACGGAATGTGGATGACCAGTCACAGCGTTGCTCCTGTGATGTGGCGGATCGTTGTTGCGATACTTTGGCTTCCGCGCTCGTCAGGGGCCGATTCGCCGCAAACTGGCGAAGCAGGAATCCAGCGGCCCACGGCTGCCTGACGAACAGCGCCTACGTAATCAAGCCGATAGCAGCGCACAAGGTAGGGACACGATTCCCTCCACGTCAGTCAACGCCGCCACCTGCGCCACGGCATCCCCCTGCACGTATTCCACCCCCAAGGCCCGGAGCTTCTCCAGAATAGTCTCGCTCTCTACCTCCTCAGCGATCGTCGTGATGCCCATGATCCGACCGACCTCGCTGACGGCGCTCACGAGGGTGCCGTACACGGGGTCCTCGGCGACTCTCCGCACGTAGTGGCCGCCGATCTTTACGTAATCGACCAGCAGCGCCTTGAGGTGGGTGAACGAGGCCAGCCCGCTACCGAACTCGTCCAGCCCGACTCCGCAGCCCGTCGCCCGGATCTCGGAAATGAGGCGCACCAGCTGGGCAAAGTTCCCGAGCGCCGCCGCTTCGTCTATCTCGAAGCATAGGGCTTCCGGCGGAAGCCCGTGCTGCTCCAGGGCGTCGCGCAGCGCAGGGACCAGGTCCGCGTCGGCCAGTGAGGAAACGCTGAGGTTGATGGAGCAGAGGGGCAGCTCGCATTCCGGGTTCTCCCGATGCCACTCGCCCAGAAGAGCCGTCGTCTGCCGCACGACCCAACGGTCGATCGCCGGTATCAGGCGGTTGCGCTCCGCTTGCGGGAGGAACAAGTCGGGGGTCTCCAGGCCACCATGCTCGTCGGGCAAGCGCAGCAGAATCTCGCATCGGGGACGTGCCGGGAGCTGCGGCGCCAGGGGTACGATCGCTTGAGTGAAGAGTTGAAAACGGCCTTCCTCCACCGCGCGGGTCAGGCGATCGATCCGTCGGGTCTCCACCTGTTGCTGAAACCTTGAGGTCGTCTCCTGCCCGAGATGGACGCGGTTTCCTCCTGCTTCCTTGGCCGCGTAGCAGGCCTCGTCGGCGGTACGCAGGACGTCAGCCGTTCGCTCGCTCGCGGCCGTGATCGGGACGACACCGATGCTGGCACCGAGCGAGAAGCACCTTTCTCCCCATTCGAACTCGAAGTCCTCGATGGCCCCCTGGAGGTTGCCGGCGATCTCTTCCGCCTTGGCCAACGAACAATGTTCCAGGAGGACGCCGAATTCGTCGCCGCCGAGGCGCGCGATAGTGTCGCGGCTGCGCAGACGACCAGCCAGCAGCCTGCCGATCGTCCTGAGGAGGCCATCCCCGGCCTCGTGACCGCACGTATCGTTTACGACCTTGAATCGGTCCAGGTCCAGGTAGCACAAGGCGTGCTCTCCCGCACCGACCGCCGCCTCCGCCAGCACCCGCACCAGGCGTAGCTCGAACTCCTGCCGGCTGATCAGACCCGTGAGGGAATCGTGCGTCGCATCGTGCGAGAGCTTGCGGACCGTGCGCCGCCTTTCAGAGACGTCATGAAAGACCAGCACCACCCCGATCGTGGCCCCGTTGCGATCGCGGAGTGGGGCCGCCGAGTCTGCGATCGCCACTTCCGTCCCATCGCGGCGCAGCAGCAGCACGCCGTCGACCACGTCCACCGAGCGCCCTTCGCGCATACAGCGGCCTGGAACGCTTTCGATGGGCTGCCGCGTCGTCTCGGAAACGAGGGTAAGGACGGTGTCCACGGGTTGCCCCAGCGCTTCGGCCGTGCGCCAGCCGGTGAGCCGCTCCGCCGTAGGGTTCAGATACGTGATCGTTCCCGCCGCGTCGGTCGTAAGGACGGCATCCGCGATCGATGACAGGGTGACGGAGGCCTGCTCTTTCTCCCGGAAGAGGGACTCCTGAGCAAGCTGCCACTTGGTGAGATCGCGCATCGTAACCAGAGCGAGTGCGTCCTGGCTGGGACCAAGGGGGGTGCGGTTAAACTCTATTGGGAACTCGGTCCCGTCCTGTCGCTGGGCGAACACGCTGACCGGAGCAGCTTCCAGCGGGGTCCCCGCGAACTCGGCGAGCTGCTGGAAGCGCGGGGGGATGAGCTGGTCCAACGGCTCACCCAGTAACTGCGCCGCTGGCCATCCGAAGAGTCGCTCGGTCTCCGGATTCAGCGCGACCACGTTTCCCTGCTCGTCGACGACTAGCATCGCATCGACGGTGGCGTCGAGCAGCTGCTGAAACCCCTTCTCCTGCGCGGTTTGCGTCTTCATGGCGGGCAGACCCCCTGTCGGTCGACACGGAGGGCAGGACTATCTAAGGTATCGAATTCAGATGCCAATCTCCAGCGGGTGGTGTCTAGCCGAGTTGCGCGTGCCTCAGCACTGCTCGGGTCGCCGCAAGTCGGGAGAACCTCCATTCACAAGTCGGGAGAACCTCCATTCCGGTGACCTCCTGCTTGCAAAACATATGGGCTAGGGCCCCATTTCCGCACCATATGCGTACTTCTGCGGAAATGTCCGCACGAGGTACGGACCTTCTTCACGGTTTCCGCACCTGATGCGGACCGAACCTGGAGAGTGAACATGGAGAGGGGTC
>JBDHFW010000260.1:0-4660 GCA_039590175.1 Gemmatimonadota bacterium | reverse complement strand
CAGCCGCGTCTGCATCTGCTGACCGAGTTGAAACAGCTGTTGCAGGTTTCCCAGACTATCCACCGGGTCACTCCTTCAAGGTGAGATCAAGCTTTTCTACCGCATCGCGCAGCGTGGGATCCAGGGCCACCATCTCCTCTACGCGCTGCTTGCGGGTATTCCGAGCGGTGAACCTCTCCCTCCTCCGATTCTCCTCGAGCCGAATCGAGAACGCGTCGGCGTCCTGCCCGAGGCGGGTCGCCAGCGTGCCCCGAAAGGCCCCGGAGAGCGCCATGTCCGAGAGAAACGCCTCGAGATCCGCGCGCAGGCCAGGCGGGACCTCGAGCACCAGGACCTGACCCTCGACTTCGACAGGGCGAGCCCCGCGCAGCGCCAGGACCTGCCCTCCCAACTCGGTCGTCCCCTCGAGAACTTCCTTCCATATGTCGCGCAAGGCGGTCGCCGTTCCTGCTAGACGCGTCCTGGCACCGGTCGCTTCCGCGGCTGGCGGAGGCTCGGGCCGCGGTCGGATCTTCCGGGGCGCGGGTGACGCCGGAGCGGAGCGGCTTCTCGGCGTCGGCCGGGTCTCGGGACGAGGCCCAACCTCGGGCTCGGGGCGCTCGCCGGAGCTTCCCTTCGTGTCCGGCCGAGGGGACGGGCCGGCGCCAGCCGCCTCGAGCAGCGCCTGGAGCTCGACCGTCGAGTCCATGGCGACGAGCCGAAGCAGCAATACCTCGAGCTGCACCCGCTCGTGACCGCTCCGACCCAGCCCACCGCGCGCTTCGAAGTCGGTGACCGCGACCAGGAGCCGCAGGAGGTCGACTTCCTCGAAGCGGGCAGCTATCTCGGCGAATCGCTCCCGGCTCTCGGGAAGGATCTCCAGCGAAGCGCTCTCGGGGTCGGCACGCAGAATGAGGAGCGTCCTCAGGCTCTCGGCCAGGCCGCGAACGAACTCCGACGCGTCGTATCCGTCGTCCAGCAGCGCGCGGACGAAGGGGAACACGGCAGCACGGTCACGATTCGACACGGCGCTCAGGAACTCGAGATATCGTTCCTCATCCACGAGCCCCAGCATGCGGCGCACTTCATCGACCTCCACCCTCTCACCGAGAGAGAGCACCTGGTCGAGAAGCGAGAGCGCGTCCCGCACCCCCCCTTCCGCCCGGCGCGCGATGGAGATGAGCGCGGCATCCTCGGCGGCGACGCCTTCGCGACCCACCACCTCGCGGAGCCTCTCGACGATCTCCGAGACCGGTACCCGGCGGAAATCGAACCTCTGGCAGCGGGAGAGGACCGGCGCGAACCTCTGGCAGCGGGAGAGGACCGGCGCGGCGGTATTCCTGATCTTGTGCGGCTCGGTCGTGGCGAACACGAAGATCACGCGCGGCGGAGGCTCCTCCAGGATCTTCAGCAGTGCGTTCCAAGCCTCGCGTGTGAGCATGTGCGCCTCGTCGATGATGTACACCTTGAAGCGATGCTCATCGGACGGCGCGTACATCGCCCGTTCCCGTAGATCCCTGGCATCGTCGACGCCACGGTGGGAGGCGGCGTCGATCTCCACCACGTCGAGCGAGGCTTGTCCCGCCCAGATCCGCTGGCAGGAAGCGCACGTCCCGCAGGGCTCGCCGTCCTGGGCCGACTCGCAGTTGAGGGCCATCGCGAGGAGCCGGGCGGCGGTCGTCTTGCCGACGCCCCGCGGTCCGCAGAAGAGATAGGCGTGAGCGACCCGACCCCCCTCCACGGCAGACCGCATCGTGGCGCTGACGTGCTGCTGGCTCCCGCGCTTACCGCTGCTGCCTTCGCGGCCCTGACGGGGTTCACGCGCTCGCGCCCCACGGGCCTGGGGCGGAGGGAAGCTAGACCCGGCGAGAAGCCGAATCAACTCCGCGTGAGCGGATCGAGCGAAACGGCCTGGTCAGGTGTCCTCGCCGAAGAACGCGTTGCGGATGTGCGCGACGGTGGGCTGGCGTCCCTCCTCGAATCGCACCGCCACCGCGTCGAAGCGAAACTCCACACCCACTCGGGAATGTGCACGGATCCAGGAGGCCGCGGCCCGGCGCACCTCCCGTCGCTTGGCCCGGGTTATCGCCTCCAGGGGATGCTGCGGCCCACCGCGGCGAGTCTTTACCTCGACGAAGGCGACTACCCTCCCATCCAGCGCCACGATGTCCAGCTCCCGGTGACCCGTGCGCCAGTTTCGAGACAGGATCTCGAGGCCGTGAGACTTCAGGTAGCCAGCGGCGATATCCTCGCCTCGCCGCGCCAGGCGGGCGGCTTCAGGGAGAGACTTCGATGAGGGGGTCGACGAGGCCGTCGCTTCAGGCTCCGGCCACGGCCGCGGGCCGCGCGGGTTCGGCAAGGTCACGCCCGATCGCCCGGGCGATCAACCGCAGCTGCGAGCTCAGCACCTCGAACTGATCGGGCGTGAGCGACTGGGCACCGTCCGATACCGCCTCGGCTGGCATGGGGTGAACCTCCACCATCACGCCGTCCGCGCCCGCCGCGATCGCCGCGCGCGCCATCGGCGGGACCTTGCCGCGGCTGCCGGTGCCGTGACTCGGATCCGCTATGATCGGCAGGTGGGAGAGCTCCTTCACGGTCGGGATCGCCGTCAGGTCCAGCAGGTTTCGCGCGTGTGGATCGAAGGAGCGGATGCCGCGCTCGCAAAGGATCACGCGCGATTCGCCTTCGAGCAGCACGTACTCGGCGGAGAGAAGCATCTCCTCCACCGAGGCACCCATGCCGCGCTTCAGCAGGACCGGCCGGTCGGCACGGCCGGCGGCTCTGAGGAGGGCGTAGTTCTGCATGTTGCGGGCACCGATCTGGAGGATGTCGGCGTGCTCGGCCACGACCTCCATGCTCTCGGGGTCGAGCACCTCGGTCACGACGGCCAGTCCCGTCTCCTCGCGCGCCAGCGCCAGCAGGCGGAGCCCCTCCTCTCCCAGCCCCTGGAAGGAGTAGGGGGAAGTCCTGGGCTTGAACGCACCGCCTCGCAGAACCGTTGCTCCGGCGGCCCGCACTCGACGCGCCGTCTCGAGAATCTGCTCCTCGGACTCGACGGCGCACGGCCCGGCGATCAATACGACCTCGTGCGCCCCCAGGCGCACGCCGTTGGGAAGCCGGATGACCGTGTTGTCGGGATGCCAGTCGCGGCTCGCCCGCCGGTATGGCGGGGAGATGTGGATCACCCGAAACACCCCCGGCAGCGAGTCCAGCTGCCCCGGATCGATGCGGCCATCGTTCCCGACCAGCGCCACCGCCGTGCGACGTCTCCCCGGAATCGGCTCGGCGCCGTAGCCCATCTCTTCTATGGTGCGCACGACGGCGGCGATCTGTTCCTCGCTCGCGCCGTGCTTCATGACGATCAACATCGCTCAGGACTCCGCCTCGGTACCGGTGTCCGGCCAGAACACCTGGCTTGGACCCGCTCAACTTCTCGCACGGCGGCCACGAGCACAAACCTCCGGCGGGGTCTCACGCCCGCATCAACTCTCACCGGTCCCGCCGCTCCAACCGTCACCGTCGCTCAGGACGCGGACCGCACCCTCGTAGCCGGCCGCCGACAGAAGCTCGGCGACGTCGTCGCGACGCCGAAAGTGGGGGTAGACGTGGGTGACCCACAGGAGGCCGGGATTCGCCGCCGAAGCGAGCGACGCCAGCCGTCTCGGAGAGAGGTGATTGTCGCTGACCTCGTCATCCGCCAGTGAGCACTCCGCGATCAGGACGTCCAATCCGCCTAGGAAGGAGCCGAGTGCACGAACGTGGCCCTCCGGAAGCCCCGTATCCCCGGTGTACCCGACCGCGGCATCTCGCCCGTGAATCCGCACGGCGTGGCTCTCCTCCGTGTGAGCTGTGGGGCGAACGGAAAGCTCGAGACCGCCCTCCGTGGTCCGCAAGACGTTCTCTTCGAGCTCGCGAATCCGAACGACGAAACCCGGGTGCAGTACGTAGTCGCCCACCGCGGCCGCCAGCCTCGAGAACAAGCGACGCGTGCCCAGCGGCCCCCACACGGTCAGAGGCTCGCGCCGGGCCGGCGTGATCGCGTGCTTGAGCGCGAAGAAAAAGCCTGGCAGCGCCCCGACGTGGTCCGCGTGAAAGTGGGTGATGACGAGATCGGTGATGCTGTCCCACGGAAGGTCCCACCTGGCGAGTCCCTGCACGGCGCCGGGGCCGCAATCGATCAGCAGTCGCGATCCGTCGTCCTCCAGGTAGAAGCAGCTGCCGCCACGGTCGCCCTCGGGCACGGCCGTACCGGTGCCGACGGCTACCAGCCTCACGGCGGGCTTCCGGATGCGCCGCGCCTCAGGCGACCTGTCCGCTGGGTAGGTCGGCGAACTCGACGCCCACGATGGAGGAGACGCCAGGTTCCTGCATGGTGACGCCGTATATCCAGTCCGCCGCTTCGATCGTGCGGGCGTTGTGGGTGATCACGACGAACTGAGTCTCGTCCTTGAACTCCTCCAGCATGCGAATGAACCGGCCGATGTTCGCTTCGTCCAGCGGAGCGTCGACCTCATCCATGACGCAGAACGGGCTCGGCTTGGCGAGGTAGATGGCGAACAACAGAGAGAGGGCGGTCAGGGCCCGCTCGCCGCCCGAGAGCAGGTGGATCCGCTGCGTTCGCTTGCCGCCCGGAGCCGCCGAGATCTCGATCGGTGAATCCAGCGGGTCCTCTGGATCC
>JBDHFW010000259.1:0-2933 GCA_039590175.1 Gemmatimonadota bacterium | reverse complement strand
CTTGCCGAGAAGATTCTCCTTCGGAACGACGCAGTCCTCGAAGAAGAGTTCGGCGGTATTCGAGGCCCGCCACATCATCTTCTTCTTCATCTCCCGCGCCGTGAATCCGGGCGCATCGCGGGGCACGATGAGACAGCTCAACTCGGGTTTCCCGTCGCTGTCCCGGCCGGTGACCGCCTGTACGATGACGACCCCGGTCAGGGGGGTCGCGCCATTGGTGATGAAGATCTTCGAGCCGTTGATGATCCAGCTGTCCCCCTTGAGCTCTGCGCGCGTTTTCGAACCTGCCGCGTCGGAGCCCGCGTCCGGCTCGGTGAGACCGAAAGCGGCGAGCATTTCCCCGGTGCAGAGCTTCGGTAGCCAATCCCGCTTCTGTTGCTCGGTCCCGTAGTAGTAGATGGGGCCGATCCCGAGAGAGTTGCCCGCGGTGATGGTGGCGGCTTGCGAACCGTCCACGCGGGCGAGTTCCTCCACAGCGATGGCGTACGAGAGGTAGCCCACGTCCGAGCCCCCGTACTCCACGGGTACGAAGCAGCCGAGCAGCCCCAGCTCTCCCATCTTCTGGGTCAGCTCGACGGAGAACTCCTCCCTCTCGTCGAGGTCCTCGGCCACCGGGGCGATCTCCCGCTCGGCGAAATCGCGAACCGCCTGTCTCAGCAGGTTCTCTTCCTCGGTGAGATCGAAGTTGAGGGCCATTCCGCTCCCTTCCTCCGTGAAATTGGCTTTCCTATCGCGCGGAATCGCCTGCTGGCAGATCTCGCATCCATCCCGGACAGTTCAGGGGTTCAGGCTTGCGAAACGATGTGGAAAAGAGCGCGATCCCCGTCGAGCCGGCGTGTCGACGGACAGTTCTCTCTACATCATCTGGTGACGATACGCTTCCCACTTGGCATCGACCTCCTGCTGGAGCTTTTCGATGGCCTCGTCCGCCAGCGCCGTGAAGCGGCGCTGTGCCTTCAGGTAATCGCTCACCGGCGGGTTTTTCTTCTTCTTGAGCAATTTGGCTGAGGGTTGACTCAGCTTCATCTCGCCGTCTTCGATCTCGTAGAGCACGTAGAGACCCGTTTCGACTGCCAGCTTGCCAACGGCTATGGTGAGCCGCTCTTCGATTCCCCAGCCAGATGGGCAAGGCGTGTGTAGGTGGATGTATTTGAGTCCTTTGAGGCTGAGCGCCTTTTGGATCTTGTCGTAGAAATCCAGCGGATAGCCGGCAGAGCAGGTTGCCACATAGGCGGGAGAGTGTGCTGCGATGATACCCGGAACGTCCTTGCTCTTCTCGCGCTTACCGTGGATGGAGGTGTTGGTGGTCAGCGTCCCCCGAGGCGTCGTTCCAGAGCGTTGAACGCCGGTGTTCATGTAGGCTTCGTTGTCGTAACAGATGTACAGGAAGTCCTCGCCGCGCTCTATGGCGCCGGACAGGGCCTGGATGCCGATATCCGCCGTCCCACCGTCTCCGGCCCAGGCCACGACGTTCGTGTGGTCGTTTCCTTGAGCCCTGAGCGCCGCCCTCACGCCCGACGCGGCCGCGGCAGTCGACGCAAAGGTAACATTCAATACCGAGAGCTGGGTAGCCGCGATGGGATAGAGCCCCTGCATCACGGTCAGACAACTCGGCGGTACAATAAGGATGGCGTCTCTGCCTATCGCCTTGAGCCCCACTCTGTAGAGGGAACTCAGCCCGCAGCCCGCGCAGGCCCGGTTACCGGGATAGACGAACTCCTCGTCTGTCAGACTCAATGCGGTGGTCTTATCGTTCGCCATTGCTTTCCACCTACCGATTCAGACCTATCCATCCTGGATTGTCGAACCGCTCCGACCCGGTGTCCACGGATTCCCGAATCGCGCCGTGGAAATCAGAGGTCTTGTAGCTCCTGCCCCCGAGACCGAGGATGAAACTCCTGAGGAACGGCCTGGAGGAGCACTCGTACAGCGCTGACCGGACGTCGCCGAAGAGCGCGCCCGAATTCCCGGGGCTGAGCGCCTTCTCGAATACGACCACGCCTCTTCGGCCGGAGAGTTCCGAGGCGACGAACTCGCTGGGGAAGGGGCGGTAGAGGGAGAGGGCGAGAAGGCCTGCCTTCAGCCCCTCGTCTCTCAGTTCATCGACGGCCTCCCTGATCTGATTGGACATCGACCCGAGCGCGACCGCCACGTACTCCGCGTCGTCGCAGAGGTATCTCTCTGCTATCGGGTTGCCACCGCGGCCGAAGACCGCTTCGAACTCGTCATCGGTCTGCGTATAGACCTCGATCGCCTCTCTCAGTTCCATATGGAGACAACGCCTGATCTCCATATACCCGGGAGCGGCGTTGCCGTTGATGTCCAGCCTGCCGCCAGGAAGCGTCACCGTGTTCAAGCTGGTCGGTTTCTCGGGACCGAGCTTGTGTCGGTATTCGTAGGGAGGCAGAAAGTCATCGACCTGATTCTGATCTGGAACGTCGTAGGGCATGTACGTGTGGGAAAGGTAGTAGCCGTCATAGCAGACCATCGCCGGGATGCAGACCTTCTCGGAGAGTTTGTACGCCTTGATTACCGTATCGAGAATCTCCTGATGGTCTTTGACGTAGATCTGGATCCAACCGGAATCCCGTTCCGACATGGAATCCTGATGATCGTTCCAGACGGACCAGGGGGCGCCGACACCTCGATTGACCACACACATGACGAGGGGCAATCTCGCCCCTGCGGCCCAGTGCACCTGCTCGGTCATGTAGAGCAGGCCGTTGGCAGATGTCGCGGTAAAGGGACGCGCGCTGGTGCTGGCTGCACCAATGCAGACAGCCAGCGCGCTGTGCTCACTCTCGACCGCCACGTACTCAGCCTGCAGGTCTCCGCTGTCAACGTATTCGGAGAGCTTCTCGGTGAGCGGCGTCTGAGGAGTGATGGGATAGGCTGCAATGACCTGAGCTCTCGCGAGCTTTACCCCGGTGGCA
>JBDHFW010000258.1:0-4097 GCA_039590175.1 Gemmatimonadota bacterium | reverse complement strand
CCGGTCGCTGAACCAGTAGCTGCCGAAGTTGAAGACGGCCGCGAACAGGAGGGCTCCCACCATCCAGTTCGAGCCGCCGAAGAAGCCCGCGATCCCGACGAACAACATCGTCAGAACCGCCATCAGCCCAAACCTCTTCTCTTCGTCTTCGTACGCTCACACGATCAGCCCACCGCCGCCCACTCGGCACTTCCGAAACCGGCGGGTCCGAGCCGCCGACGAGTCACCGCACAGCATCTCCATCTTCGCGGTGCCGTCCTACACCACTCGCATCCACCGCGATCCGCCCGCCTGGGCGGCGCCCGTCCAGGCGTGGGCGGATTCCCTGGAGCAAACATCGGACGCCCTGAGGAGACTCCGAGGAGGCTCCGAAGATCAGGCGTCCGCCAGCTTGCGGAGGGAACCGCCCGCGCCCCCCAGGGCGCCGCAACACGAGTGGCACGAAGAGCCCGCAGCCGATGTCAGTAGGACCACTCCCGGAAGACGAAGAGCCCGAGGCTCTGCTCCGTCTCCAGGTTCGACCCGGCCGAGAAGAGCCGCTGGAAGCGGTTCTCGTAGCGTGCCTCCAGCGTCCAGCCCTCCGCGAAGTACCACTCCAGGGAGACGTCGGGCCGTCGCCCGTCCAGCGGCTGCGTGTAGGTAAAGAAGACGTCCGGCCCGATGTAGCTCCCCACCTCCACTTCGGCGCCCGCGAAGAAGCTGGCGTTGGAGGGTCGCAGCTGGTCGGCGCCGGCGGATCGCACCTGGAAGAGGTCCAGCCCCAGGTCGCCGACCACGTACGGCTGGAGCTGAGAGCCGAAGAGGCCGAGGGTGGCCTGCTGGCCCAGACCCAGGGCGGTCGCCGCCCCCTGGTTCTCCGTGGCAAAGGCTCCGCACGGCCCGCCGAGCGTGAGGTAGCAGATCTGGTCCGACTCACTGAGAGGCGGATCGCTGGTGAGGGCCACGTCCATAACGGAGATCGTACCCGTCAAGCGAGCCTCGATGTCCAGCTTGCCCCGGTCCGTCCGCGTCTGGTGGGTGGCGACGATGTCCAGCCTGGGGTTCGGGGTGGGCGCGCCTATGAACTCGATCGTGCCCTCCTGGATCCTGAAGTCGCGGCTGCTCGGAAGGCCCTGGAGCCGGAAGCGGTAGTTGCCGCGCACGAGGTTGAGGATGCCGACGATCCGCATGTCCTGCTCGGCCGGGTGCATGAGCACGTCGATCTCTCCACCCAGCTCCACGTCCATGTCGGGCGACCGAAGCCAGGCTCCCGGCCCGACCTCCACGTCCAGCTCCGCACGTAGAGTGTAGAGAAAGGATCTTCGCTCGCGCTCGATCAGGCGGCGCTCCTCGACGAGTGTGGTGTCGATGAGGCTGGCGATCTGGGGGTCGGTGAGGTCGACGACGTCCGGTCCCCGGAAGACCTCTCCCATGAGAACGTTGCCCTCGCTGAGCCGAACCCGCCCGCTTAGGGTGGGCTCCCGGTAGGAGCCGCCCAGCAACCCGTCCCCGGTCACCGCGAAGTTCAGCTCGCGCTTGTCAATCGCGCGTAGCGCGTCGAGTCGAAGATCGAGGTCGAAGGTGGGATCGGCGAAGGCGGCCACCCCCAGCGTGCCGCTCGCCACGCCCTCCCCGCCGAGCTCCGAACGAAGCCGGAAGCTCTCGATCCGCGCCTCCTGACCGTCGAACGTCACTCGTCCCTGCATATCCGTGTAGCGGACCTGGAGGGGAATCATCCAGGCCGAGCCGTCGGTGAGCTCGAGCCCCCCCTCATAGCGGAAGCCGCCCGGCCGGCCTAGCACGCGAACCGTCCCGTCCAGCCGGCCCTGCACCTCCGTCATGTCTGAGTTGATCAGGCGGACGATTTCGAAGGGAAGCTCCTCGATTCTCACGTTCACGTCGACCGCGTCAGCGGGCATCCGCTCCTCGACGGACGTGAACGAGAGATCCGCGCGGACCTCCCCTTCCGCCCGAACCGCCGCTCCGCCCTCGCCCATGAGCTCGATCCCTACCTGAAGGCGCTGGTTCGCGTAGGCAAGCTCGGCCGTGAAGAGGGCGAAGGACGTCGAGTCGAGCTGAGGTCTTTCCGCGACCAGCCGCACATCGATGAGCGGGGCGTCCGCCGTCCCGCGTACCTGGAGGCTCCCGCGCATGAGTCCGTCGATCCGGGTATCACGCGGAGCGAGCTCGAGGACCGCACCGAAGGGAAGCTCGGAGAGCTCGATGTCGAAATCGACGCCGCCCGAGGCCGGGATCTCGCCATCCAGCCGTACCCGGGATCCGGCTCCGCCCGAGAGGGCCAGCTCGTCGACGACGAGGCCTGAGTCCCCGTACACGACCCGCGCCGTCTGCTCCAACCCGTAGACGTGCTCCCGGAGCCTCACGTCCAGTCGGCGCAACGAGATGGCCGTCCGCTCGACCTCATCCTCTTTCTCGCCCACGGAGGCGTCGTGCCGGAACTCGCCCTCCGTCGTGATCGAGACGGCGGGCGAGCGCTCGGTATGGCCCGCGAAGGATGTCCATGCGCCCCCCTGACGCCCGAGCTGGAGGCTCAGAAGGTCTAGTGGCTGCGACCCGACGAGGCCTCCCGCGAGCCCGTAGGCGGTCGCATCGAACGATAGGGTGTCTCGGCTCCGCAGGTTTGCCAACCGCGCGCTTCCCCTTAGCGAGTCGGCCGAGTATCCGCGGTAGCCGGCCTCTTCGATGAGCACCGCCAGGCGGATGCCGGGGCGCTCGGTGTTGCCGAAGAAAGCGCCCGTGCCCGTCAGGGCGCCGGCGACCGTGTCCGACGCCGCGCCGTCGGCAGCCTGCGAGGGTGCGAAGTCCGCCAACAGATCCTCCTCCGCCTCCCGGCTCGCAGCGGCCGGCACGTCGGGGACGCTCGCCAGCTCGCTGCGAATCGCGAACGTGTCCACCCGCGCGATTCCGCGTCCCACCGAGAAGCGGAGGAGGCTCGTGTCGATCCGGGCTCCCTCCACGATCGAAGGCAGGACGGCGAGATCGAATGTCGCCTCGGCATCGGCGGGATCGGTTCCCTCTCCACGGACGCGCCCGCTTAGGGCCAGGTCCGTGCTGGGCCCACCCTCGATCCACTCTCGCAGCTGAATGTCGCTCGCCTCCAGCTGGGCCTCGTAGGTCTTTCGCTCGGAGGCGAGGTCGAAGCTCCCGTCGAACGCCAAGCTGCCTCGCGGGGTGAGGAGGTCCGCCTTGGCCCGCAAATCGCTCATCGGGCCCGACAGTGAGACGGTCCCGCGAACCGAGCCGATGAGGGTCGCCTGAGGGATGTACATGTCGACGGCTATCAGCTGCAGCGGACCCAACGTCGCGTCCAGCTCGACGGCGGGCGTCGGCTTGTGGATCGCCAGACCGCCGTCCAGCCGGGAGACGTCGCCCGCGGCGGTTCGATGCTCGATGTCCGCCAACACGCGGACGGTATCGTCCGACAGGTCGTCGACGATCACCCGCCCGTCGAGGCGTCCCTCGAACTGGTTGGGAAGCTCGACGACCGCCGTCCAGCGCGGCTCGAAGGCCTCGAGATCGAGGACGAGACCGCTCATCAGGCGCGGCTCCACGATCCCGGCCTTCCCCGCCATCCTCACCCGGGACGGCTCCTCCTCTCCGTCGAGGCTCTCGGCCGTCAGATCCGCCACGAGGTCGATGGCGTCCATCGGCCCGGTGCCCGACAACGGCCCCCTCAGGTAGCCGTCGATGAAGCCCTCGCGCTCCAGTATCTCGTCCACGAGCTCGAGACGGAGGGGGTCGAACCGTACGCTCAGAGAGTCGAAGCGCGGCATCGCGCCCAGCCCCACCACCATGCCTCCGTCCATGCGCGAGTCCCGCACCTGGACCTCGGCGTCTAGGAGCTCGACGAACGCGTCCCCACCGTGCGAGCGGATGACCACTTCGCCCGGCCCGCCGCCTTCCCGGGGAACGGGGATCGGCAGCCACTGGAGATCGGCGAACCCGATCGGATCGCCGTCGAGATCGAAGCGGAAATCCGTGCCCTCGCCGCTCTCGGTGTTCTCCCCACTCGTGATCCAGCCGCTGCCGGTGAGCCGGCTCGCCCCCAGCTCCGCCTCGCGCACCTCGAACCGTATGCTGTCCTCGAACACCATCGA
>JBDHFW010000257.1:0-2984 GCA_039590175.1 Gemmatimonadota bacterium | reverse complement strand
CACCGATGGGGACAACAACAGCGGCACGATCGCGCCGTTGGATGCGGCGGGAGCGGCCGAAGCGTTGGGAATCAGGGTGTACACGATCGGGATCGGCCGGGACGGCGTGGCTCCGGTACCGATCGCCCGAACGGCCTATGGATATCAGTACGCCAACGTCCAGGTGAGGGTGAACGAGGAGCTGCTGGAGTCGATCGCGAGCTCGACGGGCGGCCTCTACTTCCGCGCCACCGATCCGGAGGCGCTCGGCCGCATCTATCGACGAATCGACGAGTTGGAGACAGCGCCGATTCGTGAGATCAGGACCGTAGAGAGCGTCGCCCTTCGGCCCGAGCTGCTGTGGCTGGCCATCGGGCTTCTTCTTCTGGAGCTGGTCGGCGCGGCGACGCGCGGGCTCCGGGTGTTGCACGCATGAAGCCGGCGCTCGTCGTCCTGGCGGTCACGCTGGTCCTCGCGCTCCGTGGGACCGCGGTCTGGCGGGCGCGCCGGGAGAGAGAGCGACTCGCCGACCCACGGGTCATCCGGCTTCTCGTCGGCGAGCCGTCTTCCATTCTCACCGCCCTTCGCGGGGTCGCGCTGGCGGTCGGGATCGTGGCGCTCGGCTTCGCCGTGCTGGGAGACAACCGGGGTGACGACGAGCGGCAGGACCCGGCCAGCCTCGAGACGGTCCTCGTTCTGGACGCCTCCAACTCGATGCTGGCCGACGACTTGACGCCGACCCGTCTCGCCGTCCAGCAGGACCTGGCGCGCCGGTTCATCACGGCCCTCCCGGGCCGCATCGGCATCGTCTACTTCGCCGGTCGCGGATATGTGCTGTCTCCGCTCACGACGGACCGCGATGCGGCGCTGATGTACGCCGAGAGCGTTCATCCCGCCGTCGTCGGCAGAGGCGGCTCGGCGCTGGCCTCGGGCCTCACCCAGGCGCTGCAGGTGCTGGGAGGCGGAGAGGAGGACACGCGCAACGCTATCGTGGTGCTCACCGATGGCGAATCCACCGAAGGCGAGATGGAGGAGCTCCTCGAGGCGACCGAGCGCGCGTCCAGGAATCGCGTCGAGATCCATGCGATCGGCCTCGGCACGCCCGAGGGAGGACGGATCTCGGCGGCCGCCGCCGTGGGCCTGGCCGGGCGGCGAGCCGGCCCCCCGGGCAGCTACCTGCGAGATGCGGACGGAGAGATCGTGACGACGCGGCTCGAGGATGCCTCGCTCAAGGCGATCGCCCGGGAGACGGGTGGCTCGTACGAGGAGGCCGATGAGGACGTCGTCCCGCGGATCGTCTCCAGGCTCAGCCTCGCGGGAGTGGAGGATCGGCCCACGAACGCGGGCGCCGCCAACATCTTCCTGGTGCTCGCCTTCCTGGCGCTCTGGGCCGAGGGCTTCGTGGCGAGGAGGTCCTGATGGCCCGAGGATTCCGGCTGGCGATGGCGGCGCCCGGGTTCGCGATCCCCGGGATGGTCGCCCTGGCGATGGCGGCCTTCGCGCTGGCTTCGGTTCGCGCGCCGGTCCCGGCGCACGCCCAGGAGGATGGAGTCCAGTCAGAAGATGAGATCGCCGAGTACCGTGCCCGGGCGGAGAACTCGGAGAACCCGCGGGATCGATACAACCTCGGCACCGCCTACCTGACGGCCGAGCAGTGGCCGGAGGCCCGGACAGAGCTGGCGCGGGCGGCGGAGGAGGCGGAAGGCAAGGTCCAGCGCTTCTCCCGATACAACCTCGGTGTGGCGAACGCGTTGGAGGGGCATCCCGATGGGGACGCCTCCGACGATGAGAGGCGTCAGCGGTTGATCGCAGCCCGGGACGCGTTCAGAGAAGTCCTGCGCGAGGATCCGGAGGACCCCAGCACCCGCTGGAATCTGGAGCTCGTCAACCGTTGGCTGGAGGAAGCATCGGCTGGGGGCGGTGGCTCGAGTCAGGACGAGGATCAGGACCAGGGGGGCGCCGGTGGGTCCGCGGGGCAGCAGGGTCCTGCCGAGCCGGGCGGACAGGCGCCGAGCTTGACGCGCGAGGAGGCCGAGCAGCTGCTTCGCCAGGCCGCGGGGGCCGAGGACGACGTGCGAGACAAGACGCTGAGACGAGGCCGGTTGCGAGACCCGGTAGTCGAGCGTAACTGGTAGATAAATGGTAACTTAGCACTCGTTACCTTCCATGTCGTCTGAGCTCTGCTGTACGGGCTCTTCCACCGCCTGCCCTGCTTCCTCGCGCTGCGTCGGCGCTTCGATCGGAGCATCCTCCGCCGGCCTCTCGGCCATCGGCGACTCGATGAGCGGGACGAAGCGGGCCCCCTCGATCGGCTCCCGATCCAGCTGGCCGTTCACGTCGCGATACCGGTAGATGGTCTGCAGGCCGTAGCCGCCCACGGGCGCCACGATCAGTCCGCCCGGAGCGAGCTGCTCCACGATCGCGGGTGGGACGTTGGGGGCGCCGGCCGTCAGAATCGCACGGTCGAAGGGCGCCTCCTCGGGCCATCCCTGGCTTCCGTCTCCCACGCGAAGGTGGACCCGCTCGATGTAGCCGGCCGCCGCCAGGTTGCGGCGCGCGAACTCCGACAGCTCGGGGATGCGCTCGACCGAGTAGACCTCGAGGCCGCAGGCCGCCAGGATCGCGGCCTGGTACCCTGAGCCCGTGCCGACCTCGAGGACCTTGAGGCCGGCCGCCGGCTCGAGCAGGCTGGTCATGAGCGCCACGATGTAGGGCTGCGAGATCGTCTGGCCATGACCGATCGGAAAGGCGTGGTCCCCGTAAGCCTCGGCCACCCAGCGCGACTCGACGAACAGGTGGCGTGGCACCTCGAGCATCGCCCCCAGCACGGACTCGTGTCGGAGCCCTCGCCGGCGGATCTGGTGCTCCACCATCTCTTCGCGTAGCCGGTCCTCGTCTCCGGGATCCCGGCTTCTGTGCCACTTCATCGGTCTCGCGTTGCAGGCGGCTTCGCGGGGTCGGTAGCTTCCGGCATGAATACGCCTTCGGCTGAACGCGTTCGACTC
>JBDHFW010000256.1:0-2989 GCA_039590175.1 Gemmatimonadota bacterium | reverse complement strand
GCCGGCATACGTGCTGGTGCATCTGGCCGAGCTGAAGCGGGTTGAGGAGCCGGAATTGGCGCGGCGGTTCGGGTCTGCCTACGCCGAGTACCGGACGCAGGTCCCGATGTTCATTCCGCGTCTGCGGCGCTAACGGGGCCGGAGCGCGCCGTCCAACACGCTTAGGAGTTGACGGGCGCGTTCGTCTTGATTGCAGGGGCGGTTCTTTCGGGACCGCCCTTTCGCAGGTTGCTCGTGCTACCGATTGGCGATTGGGCTGTGCCTGCTCGATGGGAAACAGGAGAAGGCTTCGTGCTTGACTGCAACGATCTCGCGACCGAGGAACTTTGGGACGGACAACTCTGCTGCGACGTGTGCAGGGTCAATGGGGAGGAGCCCAGTGTTTGTGGCCAACGCGTCAAGCTAAAGGACGGACGCAGCTTCCTTCTTTGCTGCAAGGCGCTCGAAATGCTGGTTCGGGAGGGCCTTGCCGATATGCCTGATTCCGCCTGATTCCTCGCCGCTCCGTTGTACGGTGGGCTGACACCGGCGCTTCGGAGAGCCGCCCTGATGATGACTAATCTGCGCTCGTTGAGTGCGATGGGGACGTGGTCCCTTGTTCTGCGTCTAGCCACGTTGGGTGCATTCGCGGGTTTCGCCGCGTGGGCAGTGGTCTGGGTTGCGCACCTGTTGTTTGAGGTCGGCAGGCCAAGTACAATCGCGCTCGTTCTGGCAATCCCCCGAGGGGCGATCTTCGCCATTGTCCTCGGCTTGATCCTCCGGGCGTGTTGGAATCGGACCTATGGTCAGCATGATTCCAAGAAAAGGCTCTGAGTACAGTCTGCCTAACACGCGCCTGGACTTCGGGGCCGCCCCTCAGCGCATCTACGAGTACGCGCGTACTCGCCCTCCACGATCCACGTCCTCGTCCATACGCCACCGAATAAAGGTTCTCCCGACTTGCGAAGCAGAATCAGCGGCAGCAGCGTGCACGCAAGGTTGTGAAGCGAAGCGAGACCAGCCAAACAAAGCGCGAAACGCGAAACGCAACCTGTCCCGGCTCGGCGATCTGAAGTGTGTCGCCGAGTTGACGCCCGCCAACCGGACGCCTGCCCGACGACCCGGATCGCCACCGGGGACTAGCTAAGAAGCAAAACGAAAAAAGCTGACAGCCAGCGACTCTTTGCAGAAGAACACCGGCTGACGCGACTCGAAGCGACCCGTCCAGGCGGCGGGCCGGTGAGCGACGATGACGTGCGTGGAGGCGGCAAGCCGGGCAGCTTGCCTTGCGAGCCGCAAGCTTTTTCCGGTTCTCGTAGCCTTCGGCGCAGGCGTCCAACCCGCATTCTCCCAGGAAGACGCCGTCCGAGTGCTGACCGGTACGGTGGTTGCGGAGGAGAGCGGAGAGCCGCTGGCGAACGTCCTCGTAGAGCTGGAATCGCAGGGACTGCAAGCGCTGACCGACTCAATGGGCCGATTCCGGATCGCCGGAGCGCGTCCCGGGATCGACACCGTGCGGGCCAGCTACTTCAACCTGGCCTACAGCCGGATGCCGGTGGACCTCACTTCGCCGGGCGGACACCAGGTCGAACTGACCCTGAGCGGGGCGGCGTTCGAGGTGGCCGATCTCGTGGTGAGGATCGATGCGACGCCAAGGGAGGCCCGCAGGCTTGCCAGGAGGATCAAGGCAGGGCTTGGCGACTTGATTTCGTACGATCAGATGCGCCGTTGGGCACCGGCCCGTCTGATGGACCTCTTTCGCATGACCAGGCGGACGCGGGTGCGGTGCGTCTACGGCTCGTGTGTCGTCCTCCTCCGCGGCCTCGGGGGCTACTGCCGGCCGGCCGTGTTCGTAAACGAGCGGACCGCCCCCAGCTGGGTGCTGGAAACGACGTGGTCGGACGACGTCCAGGCAGTGGAGATCTACTGGGATCCGTGGGTGCCCGCGGAGTTCTACCGGTTCGACGGGTGGCGCTCGCCGACGAGTATCCGGATGTGCGGGGCCATCAACATCTGGATCGGGCGCTTCTAGCTCGCTCTCGCACGATAAAGCGACCAACGGCGAGCCTGAGCGTTAGACCGCCTGCCATGTAAGCAGGCACGAACGCCAGAGTAGATCTGATGACCTCGCCACCTAGACAGGTCGAGGTCCGGGTCGAGTAACAGTGTGAAACCGGGAAGCGGGGCGGTTCCTTCGGGGCCGCCCCTCGGCGCATCTAGTGAGTACGTGCGTACCAAGCCCCTCCACGCTCCTGACCAGGGTCCTCCGACCATACGCCGGAGAATAGAGGTTCTCCCGACTTGCGGCGGCCCGCTGCTGCCTTAGGGTGAGCCAGAAGCTGCTCGGTGGTCCCCGATTGCGCCGAGCAGACGCCGTGAGAACGACGCCTGCCTGACCGCACCGCCCCGATCCCCGAGCACATCCGCCTCCGAAAGAACGGGTGCGTCAGCGTCACGTTCGCGGTGCCGCCCCGACTCCAGGCTTTCCAGAAAGCGGGCGACCGGTCTCGAACCGGCGACCTTCAGCTTGGGAAGCCGGTCCCCGCTCCCGCCTATTCTACGGAATCCGTATAGCCAGCACGAGATTCCCACCGATCATCGTATACCCCGGAAGCCCCGATATACGGTCCTCAGATGGCGAACCTAGCACAGAAAGTGGCACACTCCCGGCCCCTCCACGCTCCTGATTTCGTCCTCCCGGAAGAAGGCCGAGATCGAACTGAATCTAGCGATGCGAACAGACCGGTAGGACCCTCCAGCACGACTTGTCACCAGTGTGAGGCGCTACCCCAGAACGCAAGGGAGCTTAGCAGATCGCCACGCTGTCACTGGGGAGCCACAGCTAAGCTTAATCGATGAAAGTGATTACGTAACGGCACGACTCCGGCAAAGAAGAGTGATCCCATGAAGCAAAGCGGAATCACTTTGATCGAGATGATGATCGTCGTGCTCGTGCTCGGTGTCATCGCAGCAACGACCACGCCGCTCGTCGCTAACGCCTACCACCGCC
>JBDHFW010000255.1:0-4327 GCA_039590175.1 Gemmatimonadota bacterium | reverse complement strand
GGAGCACATCGTCGTGCTGCACGAAGACGTTGCCGGCGACTTCGACTCGCTCGACCCGAAAGACCGGCAGCGTTCCGAGCACGGGCGGAGCCCAGAAGGGCGCCCCCAATCCGAGCGCGCCGGCCGTGCCGACGACGATCATCCTCCGGCGTCCTCTTCTCGTCATTAGTTCCCTACATCGCCGAGGCTGCGGGCCGCAGAAGCAGCATCCCCACGGAGACCGGTCCGCAGATCATGCAGGCGCTCCTACGGCGCGCAGCTCATCCCTTGTGAAGCCCCACAGCCGGATCTCGGGCTCCAAATCGACGCCCAACTCATCGAGCGAGCGTCGTCTCGTTTCGATCATGAGGCCCAGGATGTCCTCCGCCTTGGCCTCTCCCATGTTCGCGATGAAGTTCGCGTGCTTCTCGGTGACCACCGCATCCCCACGGCGGACGCCGCGCATGCCGACTCGGTCCACGACTTCCCAGGCCGACCCGTAAGGCGGACCCGGGTTCTTCCACGTCGAGCCGCAGGACGGGAGGTCGTAGACCTGGGTCGCGACCTTCCGGCGGCGACGCTCCAGGTGAGCCTCCCGAATGGCCTCCCCATCCCCTCGGGGCGCGGAGAACGCGCCTCCCATGAACACCCACTCCTCGGATACATCGACTCCCCGATAGCGGGGCTTCGCCTCGTCGGCCGTGAGGCGGACGGTCTCTCCGGCGGGCGTCATCGCGTCCACCCACAGCGCCCGATCCCAGATGCCCGTGTCCGTGGAGCCCGCGTTCATCCGCAGGGCTCCACCGATCGTCCCCGGGACGGCCTCGAGAAACAGGTAGCCTCGGCGCGCCCGGCGGCGCGCTTCGTTGACCAGGGCCGGTATCTGCGTGGCCGCGCCCGCCTCGAGCTCCGTCTCCGTGACGACCAGTCGATCGAACTCGCCCTCGAGGATCAGCACCGGCTCGGAGACGCCGGCGTCCGAGACCAGGGTGTTGGCCCCACCGCCCAGGACGCGGAAGGGTCCGCCGGCGAGGTCCGCCAGGAGGCCGCGGAGACTCGCCGGCGAGTCGGGCCTGCCGAGTCGCGGGGCGGGTCCGCCCACGCGCAGCCGCGTCAGGGGTGCGAGCGGCACCTCAGCCTCCCACCGCATCGGCTCTCTCGTCTGCCGCTCGGCGCGCCAGGGCGGTCACATCTCCGGCGCCCATGAAGACGACAGCGGCCGGCCGTCGCGCGCTCCGGGCCGTCTCGAGTGCCTCGGTATCCGTCGCCAGCCGCACGTCGTCCGACGCCTGCGCGATCAGACCCGCGTCGACGCCCGGGATCGGCTCCTCCCGAGCCGGATAGATCGGGAGCACGAGCGCCTCGTCGGCACCCGCCAATGCCGCGGCGAACTCGCCGGCGAACATCTGCGTGCGGCTGTAGAGATGGGGCTGGAACACGGCGATCAGACGGCGGTTCGGGTAGGCGCTTCTCACCGCCGCTAGCGAGACCTCGACCTCGGTCGGGTGGTGGGCGTAATCGTCCAGCAGCGCGACGCCTTCCTCGTCCGAGAGGAGCTGGAGTCTGCGGTCGACGCCGTGGAATCCGCCGAAGGCCTGCGACAGGGCATCGGAGGCCAGCAGCTCCGCCTCGTGGGGAGGGGCGACCCCGGGCAGGCTGGCGCCGACGCCGGGAGGCCCCGACAGGTTGAGGGCTATCGCGAGCGCGGCGGCGGCGTTTTGCGCGTTGTGGAGGCCGGGGAGCTCCAGATCGAACTCCATCTCGCCGCCGGGCGCGAACAGCCGGCAGAGCTGGCGGCTCCCCTCCGTCATCAGCACTTCGACTCGATAGTCGGCATGTTCGGCGAACCCGTAGCCGAGTCCCCCGAACATCTGGCCGATCCGGCTGGCGCCCGGGTCATCCGCGCAGTACAGCACCCCATCCCGCTCCTCGGCGCGGCCGGCGAGCGTCCTGAACGCGAGGTCGAGGCTCTCGACGTTACCGTACGTGTCGAGGTGCTCAGCCTCCACCGAGCTGATCAACACGAGCGTAGGATTCAGGTCGAGGAAGGAGCGGTCGTATTCGTCGGCCTCGACCACGGCCACCTCACCCGTCCCATCGCGGGCGTATCCCCGCCAGGAAGCCACGCGACCACCAACCGCCACGATCGGGTCCAGACCGGCGGCCGTGCATGCGAGGCCGGCAAGCGCGGTGATGGAGGTCTTGCCGTGGGTCCCCGCCACCGCCGCCAGTCGGTGCTCGTTGAGCAATGCGGCCAACGCCCGCGAGCGCTTCATCGTCGGCACGCCCAGGCCTGCGGCCGCCAGGAGCTCCGGGTGCTCGGCCGGCACCGCCGAGGTGTGGATCACGAGGTCGGCTTCCTCCACGTGCGCCGGATCGTGCCCGGAGGCGAGCCGGGCGCCGCGGGCGCTCAGCTCGACGAGATCGTCAACGCCGGAGAGGTCGCAACCGCTGATGCGGTAGCCGGCAGCGTCCAGCAAAAGGCCGAGCCCGCGCATGCCCGCCCCGGCGATGCCGACCAGGTGGATGTGGGCGCCGGGGGCGGGAAGGTCCCAGGGTCCGGGTTGCCGAGCGGTCATCGCTCCCCCTCCGCCACCGAGCGCCCCGTGGAATCCGTCGCCGCCGGACGCGAAGGCTCCTTGGCCGCCAGATCCAGGAGCTCGAACGCGATCCGTTCCGCCGCGTCGGGCGCGCCGCGTTCCAGCGCTAGCCGTGCCATCCGGGCTCGTCGCGCCTCGTCCGTCAGGAGGCCGCATGCCACGTCCCACAGCTCGCCCGGTTTCAGCTCCGACTCCAGGCGCATCGCCGCCGCGCCCGCCGCCTCCACCGCCCTGGCGTTGGTGGACTGGTGGGCCCCCGCTCCGGGAAACGGCACGAGCACGGCCGGCACGCCCGCCGCCTCATCGCCCCGGCCCGCGAGATCGCGAGGGACACGCGGTCCAGCTGAGCCCCCAGATCCGGGATGAACGGCTCCACCCGGATCCGGTCGGCGAACGGAAGACGAGCCACCGTCTCGGCCACGTGATCCCTGTGCGCCGGCCCCGTCGCCCAAACCAGGTGGACGTCCCCCGGCCAGGTCGACACCGCGGTCAGATCCTCCAGCAGCTGCCGGTTCAGGCCCAGTGCTCCCTGGCTGCCTCCCGTCACCAGCAGCACGCGGCCCTGAGGCCAGTCGTAGGGTGCCCCGACCGGCTCGATCGCCACCGGGTTCCCGTAGGCGAACACCCGGGTGCTCTCCCCCACCCTCAGGCGCTCCTCCGCCTCCGGGTATCCCAGGTGTACCTGATCCACCCGGGGGGCCAGCTCGGCGTTCTGCTCCTGGAGCGCCGTTCTCGCTCCACGACGAATCGCCCACAGGAGCGCCGGCCCCGACGCGTATCCGCCCGTCCCCACCACCAGGTGCGGATCCCACTCCGAGAAGGCCCGGGAAAGCCCTCGAAGAACGACCGGCATCGACATGAGCAGCCGCCAGTTCCGCCACGGCCGGCTGCGGTGAAGAGGCTGCATCGGCAGGAGCCTGTGCTCGTAGCCACTCTCCGGAAGGACCCTCGCCTCGATGCCCCGGCTCGCACCAATGAAGGAGAGCCGAACCGCCGGATCCAGCCGGCGCAGGGCACGCGCCAGATTCAGGGCCGGATAGAGGTGGCCACCCGTTCCACCGCCCGCGAGAAGAATCCGGAAGCCGGCCACGGCTCAGCATCTCCGCTGCTTCGCGATGTTGACGAGGATGCCGGTGACTCCCAGCGCAAGGACGAGCCCGGTACCGCCGGCGCTGATGAAGGGGAGGTTCACTCCGGTGGTCGGGAGAACCCCGAGGGTGACGCCGACGTGGGCGAAGGCACCCACGGTCACCATCGCGGTGAGGCCCACGGCCAGCAGCCGGCCGAACAGACCCGGCGCGGAGCCGGCGATGCGCATCCCTATGACCGCCCAGGCGAGGAAGAGGCCGATCAGGAACACCGATCCGATGAGACCCCACTCCTCGGCGATGATGGAGAAGATGAAATCGTTCTGGGGCTCGGGCAGGTAGAGGAGCTTCTGCCGGCTCTCCCCGAACCCGACGCCGAAGGGCCCGCCCGATCCGATGGCGATCAGCGACTGGTTCAGCTGATAGCCGATGTCGTCGGCGCCCATGCCCGGCTTCAGGAACGCCATCATCCGGTTCATGCGGTAGCCCGTGTTCGCGACCTGGTCCCAAAGCACGGGCAGGCCCAGCATGGCCAGGAAGAGGAAATGTCCGAGGCGTCCGCCGGCCGCGAAGAGCACGATGAAGGCGAGCGCGCCGACGAGCATGGCGCCCGAGAGATGGGGCTCGAGCAGGATGAGGAGGCAGACGGGCCCGATCACG
>JBDHFW010000254.1:0-3054 GCA_039590175.1 Gemmatimonadota bacterium | reverse complement strand
CTCCCGCAACGTGGCCAGGCCCTCGTTCGGGAAGCGCATCAGAGAGAGCAAACAGATCGGCATGTCCGCCACGAGCGCGTCGATCGCTCCCGCCATGAGCATGTTCACGGCCTCCTCGTAATCCGATACCGTGATCAGCTGCGCGTTGGGCGTGTACCTCTCGGCGAACTCCTGACTCGTCGAGTTCGAGAGTGCGGCCAGCCGGACCTCGGGCGTGTTGAGGTCCTCCGTGTTGCTCGCGGCGGCCAGGGTCGTGGATTTCGTCAGGATCGACTTGCCCGAGAGCATGTACGGCCCCACGAAGGCAGACGTCTGCGCCCGCCGGGGCGTGATCGCCATGCCGGACATCACCATATCGACCGCCCCCTCCTCCATCGCGCCCAGCAGCTCACCGAAGGGGCGGTTGACGATCTCGAGCTCCACACCCATCGCCCCGGCGATCAGGTTGGCGAGGTCCACCTCGAGGCCGAGCATCTGGCCGCCGCGGCCGCGCACGTTGAACGGAGGCTGGGTGGCCGACATGCCCACGCGAAGTGTCCCGCTCTGGACGATGCGGTCCAGAACCGGCGACTCCTGCGCCCCAACCGTGGCGCTCGCCGCCAGCAGGCTGGTCCCGAGCGCCAGGCCCAGGACGAGGTTCCGTAGCTTAGCCAATTCTATCTCCTTTGCTTGTCGTGTTCCCTTGCGTGCGTTCAGTTTGGCGCCGAGCAAACGCGAGCGCCACCGCCCGCGTCTTCCGCCGGCCGGATCCTATCGCCGGCACCGCCCCGCATCAAATGCGCTGGATTGCGGGAGCGCCGCGGGAGCCGGCCGACACGCCGGGTTGCAAAGCGAATCGGAGATCGCTACTGCGTGAGAAGCGCACGAGAACCGACCTGCACCTGAAGGGATGACTCAAATGTGTCGATGGCTCGCATACTCGGGAGAATCGATCCACCTGGAGGAGTTGCTGCTCAAGCCGGAGAGGTCCCTGATCGAGCAAAGTCTCCAGGCCCGCGGTGGTACGACCACGAACGGAGATGGATTCGGCGTCGGGTGGTACGGGGACGCGGAGACACCGGGGCTCTACAAGTCAGTGAGGCCGGCCTGGAACGACTCGAACCTCCTCAGCATGGCGGCCCATCTCTCCTCCCCGCTCTTCGTGGCTCACGTGAGGGCGACGACCGGAACGACCATCCAGCGTAGCAACTGCCACCCCTTCCAGCACGGGTCGTTACTCTTCATGCACAACGGCGAGATCCGCGGCTTCCGCGACATCAAGCGCGAGATCGTGATGGAGGTCGAGCCCTCCCTCTTCCCTGAGATCAAGGGGACGACGGATTCCGAGATCATGTTCTACCTGGCCTGGACGTTCGGGTTGGAGGCCGATCCGGTGGGAGCGATGGAGCGGACGGTGGGTCTCGTGGAGGAGGTCGGAGGGCGTCACGGGATCGAGCATCCCGTGCAGATGACGGTGGGCATCACCGATGGTCGGCGGATCTACGCCTTTCGCTACTCCTCGGAGGGGAAGTCGTACACTCTGTATCACAGCATGAGCATGGAGGCCCTGCACGAGCTCGACCCCTCGACCCGGCGTTTCTCCGACGACGCTCGCGTCGTCGTCTCGGAGCCTCTGACGGATCTGTCCGATCACTGGGTCCAGATCCCCGAGAGCACGGCGGTGCTGGTGGAGGGCGGAGACGTGGAGATGGTGCCGTTCGTCCCGGCGCCGCCAGCCTGAGCGTCCCGGCAGCGCTAGCCTGACGCTCCGCGGCCGCCTGCCTGACGCCGCCGTCTCTACTCGTCGGGAGCCGGGTCGGGAAGGACCGCGTTCAGCAGGAGGGCGGCGAGCCCGCCGGTGATCAGCCCCGTGCCAATGAAGTTGCGGATACCCTCCGGAAGGTGCTGAAGCGCCTCCGGCCTCAGCTCGACGCCCAGACCCAGGCCCACGGCTAGCGCCAGGATCACCAGGCTGCGCTGGGTTAAGGGCACGCTGCGACGGAAGATGGCCGCACCGCTCGCGAATATCATTGAGAACATCACGAGCCCGGCTCCGCCGATGACGGCGGGCGGGATCGTGGCCAGCCCGGCCGAGATCTTCGGTACGAGGCCGAGGAGGACGAGGAGGCCTCCGGCCACGGCGGTCACGTGGCGGCTCACGACGCCGGTGAAGTTCACGAGCCCGACGTTCTGCGAGTAGGAGGTAGTCGGAAACGCGCCGAAGAGCGCGGCCAGCCCGCTGCTCGCCCCATCTGCCACGAGGCCCCCTTTGAGCTCGCGATCCGTCGGCTCGCGACCGGCTGCCGCGATCACGCCCGTGATGTCGCCGATCGTCTCGATCGAGCTGATCACGTAGATGAACGCCATGATGAGGATGGCGCTCCACTCGAAGGTCAGGCCGAACGGCAGGGGCCTCGGGACCGAGAGCCACGCGGCGCTCGATACGGCCGCAAAATCCACGGCCCCGAAGATCACGGACAGCACGTACCCGACGACGACCCCCGCCAGAACGCTGGCGTACGCCAGGAAGCCGCTCGCGTATTGGTTGAGGACCACGGTCACCAGAAGGACGACGAGGGCGATCCCGAGGTTCTGCAGTGAGCCGTAGTCCTCCGCTCCGATCCCGCCCGCCGCGTAGTCGACGCCCACCGGAATCAGCGTCAGGCCGATGAGCATCACCACCACGCTCGTCACGAGCGGCGGAAACCACCGCCTCACGCGGGCGAAGGAGAAGCCGATGACGACTTCGACGACGGCCGCCGCCAGGCATGCCCCGAACACCGCCGCCAGGCCGGCACGGCTCCCGACGGCGATGCTTCCCCCGACAAACGCGATGCTGGTGCCCATGACGATCGGTATCCGGCCTCCCACCGGACCGATCGGATATGCCTGGACGAGCGTGGAGAGACCGGCGACGAGGAGGACCGCCTGCACGAGGATCCCCGTCTGTCCGGCGGCCAGTCCGAGCGCGCCGGCGATGAGAAGGGGCGGCGTGATGTTGCCGAGGAGCATCGCCACGAGGTGTTGAGCCCCGAGCGCGAGCCCCTCCCTGACGGGAGGCCTGTCGTCTACATC
>JBDHFW010000253.1:0-3372 GCA_039590175.1 Gemmatimonadota bacterium | reverse complement strand
CCAGACCACGTCCTCCTGCGGCGCGAGCCGGACGTCGGCGAGCCAGGGGTTGCTGTCCGTCATCCGCTCGGGCGTCCCGCCATCGCCCCTCAAGACGAAGACCTCGTTCGGGTGCTCCGGCGTGTCTCCGATGAAAGAGAGGATGCCCCCGTCCCGTGAGGCGGTCAGCCCGTGGAGTACCGGACCAGGCGGCTCGGCGAGCGTTCGCCGGGCACTTCCGTCGACGGCGACCTCCCCGATCCTCGTGTGCAGGTCCTCATCGGCCAGGTAGACGAGCGTGCGCTCATCCCGCCAGATCACGCCGGCGATGTGACCCTCGTAGTTTGGAACCAGATCGACCTGCTCCCCGCCCGTGACCGGAACGGCGATCAGTCGACCCTGCATCGGGTCGTTCATGTCTTCTCCGGAGATGAAGGCGAGCCGCTGCCCATCCGGGCTCCACGCGATCTGGCCCAGCTTGCCGGGGTTCTCGATCCGAGCGGTGACTCGGTCGGAGGAGGGGTCCACGACGCGAATGCGCCGCTTCATGTATGAGTCGTCGACGAGTGGTGTTGGTGCCACGGTCAGCACCAAGCGGTCACCGGCGGGCGACCACTGGACGCGGCTCACGTGTCCCTCGACGTCGAGCTGCCTCGGCTCTCCCCCATCGAGCGGCGCGATCCAGAGTCGCGAGTAGAGAAGCTCCTCCTCGAAGATCTCTGCCTTGAACCCCTTGCTGCTGAGCTCCTTGATCCGCGGATCCGGCTTCTCTGTCGACAGGAAGGCGACCTGCGTCCCGTCCGGGCTCATGCTGTAGCCGCTGATGCCACCCTCGTGCTCGAGCAACCGGACAGACTCGCCGCCGGCGAGCGGAATCGTGTAGAGCGAGCGACCCTCATCGCCCTCCCGTTTCGCCAGGTAGGCGACCGCGCTTCCGTCGGGAGTCCAGCTCACACCGGAGACGTTTACCTTGCCGGTCACGTAGGGCCGAGACTCCCCGGTCGCCAGATCGAGCACGTGGAGCTCCATCCGAGCGGGACCGTCTTCGTCCACGAAAGGCTTTCGCTGCACGAGAAGCGTGTAGGCCGCGTGGGTTCCCGAGGGTGACATCACGGTCGAGGCCACGCCGCGAAGCTTGGCGACGAGGTCGGGCGTCATGACACGTGCGCCGGGCGAGTCAGCCTGGGCGGATGCGGTTGCCTGCGCCTGCGCCTGCGCCGCCGCGGGCGAGGGGGTCGAGAGCAGGAGAGCAAGAATGGCGATTGTTACCACGCCGCTCGGTGACCGCCATGCCGGCGTGCTGCGCGCGCGCGATGAAATCCTTCGCATGATGGAAACAGCCTTTCGGTTTCGGGCCTTCTCGGTAAGGGCCTTCTCGGTTCGCATTGGTTCGGGACGATCACGTTACCGGCCGCCCGTTCGAGAGACAATCTCGGCCGGGCGAGCCGCCATGTCCGCTTCCACGAGGGAAGTACGCATCCATGAGTGACGGGTGGAGCGGATGTGGTGACAGGCGGAGCGGATCAACGAACAGCCACGAGAGAGGAGAGGAGCACCATGCGCCCCTGCAAGCGGATTCTGGGCCTACTGCTGGAAGCGTCGGAGCGATTCTACATGCTCAGCCCTCGGTGCTGGCCGCTGCTGGCCGGTACCGAGTGCTTACCCGGCGGGCCGCCGTCGCTCGACCGAAGGCCTCGCTGATACAAAGCGGGAGTCGACGTTGCGGGCTGCCTGCTCCACCCCGAACATCGGGGCATGCCTCTCGACGCCTGGCTGACCCTCGGCCTCCTCGTCATCACCCTCGTCCTCTTGCTGGGGACGAAGCTGCCGCCCGCCGCCGTATTCATGGGCGCACTCACCATCAGTATCACGCTCGACCTCGCCCCGCTCAGAGCCAGCCTGGCCGGCTTCTCGAACGCCGGTGTCCTCACGGTGGGCGCTCTGTACATGGTGGCGGCGGGCATGTACTCCACCGGCGCGATGACCCTGATCGGCGAGTGGCTCATCGGACGGCCGAGGAGCGAGCGAGAAGTCCAGCTCAGGATCCTCCCTCCCGTCGCGATTGGGAGCGCCTTCCTGAACAACACCCCGCTCATCGCGATGATGATCCCCGTCATCCGAGATCTCTGTCGATCCACGGGCCTCGTCGCCTCCAAGCTCTTCATCCCCCTCAGCTACGCCTCGATCCTCGGCGGCACTACGACGCTGATCGGTACATCCGTCAACCTGATCATCGCGGGGCTGATCCTGGAGGAGCTTGCCGATCGGGGCGCCGGCGGACCGTTCATGCGCGAAATCGAGATGTTCGACCCCTCCTGGGTCGCCGTGCCCGCCACCGTGGTAGGGATCCTCTTCATCATCGTCGCCGGGAAGCGCCTCCTGCCTGACCGCGGGGCCGCCGAGAAGACAGGAATCGCCAGACGCAGGTACGGGGCGGAGTTCGTGATGATGAAAGCGTCCTCGCTCGTCGGGCAGACGCTCCGAGAGGCTGGCCTGGTGGAGCCGGTCGGCTTCGAGCTGCGCGGCCTGTGGCGCCCCGACGGCCAGCCGGTCGAGCGAAGGCCGGATGCGCGGCTTCACGAAGGAGACGTGGTCGCGATCGCCGCCGACATCGACAGGCTACCCGACGCTTGGACGACCCTGGGAGTCCGACCGCTCAAGACCGGCCACCGGATGGAGACGCCGAGTCACACGCATAGTCTGGTGGAGGTCGTGGTCTCTCCACAGAGCGACGCGATCGGACGGCAGGTCTCCGAGCTTCCCCTCCCCGACAGCCCGTACCAGCTTTCGCTGGTCGGCGTGTCGCGGGCCGGGCAACCGGTCGCGGGCCGGCTGGACGATGTGAGAATCCAGGTTGGGGACAACGCGGTCCTCGAGGTTGACGACGCCTTCTTCTTCGTGGCACGCAGCGAACAGGACTGGCGGTCATGGCGTCGGTGATCGTCGCCGCGATGGTGACGGTCGTGACGCTGGGTTGGATGACCATGCTGAACGCGGGCTTGCTCGCGACGGGAGCCATGCTGCTGACCGGTTGTATGAGCCTCCGCAGTGCAGGCCGCAGCGTCGATTTCGCGACGCTCATCGTTCTCGCAGCGGCCATCGGTGTCGCAGCTGCGGTGAGTCACAGTGGGCTCGCCGATGCGATCGCCGGGGCTCTGGAAACGATCGGAGCGGACGACCCTTACACCGCCCTTATTGCCGTCTTCGTGGGGCACGTGATCATGGGCAACCTGATCACGACCGCTGCCTCGGCGGTCTTCATGTTCCCGATCGCACTTCCCCTGGCCGGCTCGCTCGGTGTGAGCTTCATGCCGTTCGCGATCACCCTCATGACCGGCATGGTCGGCGCGACGATCACGCCGGCTGCATACCAGACGAACCTCATGGTCTACG
>JBDHFW010000252.1:0-3346 GCA_039590175.1 Gemmatimonadota bacterium | reverse complement strand
AGTCGATGCGACCGCTCGTGCCAGCCTCTACCTGTACAACACGCCCCAGGAGGTCGACGCCCTCTGCGAGGCGCTCCACCTCGCCGGCGAGCTCTTCTGCCGCAGCCATTGAGCGCACGCTGCCCCTTACGGCGCACTCATGAGCGACCACGCTGACACCCCAGATGACAAGCCGATCGACCGGTCGATCCCGAGCGCCCTCGCCGATCTCTTTCAAGAGGTCATCCTCGACCATTACAGGCGTCCCAGGAACAAGGGATCGCTCGAGGCGCCCACCCACACCGTCACGATGAACAACCCGCTGTGCGGGGACGTCATCGAGCTGTCACTCTCCGTAAAGGCCGACCGGATCGACGAAGTGAGCTACGAGGGCAGAGGCTGCTCGATCAGCCAGGCCGCCGTCTCCATGATGACCGAGCGGCTCAAGGGAGCCAAGCTCGGGGAGGCGCGAGCCCTGTCGGCGAAGTTCACCCGTCTGCTCCACGGCGAGGAGGAGCTTCAGCGGGACGAGAAGCTGGGCGATCTGCGGGCCCTGGCGGGCGTCTCGAAGTTCCCGGTACGGATCAAGTGCGCCCTGCTGGGCTTCAACTGCCTCGATGAGCTGGTCGGAGAGCCCGCAGCCGGGGATCGCGGGCCCGGAAGCGGGCCTGGAGAGCAGCGGTAGTCATCTCCGGAGCCGTCGGGTGAGCGCGCAGACCGAGGGCCGCGTGCTCAGGAGTGCAGGCGGGGTGTATTCGGTGGATTGCGGCGATCGGATCCTCGATTGCGCGCTTCGTGGACGGTTGAAGCTGGACGAGGAACAGATCAACCCGGGGGACTTCGTGCTCCTGGAGCATCTCTCCGACGGAAGCTGCCGGATCGAAGGCCTCCTGCCCCGCAGCACCAAGCTCTCGCGGCGCGCCGTTGCGGGCAGCCGGGAGCAGGTGATCGTCGCCAACGTGGATCAGCTGGCCGCGGTCTTCGCGGTGGGGGAGCCCGCGCCCGACTTACGGCTTCTGGACCGGTTCCTGGTGCTGGCGGAGCTGAACGAGCTCTCGGCGTTCATCGTCCTCAACAAGACCGACCTCCCAAGTGAGACCGGAACGTCGGACGCCTTCGACATCTACCGCGAGGCCGGCTACGACATCCTCCCGACGAGCGCCCACCGGGGCGACGGCATCTCGGAGCTCAGCCACCGGCTCGGAGGTCACGCGACCGTCTTCGCCGGGCCCTCCGGCGTCGGCAAGTCCAGCCTCCTCAACCTCCTGCTTCCCGAGCACGAGCTCAAGGTCCGGGAGGTAAGCAGGAAGCGGGGCCGCGGAAGGCATACGACCGTCGGATCCACCTTCTATCGGCTTCCAAACGGGGGATACGTCGCCGACACCCCGGGGCTGCAACTGCTGGTGCTCTGGGATCTGTCGCCGGACGAGCTCGCGGGAGCGTTTCCCGAGTTCAGCACGGCGATCGGCGGTTGCCGCTTCAACGACTGCCGTCACGTGATCGAGCCGGATTGCGCCGTGCGAAGCCTCATCGAGGCCGGAGCAGCGAGCGAAGCCCGTTACGGCAGCTACCGAGCCCTGTTGGATGAAGCCAGGCAGGAAGGTCCGTGAGCGAGGGGAACGACTTCTCGGGCTTCCTCCAGGATCGTTTCTCCCGATACGAGGCGCGACGAGCGGACCCGCCGGAAGGAACCGCGCGAGCCGCCGTGGTGCTCGTGCTCAGGGCCGGTGAGATCCAGCCGGAGGCTCTCTTCGTCGTGAGGGCTACGCACGAGCGCGACCCATGGTCGGGGCACGTGGCGCTCCCCGGAGGACGTGAAGAGCAAGTGGATCGTGACCTCATGGACACGGCGCTTCGGGAGCTGCGTGAGGAGACGGGCCTGGGCCTTGGCAGGAAGGAGATCGTGGGTCGACTGGACGATCTGCACCCCGTGAGCCGCCACATCCCGCGAATCGCGATCAGCCCTTTCGTGGCGTGGCGGCCTCGTCTGGCGGGAGTGCGCAGAAGCGCCGAGATCGACGGGCACTTTTGGGTGCCCGTATCGGAGCTCGAGACGCCGGCGCGGCGATCCTCTCTTACGCTCCGTCGAGACGGGGACACCTTCCGATTCCCAACGATCGAGTACGACGGGCACACGGTTTGGGGACTCACCTACTCGATCGTACAGAACTTCCTCGAGCTCCTGGGAGACGCCACGGATCGGCCGGCCGCCGGACCGTGAAGGCGCTCATCGCGGGTTGTGGCTACACCGGCCTTCGGCTGGCCGCGAGACTACTCGCCGACGGCATCGAGGTCGTCGGCACGATCCGCGAGCCGAGCGGTGCTTCCAGGCTGGAGGCGGCCGGAATCCGGCCCCTCATCGTCGATGCGGATGACCCGAGATCGACCCTCGCACTCGAGACGGTCGCTCCGGACGTCTGCTTCTTCCTCATCCCTCCCGCCCCGCTCGCGGAGGATCCGGCCGCCGCTCGTCTCTCGAGGATCGTAGGGGCGCTTCGCCGGGCGCCGCTCGAGTGTTTCGTCTACGCGAGCAGCACCGGGGTGTACGGCGATCGAGGCGACGAGACGGTCTCCGAGAGCACCGTGCCGCACCCGACCTCGGCAAAGGGAGAGGCACGGCTCGCCGCCGAGCGGAAGGTGCTGGAGCTGGGCTGGCGGCTGGATTCCAGGCCTCGCGTCGCGAGAATCGCCGGGATCTACGGGCCTGGGCGGACCCTCGGGCCGGCGATCCGTCAGGGGCGCTATCAGCTGATCGCCGGACGAGATAGCTGGTCGAGCCGCGTTCACGTGGACGATCTGGTGAGCGCGCTGATCGCGGTCTGGCGAGCCGGCGCGAGCGGACGAGTCTACAACGTGTGCGACGACGAGCCGCATCTCTCCTCCGAGTACGCGCGTCTCACCGCTTCCCTGCTCGGCCTGGACCTGCTGGAGATCAGCGAGGATGGGGCTCGCGCGCTCTACGACCCAGACCGGCTCGCCCGCAAGCTGGCCAGCCGCAGGGTGTCGAACCGTCGCCTGCGCGGAGAGCTGGGTGTCCTGCGCGGAGAGCTGGGTGTCAGGCTGACCTACCCTACTGTCAGGGAGGGCCTTCCGGCGGCGCTTCGGGAAGAGGGCTCCATCGCGTGACGTGATCCGGGCCCGACGAGGCTCCTGCTCCTGAGCGGAGTCGTCGGCTTTAGAGTCCCGGGCTCCAAGCCCCCGGAGAGCGATCGCCTATTTGGTACTCGCCAGCTCCTCGAGGATAGTCTCGCGTAGCTCGTCGATGATGTCCGGCCAGCCGACGTTCTCCTCCTTCGTCACCGTGACGAAGTTGTCCGCCAGGAACAGCGCCCGAACACCATGAACCTGGAAGATCCGTTCGGCCAGC
>JBDHFW010000251.1:0-3187 GCA_039590175.1 Gemmatimonadota bacterium | reverse complement strand
CCCGGATCGCGTCGGCGGCTGGCTGTTCCGGATCGCCGCGAACCTGTGCAAGGACCAGGTGAAGGGTCGACGTCGGCGCGAGCAGCCGCTGGACGAGGTGCGCGAGCTTCGGGTGGATGAGCCCGGCCCACTCGCCGTGGCGGAGCAGGACGAGATCCGGCGGCGCATCGACGGAGCGCTCGAGCGGCTTCCCGCCGATCAGAGAGAGGCGTTTGTGCTCAAGCACGTAGAAGGTTGGTCGTACCAGGAGATGTCGGAGCGGCTCGAGGTCTCGGTACCGGCGCTGAAGATGCGCGTGCACCGGGCTCGTGAGGAGCTGCAACGACTCCTGGAGAACTACTATGCCCAATGAACCATTGAGCTGCGGACCCCGTGGTCGGCGGCGACGAGGCGTGTCGTGAACGAGATGAGATCACCAAAGATGCACGAGGATGTCCAGCGCTATCTGGATGGCGAGCTGACGGTCGAAGAGCTCCCGGATCAGCTGCGAGCCGAAGCGACCGCTTGGGAGGCGCTGCTTGAAGACGTGCGGATGACCGCAGTCTCCGGGGCTCCGGCGTGGCTCGAGCCACGGGTGCTGAAGGCCGTGGAGGTCGCGAGCGTCCCGGCGTGGCGACGAGGCCTCAGGTGGCTCATGCAGCCGCGGACGATCCGAGTGGCGCCGGCGCCGGCCTTCGCGGCTGTAGCCGTGCTTGCGCTGGCCATCGCCCTTCCGTGGACCAGCGGGCTCTCTGGCTCCCCGGGCGACGATACCGTCTATGTGCAGCTCTTCCTGGAGGCACCTGCGGCCTCCTCGGTCGCTATCGCCGGTGATTTCAACAGCTGGGCCCCGCTGGAGCTGGAAGACGCGGACGGTGATGGCGTCTGGGCGGCCCGGCTGGCGGTCAATCCCGGCGTCTACGAGTATATGTTCGTGCTCGATGGCTCTCGGTGGGTGACCGATCCGCACGCCGAGCGGTACTCGGATGATGGGTTCGGGAATCGCAACGCTGTGCTGGCCATTCTCCCCGAGGGCAGCCGCACCTGAGCTTGGAGTGCTGGCGATGAGTACCTGTTCAAAGGAGGCCCCGTCCCGTGGGGCCCGAAGAGACGAGCGGCCTCGGTCGCTTCATGGGTTCGGCGTGCTCGGCGCCATCCTCCTCCTTCTGGCGCTACCCTCACCGCTTCGCCCACAGACACCCGAGCTGGATGAGGTCCTTTCCGTGTACCCAGCGGCCGAGGCGGCCCGTCTGGAGGCGTTCATCATGCAGCCGCGCTGGGACGGGTTCCCGACCGAGCTGCTCCTGGAGCATACCGCGGAAGGAGCGGTGAAGGGCGTGAGGGCCGATCGTCTGCTGGCGGCGCTCGAGGAGTACGCCGAGAGGATCGACTGGGCCCACAAGATCCTGGGCGAGCGGGCGACGATCACCTCGCTCGAGGCGACGGCGGACGTCTTGGGGCGTGGCGTTCCGGAAGTCGTGGTACGCACGGTGGCGGCCGTGAACCCGAGAGACGACCACCTGACCGCCTCGATGGTGGCGTTGGGCGACTTGGTGGCCGCGGGCGTGCCGCCCGAGGAGGCCGAGAACCTCCTCCTCGATGCCGCGACCCGCCGGCACGACAACGACGACGTCCTGGGGCTTCCGGCCCGCGTTCGCCGCTGGATCAGGCAGGGGTATCAGCCGACCGATGCCGCGGCGGAGGTGAGGCGGACGATGGACCTTCCCCGCCAGCCGGACGGGATGCTGGATCGCTCCAACAGGCCACAGCAGGAGCCACCCTTCTAGCGCGGTCGTCCGCTGACGTTCGAGCCGCCGCCGGGCGAATCGACCGGCAATCGCGGCTTCCCCGGGCGGCTCATTTGAGCCCGTTCGGGTCCTCCCCTATCTTCGCTCGGAATCCGGCGCGCCGTTTCTGCCCGGTACGGCGCATCCCGAAGCCTCATCCATGGAGAGGGACATCGAGTGACGAGCGCGCCTCCCGCAGTGAAGGTCGTCGGCACCGGTAGCTACCTGCCCGACAACATCCTCGACAACTTCCAGCTCTTCGAGCAGGAGGGCATCCGCAGCGCCTTCGATGTCGAGCGGGCTCGCGCCGCGCTGCGGCAGGTCGAAGACCCCGACTCCCTGTCGCCCGTCGAGGTGTTCGACGCCTGGTCGCTGCAGGTCACCGGCATCAGCGAGCGCCGAGTGATTCCCTGGGAGGAGGACGCCACCACCGAGGATCTGAGCGTGGAGGCGTGCCGCCGGGCGCTCGCGGACGCGGCGATGCAGCCGGAGGACGTCGATCTGCTGATCGCGTCCTCCGTATCGCCCTCCGATACCGTTCCCAACATGGCCTGCACGATCGGATCGCTGCTCGGGATCCCGAAGGTGACCGGGTATACCGTGAACGCCGCCTGCGCCGGGTTCGTATACCTGATCGCCAACGCGTACGCGATGATCTACAGCCGCATGTTCAGGAACGTCCTGGTCGTGTCGGGCGACGCACTCTCCAGGGTCACGGACTACGACGATCCCAAGACCGCCGTCCTCTTCGCGGATGGGGCCGGCGCGACCATGCTGACCCCCGGCTCCGATGGCGACAACGGCCAGGTCATCACCCCGCCTTTCCTCGATGCCGACTACTCCTACGAGCACCTGAACATGCGGAGTGGCGGCTGGGAGTGGGATTGGGAGGGAAGCCCGAAGCTGCGCATGGGCGGTGGGCCCCACGTGCTCCGAGCCGCCGTCAACGCGATGGCGAACGCGGCGAAGCGGGCCGTGTCCGAGGCGGATCTACCCTGGGATCAGATCCACTATGTCGTTCCGCACCAGGCAAACCTCCGGATCACGCGCGGTCTCGAGAAACAGCTGAACCTGCCGAACGGGCGCGTGGTCAATACGATCGATCGGTACGGCAACAACTCGGCGGGCTCCGTCGGGATCGGCTTCGATGAGGTCCTTCGGGGGAAGCACGGTCCCCTTCCGAGTCCCACGCACGTGATCCTGACCGCCGTGGGCGGTGGCTACACGAGTGGAGCCGCGATCGTTCGGTGGCACCCGGAGGAGCGGGGCTAGGCTGGCAAGGCCGAGAGCTCGGCCGCACTCGGCCGGCTCAGTCGAGGGTGGCCGTCACGGAGAGGATCTTCGGGAGGTGGGCGGCGATCGCGGTCCACTCAGACCCGTCGCGGCTGGCGTACAGGTGGCCCGTCGACGTACCGAAGTAG
>JBDHFW010000250.1:0-4080 GCA_039590175.1 Gemmatimonadota bacterium | reverse complement strand
GGAGGCATCGTCGGTGAAAGCCCGGCCATGGCGAAGGTGTTCGAGGCGATTCGTCAGGTTGCCCCGACCGAGACGACGGTGCTGGTCTTCGGCGAAACCGGAACCGGAAAGGAGCTCGTGGCCCATGCGCTGCACGATCTCTCCTGCCGATCGCGAGGTCCCTTCGTCCCCGTGAATTGCGCGGCGTTGGCCGAGGGAGTGCTCGAGTCCGAGCTCTTCGGCCACGTGCGCGGAGCCTTTACCGGGGCCGTCAAAGAGAAGCCGGGACTGTTTGCCGCCGCCGACGAGGGCACCGTCTTCCTGGACGAGGTGGGTGACATGAGCCTCCGGCTCCAGCAGAGGCTGCTGAGGGTCCTTCAGGAGCGGGAGGTCACCCCGATCGGAGGCGTGCGGGCCCGGCCCGTGAACGTGCGGGTCATCGCCGCGACCCATCGCGACCTACCCGCCGAAGTCGAGGCCGGACGATTCCGCGACGACCTGTACTATCGCCTGAACGTCTTTCCGATCCGCCTTCCGCCGCTGCGCGAGCGACGAGCAGATGTCGCGCTCCTGATCGAGGCCGCGCTGTCGAGGCTTCGGGAGAGATCCACCACCGAGGTGCCGCTCTCGGTTGCCCCGATGGCCCTCCGCCTCCTCCAGGACCACGACTGGCCGGGGAACGTCAGGGAGCTGTTCAGCGTCGTCGAGAGAGCCGCGATCCGCGTGGAGGGTAGCCGCATCGAGGTTCAGCACCTTCCACGTGAGCTGCGCTCACACGCACCCGAGACGGAGGCCGGGCCGGCAGCCGGGAAGGGGAGGCGATACCGAACCGGCTCGGATAGCGCGGACGAGCGAGCCGCGATCCGCGCGGCGCTGGAGGAGTCGGACGGCGTCCGGGCAAGGGCCGCCGAGCTCCTGGGAATGAGCCGGACCACCCTGTGGCGCAAGATGCGGGAGTATGGCCTGGGTCCCTGACTCGCGCCGCGGAAATCGTGCGCCCCCCGGGCCCGATTCGCTTGCCCAGCCACACCAAGCCCGCCCAAGAACCCGCCCGCCGCCGGAAGCGGGGCCGTTTCAGGTCGAGCTGCGTCCCTGACGGCGGGCGCGTCGACTAGCCGCAGGACTGCTCAACGATGTCCGGCTTGAGCGTGCCGACGATCCCGAGCAGCTCCTCCTTCTCTGCGGCGGGTACCTGGAATTTGTCCAGGGTATCCACCAGGTGCTGCACAACGATGTTGAACTCTGCTTCCGTGATGCCCAGCCCTGCGTGAACGGTCTTGGCAGGTCGGCTGATGATCTTGCACGGCCCACCCGTGACGTTGCAGACCAGATTGATGTTCTTCTGGACGAACGACTTCCGGGTGTCCGTACCCATGCCCTTGAAAAAAGGCCCGACCTGCGGATCGGCTGGCATGAACGGCTCGAGTCGCTGAAGGAGCGATTGCTAACCGAGTGAAGCGCGGAAGCCTGCCACCTGCGCGGAACCTGCAGCGGGCGTAACGGTGCCGCTGCAGGTTAAGCGCGTGTACGCCCCGCCTCATCATGAGGACGGCCTACGTATTCTCGTCGACCGACTGTGGCCTCGCGGCCTGGCGAAGGAGGCCGCTGCGCTCGATGAGTGGGTTCGAGAGTGCGCCCCCTCTGATGAGTTACGTAAATGGTTCGCCCACGATCGGGCGAAATGGAATGAGTTCAAGCGGAGGTGCTTCGCGGAGCTCAGAAGTAAAGAGAAGTTGCTTGCTCCCATCCGTTCCATGGCCAGGAAGAAGCGTGTGACTCTGCTGTTCGGGGCTTCTGATACTGAGTGCAATAACGCTGTCGCGCTCATGGAGTACCTCGAAAGCGGTGAGTGAGACAGCGCGGAAGCGCTCCTACCGTTCTTTGGACTCGGAGAAAGTCGGTAGCGTCTGGTAGCGCTTCTGAGTTGTCAGCAGCCAGAGCGAGGTCGAGTCAGTGGCATACCATCCCCTCAACCTGCCGGATTCCCTTTCTGGCGAGCCAGGCCACGCGACCTGCGCGGCCCCAGGCTACGCAGAAGGGGCGATCCCCATGGGATCGGGAGCTGATTCCACGAACTAGCAAGCTTCTTGCTGACATTCGCCAAACTGGGCGCATCCTGACACACTCTCATGAGATCGAGTTCAAGGTGCCTATAGTTGGCCGATTGGTCTCCGAACCTGAAGCAGCAGCTTCCGATGGTGCTCCATTGGACTCGCTGACGCCCCGCTTGCGCTTCTTCTCTGCCGAGCTTGCCCGTGGCCCGGGCTCGACGATTCACGTTCAGATCAAGATCGAACAGGAGGGACGTGTTTTCTACGCCCAGGCGGAAGGGGTGGGTTTAGAGGCTTTCGAGCTACGTCTCGCGGCCCATGCCACTCTCGCGGCCGTCAACGAGGCTACCGGAAACGCCTCCAATCTCAGGCTCGTTGGAATCAAGCGGCTACACGCGTTCGACGCCGACGTAGTGCTGGTCTCACTCCGGGATGAGAACCACGGCGGCTACCCTCTCATCGGCGCAGTGCCAGTACGAGGGGGTCTAGTTTACGCAGCTGCGCTTGCGGTGCTGAGCGCAGTGCCGGTTGCCGCCCTCCCGGCTGAGGCTCCCGGGCAGCGCCGACGGTTGCGAGTGGCTCCCCGGTGAGAAGTGGCGTACTCGAAGTGAGGACCTCAGGTCGTTACCCCAGTCATCAGTCACCCCATCCTGAGTAACGTCGTCTCGCAAATCGCATATGTACCCGCTAATCGGGTCTCCTGCATCTGCTCCAAGCGCGTGTTAGGCGGCAAGGCTTGGGGGCCTAGCCAACCGAGTAGGTGGAATCTCCTGGGCGACCTAGTTTTCGGTGTTTCTTTGGGCTCGTGCACGTAAAAAAGGCCCTGGCCCGGTTTCTGCTCGACTCGTGCCCAGCGACACGACAAGCTACCTGGCTCTGCCGGAAAGCCTTGAGGAGGTGTCTGTGCTTAGGATCTTGCTGCTAGCGGTGGCGGTTTCTTGCTTGTCTGGGGCTCGGGAGCTGGACGCCCAGGCCCGATTCGCGCCGCAGCTCAGCGTCGGAAGCAAAGCGGATTTCGGTCTAGGGGGCCCGCTCGCCGGATCGGCTGGCCGTGATCCCGATGTTTGATTGGTTCTTCCCGGGTGACGATCAGACGTACTGGGAACTGAACGGCAACCTTGCCTATTTCTTCAAGGTCAACACGAACAGCGTGGCACCGTACGCAGGGGGTGGGTTGAACATCGCCTACTCATCCAGAGATGGGTCGTCGGACACAGACCCCGGTTTCAATCTGCTCGGGGGAACGCTAATCGGCTCCGGCCCCGTGCACCCATTCGTCGAGGTGCGGTTCGAGCTCGCTGGCGGCGAGCAGTTCGTTCTAACCGGAGGTGTCCTCTTCTAGGCGAAGGTGGACCTCCCGCCGCCCCTCGCCGGCCTCCTAGCGCGGCCGCACCACCCACCGCTGCACCAGATTCGCCTCCGGGGCCGGCTCGAAGCCCACGTGCAGCTCGTATGTCCCCGGTGCGGTCGGCGTCCACGTGAAGTCGGCGGTCTCCCCCACGCTAAGGTGAGGGAGTCGGTCCACCGGAACCCGCTGGTGGGGCGGCAGGTCGGCTCCGTCCTTGGCGTGCAGCGTGATCGGCATGATGTCGCCGTCGAGGGTGAGCCAGGCGGAGATACGACCCGCCGGAGCGATGTTGATGACCCGGAAACGGTGCCCCTCTCCCACCTGGACGGTGGCATCCGGCTGCTCGCGCCGTCCGTTCAGATCCATCTGCTCCATGCTCGCCCCGTCCGGGTGGTTCCACCCCCAGACCATGACGTGGTCCGTCCGGGGATCGAAGCGCTCACCCTCCGGAAGGACCAGCAGCGGTCCATAGAGTCCGCCCGTGAGCTGATGGATGTCGTCGAGGTGGGAGTGGTAGACGAAGGTGCCGGGCCGCATGAGCGATAGGCGATAGGTGAACGAGTCCCCGGGGGCGATGACGGGCGAGACACGCCCGTCGGAGGCACTCCAATCCGGAACACCGTCGGCCCAGGCATCCAGTTCGAGTCCGTGCCAGTGGATCCCCGTGGGGACCGCCATGCGGTTGTGGACCGTGGCGTTCAC
>JBDHFW010000249.1:0-3588 GCA_039590175.1 Gemmatimonadota bacterium | reverse complement strand
GGATCGAGCAGGAGCTGACCAGCGGTCAGGCGAGCGCGATCGAAGAGCTCATCTCTCGGGCCGCCTCGGTGTTGAGCCTCCTGACCGGTGAGCTGGGCCTGGCGATCGGGCCGATGCTTTCGACGGCCGTGCTGCAGCGAATGGACCTTGTCCCCGTCGACTCGGAGAAGGTCCTCCTCGTGTTCACCCTCGAGTCGGGCGTAGTTCGGACGGTCTACGTGGATCTGAGGAGCGGGCTGCCTCGGCAGACGCTCTCCGCTTTGGCCACGGTGCTGAACGAGCGGTTGGCGGGCAGCACGCTCAGCGACATCAAGGCGACGCTCGGCGAGCGGCTTCGCGACGTCGGCGATCAACATCTTCGTGGAGTCGGGTCCCGAGATCTTCGACTGGGTCGCGACGAACCGACAGGTGCACCTCGGTACCGCATCCTCGCTGGCCGACCAGCCGGAGTTCACCACCCAAGAAGGCCTGCGGCAGCTCATCGAGCTCACGGAACGGAGAGAGCTGCTCGCTTCCGTGCTCGGTCAGCGGGCGCTGGAGAGCGGACCGCAGATTACCATCGGAACCGAGCATGAAGCTCCCGAGCTCCTCGACCTGACCGTGGTGACCGCCAGCTACGAGGTCGGCCATCTCCACGGAGTGGTGGGAGTTATCGGGCCGACCCGGATGCCCTACGACAAGGTCGTGGCCGTCGTAGACTGCACGTCCTCCCTCGTCTCCCGATTGATGCAGCATTGAACTGCGCTCGAGACAGCCGTACCCGACGATAGATGGCAGACTACTACGACGTGTTGGGAGTCTCCCGGCAGGCGGGCCCCGAGGAGATCAAGAGGGCCTACCGCAAGCTGGCGATGCGGTACCATCCCGACCGCAACGACTCGCCCGATGCCGAAGCCAAGTTCAAGACCGTCACGCAGGCTTATGAAGTGCTGCGCGATCCGCAGCAGCGGGACCTCTACAATCGGTACGGCGAAGCCGGAATCCGCCGCGGCGCCGGCACGGGTGCCGGAATGGGCGGATTCAACTTCGCCGACGCCTTCGACGTCTTCATGCGCGAGTTTGGCGGCGGAACCGCCTTTGGAGATCTATTCCAGCAGCGACGCCGCACGGGACCTCGACGCGGCAGCGACGTCAGAGTGCGCCTCCGAATCAGTCTCGCCGAGGCCGCGAAAGGGGCGAAGAAGACGCTCCGCGTGCGGCTCCTCGACCGCTGCGAGCGCTGCGAAGGGAGCGGCGCCGAGCCCGGCACGGTTCCCGTCACGTGCAGCACGTGTGCTGGGGCCGGCGAAGTCAGATCGGTTCAGCGCTCTCTGCTCGGTCAGTTCGTGAGCGTGCGTCCCTGCCCGGAGTGCAGCGGCGATGGTCGGATCATCGAGAGCCGGTGCGATGAGTGCGACGGCCAGGGTCGCCTGCAGCACGACAAGAAGATCTCGATCGAGGCTCCGGCCGGCGTGTCGTCCGATGATTTTCTGCGGCTCTCGGGCCGGGGCAATGCCGGACCGAAGGGCGGACCTCCGGGCGACCTGCTGGTGGCGATCGAGGTCGAGGAAGATCCCAGGTTCGAGCGTCACGGCGATGACCTGATCCACAACCTCGCGGTCACCTTCACGCAGGCGGCGCTCGGCGACGAGATCGGCGTCCCCACGATCGATGGAGAGTCCGAGCTCGAGATCCCGGCGGGCATTCAGAGCGGCCAGGCCTTGCGCCTGCGTGGTCGCGGCATGCCGCGCCTCCGCGGCCAGGGCAGGGGCGATCTGATCGTGCGTGTGTTGGTTTGGACGCCGACTCGGCTCTCATCAGCTCAGCGTGAGGCGCTCGAGGGAATGGCTCCCCTCGAGGATACTCCGCCGGCTCCCGACACGAAGGAGCCCGGCTTCTGGGAGCGCGTGAAGCAGGCGTTCAGCGCGTGAAGCAGGTGCTCAGCGCCCGAGCTGGGCCGCCGCCTCCGTATCCACCACCCACGTTCCGCCTCGGGCCAATCGGGCCGGACAGCGTGACGCGTCGGTTTCTCCGAGGAGCGCTTCGCGCACCGCGTCGGCCTTCGCCCGGCCGCGGGCGAAGAGGAAGATCCGGCTGGCCGATCGTACGACGGGGGGCGTGATCGTCAGGCGCTCCGTCGGCGGAGATGGGCTCCGGGCCGGCGCTACCCGCCGCGCGGTTTCCGCCAGGTTCGGCGATCCCGGAAAAAGCGATGCCGTGTGTCCATCCTCCCCGATTCCGAGCACGAGAATGTCCAAGTGCGACGGCAGCTGGCGCTCGTAGCTCGCAGCCGCCTCGTCCATGTCGGGACGCTCGGCCTCCATGCGGTGGACGGATTCCGCCGGAATCGGAACGCGGTCGATGAGAGCGCCCCGGACGAGGCGGTAGTTGCTGGCGGGGTCACCCGGCGGGACGGCACGTTCGTCGGCGAAGTAGATTCGGATCCGCGCCCACGGGATGCCGGGGAACCCCGCCAACGCCTCGTAGATCGGGCCAGGCGTCGAACCGCCGGAGAGCGCGAGTGAGAGATCGGGCTTCCCGAAATCGCGGAGGGCCGTCGCCAGCACGTCGGCGCCCGCGTCGGCGAAGTTCGCCCGCGGGACCAGGTGGAGATCCGTCCTCCCGACCCGGTGCTGCTCGGGGGCTGCTTCCGGCCGCCGCTTCACGTCAGCCGTTGCGCCAGGCGCGGCCGTCTCGTCGCATGAGATCCTCGGCCGCTACCGGGCCCCAGGACCCCGCCGCATAGTCCGGAGAGTCTCCGGGCGGCTCGTTTTCCCAGCGCTCGACGATCGGGTCCACCGTCCGCCAGGCCTCGTTGATCCAGTCGGCACGCGCAAACAGCGTCTGGTCGCCCTGCATGACATCCAGAAGAAGCCAGGCGTACGCTCGCGGCGGCCGCTCCACCCCGAAAGCATCGGCGTACCGAAAGTCCATCGTGACGTCGCTCAACGTGAGGTCCGGTCCGGGCTGCTTGGCGATGAACCGTTGAACGATCCCCTCCTCCGGCTGCAGCCGGAAGGCCAGAACGTTCGGCGCCGACTCTGACTCCGCTCGGGCGAACATGACGTGGGGCGTGGGCTTGAACTGAATGGCCACCTCGGTGAGCTTTCGCGCCATGCGTTTGCCCGTCCGCAGGTAGAAGGGAACACCCGACCACCTCCAGTTGTCCAGCCCGAGCCGGATCGCCGTGAAGGTCGGGGTCGTCGAGCCGGGATCCACCCCCTCCTCTTCTCGATAGCCGCGGGCCGGGGCGCCTCCCACGTTGCCCGGGCCGTATTGCCCACGTACGGCCTCCCGCTCGACATCCACCGGCTTACAGTTCACCGCCTCGAGGATCTTGACCGTCTCGTCGCGCAGGGATGAACCGTCGAAGGTCACCGGCGGCTCGATCGCGGCCATGCACAGCAGCTGCAGCAGGTGGTTCTGGACCATGTCCCGGACCACGCCTGTCTTCTCGTAGAAGGCGGCGCGGGTGCCGATGCCGATCTGCTCGGACACCGTGATCTGCACGTGATCGATGTAGTTCCGGTTCCAGATCGGCTCGAAGGCCGGATTGGCGAACCGGAAGACGAGCATGTTCTGGACCGTCTCCTTTCCGAGGAAATGATC
>JBDHFW010000248.1:0-3365 GCA_039590175.1 Gemmatimonadota bacterium | reverse complement strand
CGAGACCTGCGGGCGCATGCACAAGCGCTGCTCCCTGGAGATGGGAGGCAAGAACGCCCAGATCGTGATGCCCGACGCGAACATGGATCTGGCGATCGAGGGCGTGCTCTGGGGCGCCTTCGGCACGACGGGCCAGCGATGCACCGCCACGAGCCGGCTGCTTCTGCACGAGGAGATCCACGACGCCTTCGTCGAGCGCCTGGTTGCCGAGGCGGGTGCGCTCCGGCTCGGTGACGGGCTCGACCCCGACGTCGATGTGGGACCCCTGATCCACCTGGATGCGCTGCGAACGGTCGAGGAGTACGTGGAGATCGCCCGCGGCGAGGGGGCCGAGGTCGCGGGCGGTGGCCAGGTCGCGCAGGGGGATGGGCTCTCGGACGGGTTCTTCTTCGAGCCCACCGTCCTGACGGGTGTCAAACCGGGCATGCGGGTCGAGCAGGAGGAGATCTTCGGGCCGGTGCTCTCGGTCGTGAAGTTCGGATCTCTGGATGAGGCGATCGAGATCAACAACGATGTGCGGTACGGACTGTCGTCCTCGATCTACACGAGGGATGTGGAAGCCTCCTTCAGGGCGATAGAGCAGCTGGACACCGGCATCAGCTACGTGAACGCCCCCACGATCGGCGCCGAGGCCCACCTTCCGTTCGGCGGGGTGAAACAAACCGGAAACGGCCACCGTGAAGGCGGCTGGGAGGTCTACGACTTCTACTCCGAGACGAAAGTCGCGTACGTCGACTACAGCGGGCGGCTGCAGCGTGCCCAGATCGATGTGACCTGGTGATCTCGGCCCAGTGCAGATCGGGCGCTGGATGAGCGCGAATTGAGGGTCCCGTGTAACTTGTGGTCGCGGTCCGGCGGAAATGGCGGTCCGAGGCTTGCGGAACGGGCCTCTTGCGGCTCGTGTACCGATCCTTGACGGAGGATGGCTGAAGGTCGATATGGCGAGGCAAGAGCAACAGGCGGAGTCGATGGAGAAGCAAATCGCGCCCGAGCGGGGCGAGGCCCCGAACGTGGCGCCGGCCAGACCCAGCGGTGTGCGTTGGGCGTGGGAGTGGACGAAGTCGATTCTGGTGGCGTTCGTTCTCTTTCTCGTCGTGCGCGCTTTCGTCGTCGAGGCATTCCAGATCCCAACGGCCTCGATGGAGAATACCCTCCTCGTCGGCGACTTCCTCCTCGTGAACAAGATGGTCTACGGCGCCGAGATCCCCGGCACGATGGCGCGGCTGCCGGCTTTCGACGCTCCCGAGCGTCGAGACATCGTCGTCTTCGAGCCACCTTCGGCGGCCGGCCAACCCGAGCGCACGAACTACGTGAAGCGAATCGTGGGCGTGCCCGGCGATACGCTGCAAATGGTAGACGGCGCCCTCCACCTGAACGGCGTCGACATCGACGAGCCGTACGCTCAGCATTCTCGCCCGTTCGAGGACCCCTACAGCCCTCAGTTCCGCTGGCAGCGCTCCTACCTGGTGCGGGACGGCCGGCTGCAGGGCGAGTACAGGCCCACGCGGGACAACTGGGGTCCCATCGCCGTGCCCGAGGAGCGTTTCTTCGTGATGGGCGACAACCGCGACAACTCGGAAGATTCCCGCTACTGGGGGTTCGTGCCGACCGACGCCATCAAGGGGAAGCCGCTGATCATCTACTATTCGTATGACCGTGAGGAGATCGCGCCCTTCCCGTGGTTGACCGAGATACGCTGGGACCGCTTGCTTAACCTGATCCGCTAAGGACCGCCGTCGTTTGACGGCGGCGGAGTTTCCGGGGCGAAGGCCCCTCATCTGCCACAGAGTCGATCATGACCGTCACGCTCCCCCGGGCGCGCAGGGGCGACGTACGCCCGCGGGCCCCACAGGACTCCTTCGCTCTCTACCTTCAGGAGATCGGCAACCACCCCCTAATCGGACCGGAGGAGGAGAGACGGTTGGCGCGGCGCATCCGAGCCGGTGATCGGAGTGCGCTCGACCGTATGGTCGAATCCAACCTCCGCTTCGTCGTCTCCGTCGCCAGGCGCTACCGCCATCTGGGCGTTCCGCTGCAGGATCTCGTCACGGAGGGAAACCTGGGTCTTCTCGAGGCTGCCGAGAGGTTCGATGAACGAAGGGGCGTCCGCTTCACCAGCTACGCCGTGTGGTGGGTCCGCCAGTCCATCATCTCGGCTATCCGCCAACAGATCGGAATCGTGAGGGTACCGGCGTCGCGACGCCGCGGCCGCATGGCGCTCGAGAGCGGGCGCACGCCCAGGCGGACGAAAGGCTCTGCCCTCGATGGGGAGGCTCCGGAGGCGCCGGGAGTCTCGGCGGATCCCCGCAGCCCGTTCGGGGTTCGTTATCTCTCGCTGGACGCCCCGCTCGGAGATCTGCGGAGGACGCGCGGGACGCTCTTGGGCGAGCTGGTGGCGCGAGAGGCCGTCGTGGATCCGGCCGATCGGGTCGATCGAGCGGCGCTCCGCGATCTTCTGGATAGAAGCCTGACCCTTCTGGACGAGCGGGAAGCTAGGGTGATCCGGCTTTCTTTCGGCCTCGAGGACGGCGAACCGCAAACCCTGGGGGAGATCGGGGATCGCCTGGGAGTGTCGCGAGAGCGGGTGAGGCAGATCCGCGAGCGGGCGCTGGTACGGCTCAGAAGCGGCGTCCTGCGGCGGAATCTGGAGAGCTTCCACCGGTAGCTCGAGCCCTCGGCTGCAGCCGCCGCCGGGTTGACACTTCGGCATGTAAAAAATAAACTTCTGGGCTGCGAGCGATTCGCCGAGAGCCGCCAGTGACGGGTGGCTCCTTTTTTCACCTAGGAACCCCAGGGTGAGGACGCGTCGGGGTCCGACCCGACGCACGTTCGATATGAAGACGTATACGGTCAAGGCGGGAGAGATCGAGCGTCGCTGGTACGTGGTCGATGCAAGAGACCAGGTGCTCGGCAGGCTGGCATCCTCGATCGCCACGATCCTTCGCGGCAAGCACAAGCCGACCTACAGTCCGCACCTGGACGTGGGCGACTTCGTGATCGTCGTGAACGCGAAGGACGTCCGGCTGACCGGTAAGAAGGCGTCGCAGAAGACGTACTTCCGGCACAGCGGTTACATGGGAGGGGACCGCCAAATCCCGTTTCGGCGGATGCGCGAGCGGCACCCCGACCGGGTTATCAAGTTGGCGGTGAAGGGCATGCTCCCGAAGAACACTCTGGGCCGCGCCATGCTGCGCAAGCTCAAGGTCTACGCTGGACCGGAGCACCCGCACGAGGCGCAGCTGCCCGAGCCACTGGAGTTTTAGGAGGAAGCTTGGCGGACACTCAGATTCAGTCGGTGGGTCGACGCAAATCGGCCGTGGCGAGACTCACGATGCGTCCCGGGACCGGCCTTTGGCGGATCAACG
>JBDHFW010000247.1:0-3410 GCA_039590175.1 Gemmatimonadota bacterium | reverse complement strand
GCGCACTGGAAGAGCCGATCCGGCAGATCACCCAGAACGCGGGCGCCGAGGGCGCGATCGTCGTCGAGCGGGTGCGCGAGAAGAACGATCTGAACTACGGGTACAACGCGCAGAGCGGCGAGTACGAGAACCTCGTGAAGGCCGGCGTCATCGACCCGACGAAGGTGACGCGTACGGCGCTGCAGAACGCGGCGTCGATCTCGGGGCTGCTGCTCACGACGGAAGCGGTAGTCGTGGACAAGCCCGAAGAGAACGCGGGCGGCGGCGGTATGCCCGGAGGTATGGGCGGCGACATGGGCGGCATGTACTAGCCCGACACGGCACGTCGTTCCGAGCCGCTTCGGCGGTGGAGAGAGCCCGGCCTGGTGGTCGGGCTCTTTCGTTTGGGGCTCCGGCGGTTCCCTTCGACTCGCTTCCGGCGCCCATCCCCGGAGCCTCTTCGGGCTTCGCCCTTCGGGGTCTCCTCAGGGCGCCTCAAGGCTCGCTGCGGGAATCCGCCGGAGCCTATGAGAGAGCCCGGCTTGCTTGCGGTGGCTCCGCGAGTGGCTGTTTGGGCTTCAAGGTCCGGATGATTAGACTGCCGGCTAGGCGGCAGCTCGGTGGACCGTGCGCGCCCACTCGTCGAGTACCGTTGACGCCGAAACCGTTAGGTGCACAGGAGGAGCGGTGATGAAGTTCATTCGTCCTGTACTCGGGATGGTATTGTTGGCAGCTGCCGGATGCGGAACAGCGAGCAACTTCGAGGCAGAGAAGCTAGCCGTCGAGTGTGCCGGGGAGTGGCTTGAGCTAGTTGACACCGGGGACTACGGGGGGAGCTGGCATGAAGCGGCGGCGTACTTCAAATCGGCGGTGACGCGAGAGGGATGGGAGCAGGCCATCAGTGGCGTTCGGAAACCACTTGGCGCGGTGGCTTCTCGGAAGATCAAGTCCAAGACGTACACGACCTCGCTTCCGGGAGCCCCCGACGGTGAATATGTCGTGATTCAGTACGACACGGCTTTCGAGAACAAACGCGCTGCGGTGGAGACGGTAACCCCGATGCGAGACCGCGACGGCACATGGCGTGTGTCGGGCTACTATGTGAACTGAGGCCGGCCTCACCTACACATGGTCTTGATTCGAAAAGTCGCAGCGATCCTTGCCCTGGCAGCGCTGGGCGGCCTCATCGTAACCCTCGAGCGCGGGTCCTACGGGGTCAACCCTCGGCTGGTAGTGGTCACACGGGTGCTGCTCCTGCCCCTCGCAATCACCATGATCGGGCTGGCGCTAGAGCATGGAGCCGATGGTTGGCGCTCGCCGGCGCCGTGGCCGTGCTCCCGTGGGCCATCGTCCTGACTTTCGGGCTGCCCAGCGGAGCACCCCTGATGCAACAGACCATCGCGTTGGTCGCCTCCGTCCTGCTGCTCGTGAGCCTGCCGGGTCGGGCGATGTTCGAACGCTATGAGGGCGAGGCCAAGATGGACTGGAGCGGGCCGCGGATGGGGCTTGTGCGCTGGACCATCATCCTCAATCTGGCCTCCGTCCTGGGGCTCTTCCTGTTCGTCGCCCTATATCGCTATGCCATCGAGTGGCACATGGCCATTCCTGTCGTCCTGCTCTTCGGGCTGGTGGTCGGGGTGCTGCTCTTATCTTTTCAGAAGACCATCGGCCTCCTCCTCGTCGCGGTCGGCTGTGTCCTGTTCGTGCCGGCGGGGACGTATTTCGTGTGGAAAGAGGCGAGCTACACGGGCGAGGTTTACCTCTTCGCAGCCTCCTTCCTACCCGGGGTCATCGCGGGCTGGGCCTGCTTGTTCGCCTTCGGCGAACCGATCTGGAACGCATTGCGCGTAGCTAAGGCGCCGGAGCGTTAGACGGTGGGAGAGGATGTCCCGTTTCAAGGTCGTAATCCGTGGCCGTGGCCTCTGGATCTCTCTGGACGATGAGTTGCAGCGAGCCGACTTCTTCGTCACGCGGGTCGTCGATGCAGCCGGGGTTCGCCTTCTACTCTGATCCGGAGTGATGCTCTAGGCTCAGCGACTTGCCGAGTATCGGGTATAGTCGACCCTGATGGCTGCCTGGGTGAGCGTTTGTCGCTCTTCACCTCGACAACTTCACTATCATTGGACTGGCATTCGGCCTGTCGGGTCTCGCGTTCCGTGTTCCCGAAGAGCGGCTGGCGCGCTGGTGCGCGGTGGCGACCAGCCGGCGAGCCGCCTGACAGGGCGCTGAAGCTGACTCCGCGCTGGGCAGCGCACACGAGTGACACGGGTGAGGTCAGGAGGTAGGATCGATTATGGAAAGACCATCGCACGAGCAGATCGTCGCGGCGCTGCAGGCAGCGGGCGCGACTCATCATGAGTACGAGGTGAACGCACTGCGGGGCAGGCGCGACGAGCAGTGGTCCGGGTGGTACGCAGCGTACGTGCTCGGACGCGTGGGGGACTTTGTGACCCCGACGCTACTGGCCGGCTGGCTTTCGGAAGCAGCGGCGTCGGGCGATTGGCCGCGGAGCGCGGCCGACCTCATCGAAGCGCGTCTGGGAGCGAGCGATTAGGCGGCTTCCTGCCTCCCTGTCCGTTCCGTTCGAGTCCCATTCCCCTGATGAGGACCGGCTCCCGAGCGTTGCTCCCTATCGTGCTCGCTCTGCTCTCCTGTCGTCAGACGGAGCCGCCGCCCGTTGACCACTCGGCCGATCCGGCCCTGGAGAGCGCGGTTGCACGCACTCCGGAGATGGAGCCTGCAGACCTGTACAAGCTCCTGCACCAGGGCTGGCTCGGTCCAGGCCACATGGCTCCCTCCCTCGAGACCGCGCGCCGTTACTTGGACGAGGAGCGGGCACGGCTGACCTCCGGAAGCTATCAAGAACCCGGTTTGGAGGCGCTACCTGGGCCGCGCGGCCTGGTGCGCGTTCACCTCCGCGCCTGGCCTGCGGAGAGGGACGACATGCTGGCCTCGGCGTTCGTGATCACGGCCGAGACGGTCGTGCCTGACCGTGAAAGCCTCGTGCGCGAGCTCCTCAGCGTTGGTGCTCATCTCGAGAGGCTGGAGCTGCCTTTCGATGAGGACGCCTGGCGGGCGTTCGTCGACGCCCGCGTGGCCGAGGGGCTGCCGGCCGTGCATCACTCGGACAGCTACAGGATTCGCTACGCGCCCGCGTATCGCGTCGTCCTTCGCTCACTCGCCGAGTAGACTCCAGAAGGGCTCAATCGAGCAACGGCGAGGATGAGAAGAGCCCTAGGTGTGAATCGCAAGGACGTTGGTCACCCTGAGGTCGACGAGACGCTCGAGGGGCGTGCGACGTCTGATCGCGGCGTGTCGCCGCACGCAGTTGTAGTAGCGTAGCCAGGGCAGGAGCGCGGCGGTTCGTTCCCGAGAGTGGTGATACGGTCGTGCATAGGCCCACTCCTCGACAGAGGTGCGGATGAAGCGCT
>JBDHFW010000246.1:0-3430 GCA_039590175.1 Gemmatimonadota bacterium | reverse complement strand
CCTCGGGGTCCGCCAGACGAAGGTCTTGCTGCGCACGATCCTGGAGGTGAGCCAGGAGGACGTCGGCGTCATCCTCGTCACCCACAATCCCCATCACGCCTTCCCCGTGGGCGACCACTTCGTCGTGCTCCGGCGCGGGCAGGTAATCATCGACCGAGCGAAGGACGAGCTGTCGCAGGAGGTGCTCGTCCAGCTCATGGCCGGAGAGGATCTGGCGGCCGGGCCTGGCGGCCCGGCCCTCTCGAGCTAGAAGTCGGGCTCGTCCGCCGTCGGACCGTACGTCTGGGGCACCGACACGTCCAGCAAGCGCAGGAAGACCGTGAGCTGCCCGCGGTGGTGGATTCCGTGGTTGAGGACGAAGCTCCGAACGACGCCGACCTTCGGTATGACAAACAGGGTCTCGCCGCCGCTCTTGAGCGTCCAGTCCTCGAAGAAGGTGACGTCGCCCGTCGACGTGATCTTCTCCCGTGCGTCCGCCGAGTTCTGGTCGAACAGCTCGAGGATCTCCGCTGCGGTGGCGGGCTTGGGCGATTCCCACCCCTCTCCTTCGGGCGGGTTCACATCGACCTCATCCTGATCCAGCGACACCGCGGTCCACATCGGCAGCTCCGCGAGGTGCGTGGCGAGCCGGCCGAGCGTCATCGATTTCTCGTGCGGACTCCAATCGAGCTTGTCGTCAGGCACACGCTCGAGGACTTTGCGTGTGGCCGCCATCTCCTGTTCGAATTCGGGCAGTAAGGCCTGAGCGATCGACATCACGTTCCTCTCTTGTGTACTAGCGCCGTGCGTCTCCGGCGCGACTCCTCCCATGAGCATCCCGGCCGAAGATATAAGGCAGGCTACCCGATCACGATCCCCTTCATGCCGCTTCCCAGCGCGCCGACCAGAAACTCGAAGAACACGATATCCTTGTCGCCACAGGTGTACTTGATCGTCCCCTCGCGCGGCTTGTCGCCCGGCTTTCCGGGATTGTTCGACCGGACGACCAGGTTTCCGAAGAAGCCGGCGACGGTGTGCCAGGGCATCTCCTTGCCGGTGTTTCGGTTGAAGATCCGGAAGTCGAAATCCCGGTACCGCATGTAGATGCGCCCACTGGCCTGCCCGCGCCGAGATTGCTTGCTCATGTAGAGGCTGTCGAGCCGGCCCTTCTTGACTTCCACCCCGACGACGTTCCGCGCGAACGTGTTGAACGTCTTCATGTTCATCGGCCCCACGGAAGCCTCGAGGGTGAAGTCCAGGGTCGGCGAAAGCAGCGGATAGGCGAGCCGCGCATGTACGTTCCCCTCGCCGAACAGCTTGCCGGTGACGTCGACCACGACCGGCGTCTCGTGGGTCATCTTCTCGCGGTCGTTCGTCACGTTGACCACGACGCCGCTCAGATCCTCGAAGGTCAGCTCTCCGGGACGCTCGGCGCCCTTGGCAAGCTCGGAGTAGCGAATGTCGGCGTCCACGAGCCGGACCGTGTCGATCGTCATCGGGACCTCGATGTCCGCGAAGCCGTTGTGGTATCGGCAGGCGCGGGCCCGCGGCCCCCACGCGATGTTGATGTCGGCGAACACGTGCACATCGAGGGAGCCGACCTCGACGGATCGAACGTAGAGCGCGTCCTCGGCGAAGTACCGGTAGAAGTCGAGGCCTCGGATGAGGATCGGCCCGGCGGTCACGTTCATCCGGTCCGCTCGCTCTTTCAGGCGCGCGAAGAACGGGTTGGCCTCAAGCGTGGGGATGACGCGGAAGTCCTCGATCGCGACCAGCGACTCCTCGCTGTCGGCTCGCAGCCCGGCGGCACGGATCACGTACAGGCTGTCTTCGACCAAGTGGCTGGCCGAATCAAAGGCGATCCGGACCCTGGAGTTCGCAAGCGCGCGGGCGGGGTTGGCCGCCGTCACCAGGTCGATCGTGATGTCCGTGAGCTCGAGATCCAGGCCGTGGAGCGCCGATAGCGAGGTGCCGATCTCCGAGCCCTGAATCAGGGTGATCGACGCATCGTCGATACGGATCCGCTCGAGGGTCGCCGGCGGCGCCTCGAAGCCTCCCGCTGCCTCAGCTTCCCCGGTCTCTGGGGCAGCGTCCGCCACCGCGGCGCCCGGCGGCTCCTCATCCACCGGCAGGGAGAAGTGAAGCTCCGCTTCGGGCCGGTCGATCTCGATCGACGAGATGAAGATCCCCTTGCCGCGAATCAGCGGGATGAACCGGATGCCGGACACCTTGAAGGACCGCACGCCGGCGCTTCGGATCAGCGCCGGCTCCTCCGCATTCTCGGCGGCGGCCGTGTCGAGAGCCACCGTCAGGCCCCGCACGGTCAGACCGCTCAGCCAGGGAGAAAGGCGGACCGCTTCGACGCTGACGGCATACCGGTCCGCATCCTCACCACCGACCGCGGTCGCGACAGCTGCTGGCAAGAGCTTGCGGAGCTGAGCATTGGCGATGAGGTGGAGGCCGATGTAGCCTGCGATCGCCACTGCGACGCCGACGGCGGCGATCAGGATCCACCGTTTCTTCTTGCCGCCCGAGGTTTGCTCCTTGCGGGCCGTCATGTATAGCTCCGATGCTCGACTCGTAGGGGTTGTCCTGGAGTTGGATCTACGGAAGCGCGGCCGCAGAGGAAAGGCGGATAGACTGCGAATCGAAGACCTCATGCGGCCACCACGACTCATCCTCGCCTCCGGCTCGCCTCGGCGTCGGCAGCTACTCGAGCAGCTGGGGCTCGCCTTCGAGGTCCGGCCCACTGATGTCGATGAGCGGCTCCTGGCGGGGGAGGGGCCGGCCCAGGCCGCCGAGCGCCTGGCGCGAGCGAAAGCCGAGCACCGGGCAGATGCCGGAAGCCTGAGCCTCGGCTGCGACACCCTGGTCGCGCACGGGGCCGCCGTCCTCGGAAAACCGGATTCTGCCCTAGAGGCCGAGGCGATGCTCGAACGCCTTTCCGCGCAGGAGCACACCGTGTACACGGGGATCGCGCTCGCCTCGCCCGCTCGAATGGAGAGCGCCGTGGAAGCCACTCGGGTGTGGTTCCGGCATCTCTCGGCGAGCGAGTGCGCGGAGTACGCCGCCACGGGCGAGCCCCTCGACAAGGCGGGAGCCTACGGCATTCAGGGCTTCGGAGCGGCGATCGTCGACCGCATCGAAGGCGATTACTTCAACGTCATGGGCCTACCGATACGGCGCCTACTGCAGCTCCTGGAGTCTTTCGGGTGGAGGTACGCGTTCGGGAGGCTGCGACCCATCGGAAGTGGCCCGGAGGGCTGACCTTGTTGCCATCGCAACCGCACCGCAGATTGAGAGGTTGAGATGCAGTCGAATGAACGAAGTTGACCTCCCGCAGCGACGAGACGGAATCGATGACAGAGCAGAACGGCGAGCGAGTCAGGGTTGTCCTCCAGTGGCTTCAGATCCTGGACAACCTGGAACCGGCCTTCAAGGAGAAGGGCGA
>JBDHFW010000245.1:0-3433 GCA_039590175.1 Gemmatimonadota bacterium | reverse complement strand
GCGACCCTGGCGCTGGCGGTCGTCGCCCTCGCCCCGTCGCCGCTGCGCGCCGCACAGGCCGAGGCCGCCACCGACTCCTCCTCCCGCGCCGACACGCTCGAGGTGCGGCCGGACCTCAGGCTCGAGGACCTTCGGGTCACCGTGACCCGCACGACGGAGGAGTGGGCGCGGACGCCGTATGCCCTCTCCATCGTGGGAGAGCAGCAGATCCAGCGGGCCGAGCGGGCGCTCTCACTCGACCAGGCTCTGCGGGGAATCCCCGGCGTCACCGTCCAGAACAGGCAGAACCTCTCGCTGGGCGACCGCCTGATCGTCCGCGGCGCCGGCGCCCGTGCGCAGTTCGGCGTGCGCGGGGTCATGATCATCGCCGACGGCATCCCCCTCACGCTACCCGACGGGCAGGCCGTCCTCAGCAACCTGGATCTCCTGGCGGCGGGACGGGTCGAGGTCATCCGGGGCCCAGCCTCGTCACTGTACGGGAACGCGGCTGGAGGCGTCATCAGCTTCCGAACGGAGGACTTCGCGCCCACGCCGCTTCACGCCCAGGCGCAAGCCGCCTTCGGCAACTACGGATTCGCGACCGGACGCCTGAAGCTCTCCGGCACGGCCGGCTCGACCGGGTACCTGGCCGACTTCGAGGCCAACAACTGGACCGGATTCCGCGAGTACAACCACGCGGACTTCACCCGCTTCTACCTCACCACGCGCACATCGCTCGGCGAGCGCTCCGAGCTCCGGGCGACCGGGAGCTACTTCTCGATGCCGTTCGCCGAGAACCCGAGCTCGCTGAACGAGGAGGACGCACGGCTTCGGCCCACCTTCGTCCGCCCGTTCGTCATCGGGCAGGGCGCCGGCAAGTCGGTCAAGCAGGGCCAATTCGGCCTCGCCTTCGCGGGCGGCGTGGCGGAGACCGGGAAGCTCGAGCTCTCCGGTTGGGGGCTGCTGCGGGACGTGTGGAACCCGATCCCGGGCCGGATCATCTCGCTGGGCCGGGGCTCGGGAGGACTGAGGGCCAGCTACGCCGGGGAGACCCGGATCGGGGAGCTGCCGTTCACCTGGATCGCGGGCATGGACCTCTCCTATCTGGGCGATGACCGCGAGGAGTTCGAGAACCTCGGCGTGGACGAGGAGGGGGATCGAGCCCAGGAGGGCGACCTGCTGGTCGACCAGCGGGAGACCGTGGGGGCGCTGGGGCCGTTCGTCACGCTGACCCTGGCTCCGAGCAGCGCCGTGAGGGTCACGGCCGGCGGCAGGTTCGACATCTACGACTTCCAGGTCGACGACCGCCTGCTCGCGGGCGGCGACGATTCCGGCGAGCGGACGTTCACGCACTTCAGCCCGATGGTCGGTGTCGACGTGGCCGCGAACGATTGGCTCAACCTCTACGCCAACGTGGCGACCGCCTTCCAGACGCCCACGACCAGCGAGCTCTCGAACCAGCCGAGCGGCGCAGGCGGCTTCAACCCCCTTCTGGATCCGGAGACGACGGTGAGCTTCTCTGTCGGCGCGAAGGGGATCGCCGCGCCGCCGCGGCTCAGCTACGACTTCTCCGTCTACGTGGCGGCGGTGAGAGACGCCATCCTGCCGTTCCAGGGACCCGGCGAGGAGGTGTTCTTCCGGAACGCGGGCGAGGTGACGCGCCGCGGGATCGAGGTGGGAACAGTGTGGACGGCCCTGACCGGGCTCGACGCGCGCCTCTCCTACACGTATCAGCACTTCACCTTCGGCGAGTTCGAGACGATCGAGGGAGAGTTCGAGGGCAACCGGGAGCCCGGCGTCCCGATCCATCAACTGGATCTGGGGCTCTCCTACGAGCGGTCGGTGTGGCTGGCGGAGGGGCGGTTCCGCTGGGTGGACGCGTATCCCGTCAACGACGCGAACACGGCGTTCAACTGGTCGTACGGGGTGTTCGATCTGCGGCTATCGGCGAGGGCGCCGCTCGGGGGCTGGGAGCTGCTGCCGTACGTGGGCGTCGACAACCTCTTTTCGGCGCGCTACAACGGCTCGGTAGTGCCGAACGCCTTCGGGGAACGCTACTACGAGCCGACCTCGGACGCCTCCGTGTACTTCGGGGTCTCGGTGGGACTCCCGTCACCGATCCAGACCTCGGCGTCGGCCAGCAGCATCTCCTGAGTCTGAGGTCCCAGGTACTGCTTGCGAATCACCCCGTCGCGGTCGATGAGCAGCGTGAACGGAAACCCGATCGCCCGGAAGTGCCGGACGACCTCGTCTGTCCCCGAGATCCAGATCGGATAGTCGATCCCGAACTCCGCGGCGAAGCTCCGGATGCTCTCCTCGGCCCCGGAGTCGACCGCGATGCTCACGACCGTCGCGCCCTGCTTCTCCAGTTCCGCCTGAAGCTCGACGAGCTCCGGGATCTCTCGCCGGCAGGGCGGGCACCAGGTCCCCCACAGGTTGAGGATCACGACCTGGCCGCGGTGATCCGCGAGCGACGCCGTGCCCCCGTCGAGCGTGGCGAACTCGGCCTCGGAAGCCGGCATGGAGAGCCATCGGGCATCGGCCGAGCCACCCTCTGCACCTGCCGACCCCATGTAGCCGGTCGAGAACGCGAGGACGAGCGCCGCGATGCCAGCCAACACGAGGCCCGCCCAAAGGGCTCCTCGCGTCCTGCCGGATCTTCTCTCAGACACGGTATGCCACGCTCATCTCGCGATCGGTTTGCCGACGGTTTTCCGCGTTCGGCCGACCATACCCGGCCCGGCACCGAAAGTGCAAAGCTATCGGTGTCGACGGCAGGCTCACAAGGCACGCCTAGAGCCGCCTGAAGCACGTAAGTAACAGTCGGGCAAGGCGCTACGGTTCCAGGTACCGCCACTGCATATGACGTGACGTGGAAAGCGGAGACCGTAGCCGAACGACTTGAAACGGGCATGGCGCCCCTCATTCAGATCGGACATGAACAGCGTGGATAAACGGCCCCGGGTTTTGAATGCCGAGCTGACGGGCTCCGGAGTCGACGTGAGCGAGGGCCCGAAACTGGATACGACCCCTTTGCAGATCGATCATCTGCCCGCCCGCGTCCCTCCCAAGGCGCTGGCGCTCAGCTCAATGGCGCTCATTACGGCCACCGTCGGCAGCCTTCTGTGGCCGAACTCGGCCGATGAATACTCGGCCCTCATCTGGCTTCTGGCGATCGTACCCGCCTTTCTGTTCGCCTATTACAAGGGTTGGCCGGGCGCGACGGCCGTCCTCATCGCGGCGATGATACTCTTGGCCGTTCTCGAAGTGGGCTTCTCTCTGCTCGTCTCTGCAGATATCGCTTGGTGGATCGTCGGCGCGGTGACAGTGGTTCTCATCGGCGTCAGCCTGGGCGCGGGTCTCATATCGGAAGCGCATCGAGGACAGACGGCGGAGGCCCTCAAGCTGGCGTACGCCGACCCGTTGACCGGGCTGCCCAACCGGCGCGTGCTGC
>JBDHFW010000244.1:0-7240 GCA_039590175.1 Gemmatimonadota bacterium | reverse complement strand
GCCCGAGATCGGGACCTTCATCCTGCTCTCCGGGGATTCGGACTTCTCGAGCATGGTGCTGAAGCTGAAGGAGTACGGAAAGTACGTCATCGGCGTCGGCCTCCAGGAATCGGCGTCCGACCTGCTCATCCAGAACTGCGACGAGTACTACAGCTACAACAGCCTCTCCGGCCTCACATCCTTCGCGGACATGGAGCGCGCGAGCCTGGGTCCGTGGGAGCTGTGCGAGCGCGCGTTGGAGAGGATGGTGGATCGGGGCGACGTGATGCGCTCGGATCGGCTCAAGCAGGTCATGGTCGAGCTCGATCCCAGTTTCGATGAGAAGTCCATAGGCTTCACGAAGTACAACAAGTACCTGAGCGAGGCCTCCTCGCGCGGGTTGATCACGCTCCGGAAGCTCGAGAACGGCCAGTTCGAGGTTGGAGTACCGGCGCACAAGCCGGCCTCGAGCGGCCAGGGAGCGATCGCCTACGCAGACCGATCGACTCCCACCGCCGCCATGCAACAGGAAGCCTCGCCGCCTGCCCAGAAGCGGTCTCGCGGCGGTCGCGGTCGCGGCCGCTCGAGAAGGCATGCCGAGGCGGAGACCGAGGCGGAGACCGAGGCGGCGAAGCCCGGCCGCGGAGAGCCGGCAACAGCGGGCTCAACGCCTGAGGGACCTCCGGCTCAGCGGCAGCGGTCGGGCCTCGACCTGCGCGAGGCCTACAGCTTGCTTCGCGACGTCGTCAGCTCGCTGTCTCGTGGGGACCGTGGGGTTCGGGACTCGGAGGTGAAGCGCGAGATGCTGAAGCAACGCCCCGAGTTCGACGAGGGCGAGCTGGGGTTCAGCAAGTTCACCCGCTTCCTGAAGCAGGCGCACGACGAAGAGATCGTGAACGTCAAGCAGGGTGAGGACGGCACCTTCCAGATCGTCCCGCTCGAGTCGGCGGGGGACGGCCGGAAAGCCGATCGCGGTCGCAGAGGCCGGAAGGAGCACCGCGGCCGAAGGGAAGAGCCGGCGACGTCTACCGAGGCGTCGCGGGCGGAGCCGGACGACGTGGCCGAACAGTTGGCCGAGGTCATCGAGCCGAGCCCCGGGTCTGGCGAGCCTGGCGGGCCAGGGACGGAGCAAGCGGAGCCGGCTCCCGAGCCCGTCGAGTCCACCGAGCCCGGCCTGGAGGCAGCTGGGTCCATGGGTCACGGTGGAACGGACCGGCGTCGGGGACTGCGCCAAAGGCGGGGGCGTCGCGGAGGCGGCAAACCCGATGCCCAGCCGTCCCCCAAGCCGAGTCCGTCGAAGGAGCCGGCGGCCGATGATGAGCCCGCCGCGCCGGCTCAGGCGGCGCTGGATCTGCAGGCTCGACCGGAGCCGCAGCGGGAGCCAAAGACGGAGCCGAAGGCCGAGACACGGTCGGAACCGAAGCAGGCAGGCCTTTCGCGATTCCGCAGAGGAGGCCGGGGTGGACGTGGTCGGGGCCCGGGTGCGGCACCGTCGAAGGCCAAGACGGCTGAGGTTGAACCCCCCGACGCGCCGGAGCCCGAGACGGTCGAGATCCCCCATGCGCCGGCGCCGGAGACGGCAGAGGGTGCCCGCGGCACGGCCGAGAGCGCCCCTGGCGGGGCCGAGGGTGCCCCCGGCACGGAGAGCGGCGCGTCCGGGGACGTCGTTGAGCACATGGTCAGGAACTACAAGGGTGTCGGCCGAAAGACGGCGGAGACCCTCGCCGCAGAGCTCGGAACCGATGTCTTCGACGTGATCGACAGCGATCCTGATCGAATCCGCTCCATCCTGCCCGGACGCCGCGCCGATGCTGTCATCGCAGGTCGCGCGGCCGAGGGCGCGTAGGAGCGCGGCGACACCCCGAAGCCTTGCCTCTCCAGCGGCTCGGGCCGCTCGACCCTCTCCCCCGAGGCTTCTACGCCCGCCCGGCACGCGACGTCGCGCGGGCGCTGCTCGGCCAGATACTCGTATCGGAGAGCCCCGAGGGTCGGGCGGCCGGCCGGATCGTCGAGACGGAGGCGTACACCGGACCCGAAGACCCGGCGTGCCACGCCGCGGCGCGAGTCGGCAGAACGAGTCGAAACGACCCACTCTTCGGCCCGCCGGGCACCGCCTACCTCCATCAGAACTACGGGATCCACTGGTGCCTGAACGCCGTGACCGATCGGGAGGGCCACCCTGCCGCCGTGCTGATCCGTGCCCTCGAGCCCGTTGAGGGAACGGAGGTCATGCGCTCCCGCAGAGGCCGGGATGAGCTCACCAACGGACCCGCGCGGCTCACCCAGGCGCTCGGAATCGGCCCCGAGCACCAGCGCCACGTCCTTCGGGAGCCGCCGGTGTGGATCGGCGCGGGCGACCCGGTGGCCGATGAGCAGGTGGTGAGCACGTCGCGCGTAGGCATCTCGAAGGCCGCCGATTGGGAGCTGCGCTACTACGTGAAGGAGAGCTCATGGGTCTCACGCCGCTGAGCGAGGATCTTCTGCAGCTCCACCACGACGCCTTCGTTTTCGACGGCCACAACGACGCGGCAATCCGCCTGCTTGCCGGGGAGGATCTCTCCCGCCGTTTGGAGGGCGGCCACCTGGACCTGCCGCGGATGCGCGAGGCCGGGTTCGACGGCGGGATCTTCGCGCTGTGGAGCGATCCGGAGTCGGAGCGGCCGCTCGCGGAGGCGCTGAGCGGCGCGGCGCGCTTCGGGACGTTCCTCCAGGAGACACCCGGGATGCGCCTCGTGCTGAACGCCGGCGATCTCGCCCAGGCCGAGCGGGCCGGCGACGTGGCTGTCGTCATCGGCGTGGAGGGCGCTTACGGGGTCGAGAGCCCCGACGATGTCGATCGGCTGTACGACGTTGGCGTGCGCTGCCTCACCCTCACGTGGATGGCCCATACCTCGTGGGCCGACGCTTCGGGTCTCGCGCCGGCGCACGGAGGCCTGACCCGGGAAGGGCGCCGCATCCTCGCGCGCATCGAGAAGCTCGGGATGATCGCCGACATCAGCCACGCGGCGGAAACGACCGCCCGGGACGTGCTCCAGGTGGCCGAGCGGCCGACCATCGCGTCGCACTCGGGCGTCCGCCGCATCGCCGACCATCACCGCAACATGTCCGACGACCTGCTGGAGCTCCTTGCACGACGTGACGGCGTGCTCGGCGTCGTCTTCTTCAGCGGCTATCTGGACGCGGAGTTCTGGCGCGCCTCCAGCGAGGTCGGCGCCAGGCTCGAGGCGGAGGGCATGGAGACCGACTCCAATCCACGGAGCGCGCTCGCCCGCGCCGTAGCCGAGGAAGTCACGCCGGTGCCGTTCGGGCGCCTGCTCGCCCACTTCAGCCACGCGATCTCGGTCGGATTCGGAAGCGACTTCGACGGCGTGATCGCGCTGCCCGAGGGGCTCGAGGATGTGAGGGATCTGCCCAAGATAACCGCGGCGCTGGCCGCTTCCGGCCTGAGAGGAGAGGAAGTCCGCGCGGTCCTGGGGGGCAGCCTCCGCCGCGCTCTCGAGAGCGTCCTCGCTTGACGCCGCTCCGTAAGCCGTTGAATCTTCGCTAGATGCCCGACTACGGCGTCCTATCGCTACTGCCGCCTCTGCTGGCGATCGCTCTCGCCGTGTACACGCGGGAGGTCTACCTCTCGCTGGCGGCGGGGATCTGGTTGGGATGGACGATCGTCGAGAGCTGGAACCCACTGGCGGGCGCAGCGCGAGCGGTGAACGAGACGATCGCCGTGCTCGGCGAGTCCGGCAACGCCCGCATCCTGCTCTTCACGTTCATGGTCGGCTCGCTGATCGCGATCGTGCAGTCGAACGGCGGCGTTGACGGCTTCGTCGCGTGGGTGGAGCGCCGGCGCTGGGTGACGGACGGTCGCCGGGCGCAGCTGCTCGCATGGCTCATCGGCATCGTGATCTTCATCGAGTCCAACATCACGATCCTCGTGACCGGCTCGGTGTGCCGGCCGCTCTTCGACCGGTTCCGTGTGTCGCGAGAGAAGCTGGCCTACCTGGCCGACTCGACGTCGGCGCCGATCTGCATCCTCGTGCCGTTCAACGCGTGGGGTGGCTACATCCTGGGGTTGCTCGCCGCCCTCGGAGTCGCTGCGCCGATGGGCGTGTTCGTCGCGGCGATCCCGCTCAACTTCTACGCCCTGGCCGCTGTGCTGCTCGCCGGCGCCACGGCGGCGTTCGGCCTGGATTGGGGCCCCATGCGCGCGGCGGAGCAGCGCACCCGGGGCGGAGAGCTGCACTGGGAACACGCGGGTGCGCTGGCCGATCCCGAAGAGATCGCGCCGCCCGCCGCGCCGGGGATTCCGCGCCGGCCCGTCAACCTGATCCTGCCCGTGGCGGCGATGGTGCTCTCGATGCCGGTGGGCATGTACTTTACGGGCAGCGGCACGATGTCGGCTGGCTCGGGGTCGCTGAGCGTGCTGTGGGCGGTCATCGTGGGGGTCGCGGTCGCCTCCGTCCTGACGTTGGGCCAGAGGCTACTCTCCGTCCACGAGCTCAGCCGGGTCAGCCTGCACGGCGCGGGCGGGCTGACGGGTATGGCGCTGGTCCTTCTGCTGGCGATCGCACTGGGTGCGGTGACCGTGGAGCTGGGAACCGGGGAGTACATCGCCGGGCTGGTCGCCGGCCGGATTCCGCTGCCTGCCTTGCTTCCCATCATCTTCCTGGCGGGAGCCGGGACCTCGTTCGCCACGGGGAGCAGTTGGGGGACCTTCGCGATCATGATTCCCGTCGCGGTGCCGCTGGCGGTGTCGCTGGGGCTGCCGGTCGCTCCCTTCGTGGCCGCCGTGCTCTCGGGGGGCATCTTTGGAGACCACTGCAGCCCGATCAGCGACACCACCGTGATCTCGTCCCTGGCCGCGGCCTCGGACCACATCGAGCACGTGCGCACCCAGCTGCCGTACGCATTGACCGCGGGGGGCTTCGCCATCCTGGCTTTCGCCGCGACCGGAGGCATCCTGGCCACGTGAAAAGCGACGTCCTGGTGATCGAGCGAGGGGCGCGAGCCGCGCCCCTATCCTGCTTTTTGCTGCTCTCGGTCGTGGTCGGCCTCGGCGGGGCTCGCTCCACGGCTGCTCAGGAGGTCCGAATGTCGGACGAAGGAATCGACGCCCTCGGTCGCTTCGCCGCTCTGGCACTCGAGTGCGTCCACAAGGAGTACCCGAACAAGATCGCCCACGTCATGCAGGGCGATGAGGACGTCTCGCCGCCTCGCGAGCTGACGCCCGCCTTCTTCGGCTGCTACGACTGGCACTCCTCGGTTCACGGCCACTGGCTGCTCGCCCGCCTCGCGCGGGTGAGTCCCGATGCGGTGTTCGCGCCCGCTGCACGGGCGGCCCTGGAGCGCAGCCTCTCCGCCGCCAACATCGAGCGGGAGGTCGAGTATCTGGCCGGCGACGGCCGGGTCTCCTTCGAGCGCCCGTACGGGCTTGCCTGGCTCCTTCAGCTCGCCGCCGAGCTGCGGGAGTGGGAAGACGCTGCGGCGCGCGGGTGGAGTCGGAACCTGGAGCCGCTGGAGGTAGCGGCGGCGGAGCGGATCAGGGACTGGCTCCCGAAACTCGCCTATCCGATCCGGGCCGGGGAGCACTCGCAGACCGCGTTCGCCTTCGGTCTGATCATGGATTGGGCGCGGATCGCCGGGGTTAAGGAGATGAAGGCGCTGCTCTCCGAGACCGCCCGGCGCCTGTATGCAGGCGACCGCGATTGCCCGCTGGCCTACGAGCCCTCCGGACAGGACTTCCTCTCGCCCTGCCTGGCCGAGGCGGACCTGATGCGCCGCGTGCTGGGTCCCGCCGAGTACGCGGACTGGCTGGAGAGCTTCCTTCCCGGAATCCCGCCGGACGACCGCTCCGTCTGGTTGGTGCCCGCGATAGTGACGGACCGCTCCGATCCGAAGCTGGCGCACCTGGACGGACTGAACCTGAGTCGAGCCTGGATGCTGGAGGGGATCATCTCGGGGCTGCCGGAAGAGGATCCTCGCCTCCCGTCCCTCAGGTCCGCGGCCGACCAGCACCGGCGGCGAGGCCTGGAAGGCGTGACGGGCGAGTTCTACGAGGGCGGTCACTGGCTGGGCAGCTTCGCCACCTACCTGGTCACCGGGCGAGGTCTTCCCGCGCCGTGATTCGGCCCTGCCCGCCGGTGCGCGGCCCCTCTATATTTCTGAAGAAGCGGTGCAAGAAAGCGCGCCGCAGGGGGTGACATAACCGGAGCGCGATATGGCAGAGACATTATCGACGATGCTGACGCTCGGAACGCGGGTGCCCGCGTTTTCTCTCCAGAACGCGGTGGACGGACGCACGGTCTCACCGGATGACTACGCCGACAGCCCCGCCCTCCTGGTCATGTTCATCTGCAACCACTGCCCCTTCGTGAAGCACGTGATCGATGGCGTCACGAAAGTGGCGGCGGACTACCTGCCCCGCGGCGTGGGAATCATTGCCATCAACTCCAACGATCGGGTCGGCTACCCGCAGGATGCGCCCGAGAACATGAAACGGCTGGCGGACGAGCTGGGCTGGGATTTCCCGTTCGTGTTTGATGAGACGCAGGAGGTGGCGAAGGCGTTCCGGGCGGCGTGCACGCCCGACTTCTTCCTCTTCGACGCCTCCGGCCACCTGGCGTACCGGGGCGAACTCGACGAAAGCCGGCCGGGCAACGGGATCCGCGATCGATGCGGTGCTCGCCGGCGAGCCCGTGGGTGAGGATCAGAAGGCCAGCATCGGCTGCAACATCAAGTGGCGGCCGGGCAACGAGCCTTCCTACTTCACCTAGTGTGCCCTCTCAGGAGTCCGGTAGGCACCGAGGGGGCCCAGTCGTCCGCATCGGCAAGGCGCGAGGACGAAGGCGTAGCAGAGCTACGTCGAGGAAGAGCAACGAAGCCGAGCGGAATGAATCGGTCCCCGAATGACAGCGTGACTTCTGAGACGGTACCTAGGAGTCCCGACGAAGTGTCTTCCGAGCTCACAACGAAGCTGCAGGGCATCGTCGACCTCTTCGCGGCCGCACCGCGAGAGCTGCGGCTCCAGGCGCTGCTGGATTACTCGCGCCGGGTTCCAGAGCCTCCACGTCACCTCATCGGCTCCGCGGCATTCCAGGACGTGCCGGAGTGCCAGACTCCGTTCGCTCTCGCCATAGAGGTGGATCCCGACGGCGCGGTTCACCTCCACTTCGACGCTCCGGCCGAGGCGCCCACGGTTCGCGGCTACGCCGGGATCCTGCGGGAGGGTCTGGAGGGCGCGACCGCCGAGGAGATTCAGCGGGTTCCA
>JBDHFW010000243.1:0-3617 GCA_039590175.1 Gemmatimonadota bacterium | reverse complement strand
CACCGCCCGATACAGACGGTCCACCGCGCTCTCGGCCAGGACCCCTCGTCCGCCGAGGATCTGCACCGCATCGTCCACGATCCTCTGCGCGGCCTCCGTCGCGAACGCCTTGGCTATCGAGGCCTCCAGGGTGATCCGGTCGGCGCCGCCGTCCTTCTCCCACGCCGCCCTGTAGGTGAGCAACCGAGCCGCCGTGAGGTCGATCGCCATCCGGCCGAGCTTTTCCTGGATCAGCTGAAACTCGGCCAGCTTCTGGCCGAATTGCTCCCGTCGAGTCGAGTGATCCAGCGCCTCGTCGAGGGCCCGTGCCGCCATCCCGCATGCCGCGGCCGCGACCGTCGGACGCAGACGGTCCAGCGTCATCATCCCGAGCTTGAAGCCCTGACCCGGCTCGCCGATCAGGTGATCGGCGGGAAGCGCACACTCGTCGAGGGCGATCTCCCCGAGCGGATGGGGCTCGCTCATGATCTGGGGGCCGACGAAGCGGAGTCCCTCTGCATCCGCCGGAACGAGAAAACACGAGATCCCCCGAGTGCCGGCGTCTGGGTCGGTGGAGGCGAACACCGTGTAGACATCCGCTAGCCCGGCGTTGGAGATCAAGCTCTTCTGCCCGTCGAGAACCCAGACGTCGCCCCGCTTTGCCGCCCGGGTCTCGAGCGAGGCCACGTCGCTCCCTGCCTCCGGCTCCGTCATGGCGAACGCCCCGATCGCACGACCCTCCAGCATGCGGGCCAGCCAGTCCCAAGCGGGCGTGCCGGGGCCGGCGCCCGACAGCAGAAGCGGCGTGCCGCCCAGGGCCTGGAGGGCGAAGATCGCGTCGGCCAGAGGTGATGCGGCCGCGAGGGACTCTCGAATCAGGCAGCAGGCCCGCAGATCCTGCGCTCCGATCGGCTCAAGCCAGCCCCCCGAGCCCAGCAGCTCGGCGAAGGACCGCGCTTCCCGCCGCCCGGCGTCATCGTCGTGCGGCTCCGGCCTCGGGGCGATCTCGGTCTTCGCGAACGCGCGTACTCGCGTCGCGAGCTCGATGTGGCGGTCGTCCAGGAACGCCCTGACCTCAGACGAACTTCGCATCACGCTTCGCTTTGAACGCCTCGTACGCCTCGCGGAAGTTGGGGCCCAGCATGCAGGACGCCTGGATCTGCGCCTCGGCCTCGAGCGCGCTCGTCAGGTCCTGGGTCGCCTCGCGGTTGAGCGAGTCCTTCGTGATCTCGAGGGCAAAGGAGGGGCCCGATGCCAGCTTGTCGGCGAGCGCCTGCGCCTCCTCGACCACCAGCCCGGCCGGCACGACGCGGTTGTACAGGCCGATTCGGCGGGCTTCCTCGGCATCGATGAACTCGCCCGTCATGAGCAGCTCCGTGGCTCGCCCGAGGCCCACGATCCGCGGAAGCAGCCAGGCGGCACCCATGTCCGCGCCGGAGAGGCCGACCCGCGTGAACAGGTAGGCGATCTTCGCCGTCTCCGAGCCGATCCGGAAATCGCAGGCGGTGGCGATCACCGCGCCGGCACCGGCGACGGTGCCGTTCAGGGCGGCCACCACCGGTCGCCGGCAACGACGGATCGCGAGGATCAGGTCGCAGGTCATCCGCGTGAAATCCAGGAGTCCCTCGTAATCCCGCTCGAAAAGGGCTCCGATGATGTCCTCGACATCTCCGCCCGAGCTGAAAGCCTTGCCGGCCCCGGTGATCACGACGGCCCGAACGCCGGGCTCGGTATCCAGTGCCCGGAAGGTGTCCCGGAGCTCGGCGTAGACCTGGAAGGTCAACGCGTTCAGACGGTCCGGACGGTTCAGCGTGATGGTCGCCACCTGGCGCTCGGTGTCGTGCTCGTACAGGAACGATTCGGGCGAGATCGTCATCCGGCCTCCTCGCAGTTCTCCTCGGGAATGACCGCCGTGGCCTCGATCTCGACGATCGCGCCCTTGTCGACCAGCTCGTTGACCTCCACGAGCGCCATCGCCGGATAATGGCTTCCCATCGCCTGGCGGTAGGCCGCGCCGAGGTCGGCCCGCGAGGAGAGATAGGACGGCATGTCCGTCGTGTAGATCGTCATCCTCCCGATGTCCTGCGGGCCTCCTCCAGCCTCCCGCACGACAGCCAGGATCCGGTCGATCGCGACGGCGAACTGTCGAGCGAAGTCGGCCCGGATCGCCGGCTCCACGCCGCGCTCGTCCCGGGACGCATTCTGTCCGGCCACGAAGAGGATCCGGCCCGATGGCGGGGCCAGGATGCCGTGGCTGAAGCCCTTCGGGGCTCCGATCTCCTCCGGATTGATCACGCGCGAGCTCATGCGGGCCTCATGACTGACTCATGAAAGCAGCTCCCCGCCGTCGATCACGATCGACTGGCCGTTGATCCCTCGGGCGCCTTCTCCGCAGAGCGAGAGCACCGAGTGGGCGACCTCGTCCGGCTCGATCAGGCGACGCTGCGGAGTGCGGACGAGGATCGTCTCCAGCGCCTCTTCCGTGCTCATGCCGGTCGTCTCCGAGATCCTCTGCAACGACTCCGTGGTCATTGGCGTGTCCACGTAACCGGGGCAAACGGCGTTCACGGTCACCCCCCGGTCCGCCACATCCGCCGCGGCGCAGCGGGTGAGGCCGATCACGGCGTGCTTCGAGGCCGCGTAGGCGGCGATGTAGCGGGCTCCCGTGAGTCCGGCGACCGAGGCGACGTTCACCACACGCCCCCATCCGCCTTCCACCATCCCGGGCAGAAAGGCGCGAGTACAGAGAAAGGAGCCGGTCGCGTTCACGGCCAGCATCCGGTTCCAGTCCTCGAGCTCCGTACGGGCCACGGGAGCCGAGTGGGCCACGCCGGCGTTGTTCACGAGGATTCCGACGCCGCCTCCCCCAGCCAGGCGCGTCGCTTCCTCGGCGAGCCGCTCGACGCTCGCCGGGTCGGTCACGTCGCACCGAAGGGCCCAGGCGTGGTGTTCCAGGGCCGAGAGCTCGGCCGCCAGGGCGTCGATCTCCGTCTCCGTGCGGGCCGCCACGATCACCCCGGCGCCGGCGCGAGCCAAAGCCCGGGCAACGGACTCCCCGATCCCGCGGCCTCCCCCGGTGACGACGGCCACCCGGCCCGACAGCTCTCCGGTGGTCATCCTTTCAGCGCCTCCTTCACCGCCTCGGCCAGAATCTCACCGAGCGCCTCGATCGTCCGCTGCCCCTCCTCGGCCGTCGCCTCGGCCGGATATCCGAAATAGGCGCGCGGACCTCCCGCCTCTTCGAAGGTGCTCTTCCCCTCTCGGATCGCGTCCGAGAGAGAGGCGGCGTTGGGGGGAAGGTCCCTCCGGATCTCTTCGCGGACGAGCGCAGGAGCCGCCGCCATCACCACGGAGCCCTCGTAGCGTCCCGCGTGACAAGCGCCGCTCAGAAACTCCTCAGTGAGTCGCGGCGCCCACGGCCGTCGGGTAATGTCGGGGAAGATGATCCGTGCCGCATCGGTGGCGCCCTGGCAGGCGGCTTCCGCCGCGCGGATCGCGCCGACATGCGCCGGATCAAGGTGCGCGTTGGCGACGGCGAGGAGTCCCACGCCGTGCGATCGTAGGCTGCGCGCCAGATCCACGAGCAGGCTCGAGAGCGTCTCCGGCTCGAGCGATAGCGTACCGGAAAAACCCGCCGC
>JBDHFW010000242.1:0-3644 GCA_039590175.1 Gemmatimonadota bacterium | reverse complement strand
GGTTCCGGTACACGACGATCCAGAACTGGTCGAACAACATGTACAACCTCGTCACGCAGCGAGCGCTCGTCGAAGAGGGGGCGTACATGGAGTGGCTGGACGGGAACCTCGGCTCGAAGCTGACGATGAAGTACCCCTCCTGCTTCCTCGTCGGCGAGGGAGCGCACGGGCAGATCCTGTCGATTGCCTACGCCAGCGACGGCCAGCACCAGGACACGGGCGGCAAGGTGGTCCACGTCGCGCCCAACACGACCTCGCAGATCACGTCGAAGTCGATCTCCAAGGGGAACGGGCGCGCGTCCTACCGGGGCCTGCTCAAGGTCTATGAAGGCGCGACCGCCGCGAAGTCGAACGTGGAGTGCGACGCGCTGCTGCTGAGCGAGACGTCGCGGACGGATACGTACCCGTACATCGAGATCGACGAGGAGACGGCGTCGATCGGCCACGAGGCGACCGTGTCGAAGGTCGGCGATGAGCAGCTCTTCTACCTCACCAGCCGCGGCCTCTCCCAGGAGGAGGCGATGACCATGGTCGTGCGCGGCTTCATCGAGCCGATCGCCAAGCAGCTCCCGCTCGAGTACGCGATCGAGCTCAATCGTCTGGTCGAGCTCGAGATGGAAGGAAGCGTAGGGTAGGCTTGGGGAACGGAGTGACGAGCGTGAAGATAGACGCGACCGCGGGCGGAGCCGTGAGGCTGGCTGACCCGGAACGCGCTCTTGCCGCCATCAATGGGCTGAACGAGCCAGAGACGCTCAGGCAGGCCCGGCGGCTGGCGTGGGAGCGCTTCCGGGAGCTTCCCATGCCGACCCGAAAGTCGGAGGAGTGGCGGTACACCGACATCTCGAGCCTCCGTCTCGAGGACTACGAGCCCGCCATTCCAGGCCTCAACGGTGATCGACCGAAGGGCTCGGAGCCGGGCGGGCTGGACGAGCTGGAAGCCGTCCCCGAGCCGGTACGTGAGGTCCTGGCCCACTCACGGGAGCGAAGCGGCGTTTGGGTTCAGGTGGACGGCGTCACCGTCTACCACCGGCTCGACGACGAGCTGGCCGAGCGCGGGGTCGTCTTCGCATCGATCTCGACGGTGGCGCGCGAGCGGCCCGATCTGCTGGAGAAGTACCTGTTCACGAGCCCGATACCGGAGATGGAGGAGAAGCTCTGGGCGGCTCACGTGGCGCTGCTCTCTGAGGGCTTCGTGCTTCACGTGCCTCGTGGTGTTCGCCTTCCGACGCCGGTTCACACATTCCGCTGCGTCACCAAACCCGGAACCCTCGTCTCAACGCACTCCCTGGTGGCGGTGGAGGAGGGCGGCGAAGCCACCTGCATCGACGAGTTCATGTCGCCCGACCTGCCGGAGCCTTCCATCAACCTGGCCGGCGCGGAGCTTTTCGGTGGCGACGGGGCGACGCTCAACTACATCTCGATCCAGCGCTTCGGAAGGGGCGTGAAGCACTTCGGACTGCAGCACGTCACCTCTCAGCGGGACAGCCGGATGGTCGGCGTCAACATCAGTCTCGGGGGCGATATCTCGCGGGCGGACGTGACCAGCCACATGGAGGGATCCGGCAGCGAGAGCGAGATGCTGGCCCTGTGGTTCGGCGATCGTACGCAGCACTTCGACCACCACACCCTGCAGCACCACGCCGCTCCGAGCGCGCACAGCAACCTCCTGTACAAGGGCGCTCTGACGGATTCGGCGCAGAGCGTCTTTCGCGGTCTCATTCGGGTGGAGCCGGAGGGTCAGCTGACGGACGCGTACCAGACCAACCGCAACCTCATCCTGAGCGACAAGGCCAGCGCCCGCGCGCTTCCGAACCTCGAGATCGAGGCGGACGACGTCCGGTGCTCTCACGGAGCGACGGTGGGGCAGGTGGACTCGAGTCAGCTCTTCTACCTCATGAGCCGGGGGCTGAGCCGCGGGCAGGCCGAGAGGCTTCTGGTCTTCGGGTTCTTCGACGAGGTCCTGGGACGCATCCCCGTCGAGGGCGTGCGCGACCGAATCCGCGAAGCGATCGAAGCGAAGATCGGCCTCGGCAGGTCACCGCGAGCGTAACGAGCGCCTGACCCGTGAGCGAATTCACGACGGTGGCCAGTCTGGCGGACGTCCCGGAGAGCGGCTTGAAGACCGTGCAGGTGGATGGGGCCAGCCTTGTCCTCGTGAGACGCCGCGGACAGGTCTACGCGCTCGAGGACCGCTGCTCCCACGAGGAGTTCCCGCTATCGGCAGGAGAGGTGACCGGCGACCAGATCACCTGCGCTCTACACGGAGCCCGCTTCGACCTCGCATCGGGTACGCCGAAGGCGCTGCCCGCCGTCCTGCCCGTGCGCACGTTCGAGTGCCGCGTAGAGGGCGACGAGGTCCAGGTCAGGCTCTGATCGCGATCGGCGCCGGCTCCATGGAGACTGCGGTGGTCGCACACCCGTACGATATCGACGCCGTCCGCCGGGACTTTCCCATCCTGGCGCAGAAGGTCAACGGGCAGCCGCTCGTGTACCTGGACAGCGCGGCCAGCTCGCAGCGACCACGCGCCGTCATCGACGCGATTCGCCGGCACTACGAGACCTCGCACGCCAACGTGCACCGCGGAGCCCACGAGCTCAGCGTGCGCGCGACCGAGGCGTACGAGGGCGCCCGCGCCTGCGTCGCCGCCCACATCGGCGCGGAGGATGCCGCGGAGATCGTGTTCGTGAGAGGAACGACGGAGGCGATCAACCTCGTAGCGAGCAGCTTCGGCAAGGCCCACATCGGCCCGGGCGACGAGATCCTGCTCACCAAGATGGAACACCACTCCAACATCGTCCCTTGGCAGCTCCTGGCGGAGCGCGCCGGGGCCACGCTGCGTTTCGTGGATGTCTCCCCCGAGGGACGGCTCGTGCTGGAAGACTACGGCCGGATGCTCTCCGAGCGGACGCGTCTGGTCGGTGTCACCCACATCTCCAACAGCCTCGGCGTCATCAATCCCGTGCGGGAGATCGCCGCGCTCGCTCACGAGGCCGGTGCCCTCTGCCTTGTGGACGGCGCTCAGGCCGCCCCACACCTCGCCCTCGACATGGGTGCCCTGGGATGCGATTTCTACGCGTTCAGCGGCCACAAGATGTGCGGGCCGACCGGGATCGGGGTCCTCTGGGGACGGCGCGCGATTCTGGAGGAGATGCCGCCTTACCAAGGCGGCGGCGAGATGATCGACTCCGTCACGCTCGAGGGATCCACCTGGGCGGCGCTGCCTCACAAGTTCGAGGCGGGAACGCCGAACATCGCCGGCGCCGTCGGCCTCGGTGCGGCGATCCGTTATCTGGAGGGCATCGGCCTGGACGCCGTCCGGCGGTACGAGACGGAGCTCGCGGGGTATGCTCTCGAACGACTCGGCGAGATCGAAGGCCTTCGGATCTACGGACCAACCGACGGGCGAGTGGGTGTTTTCTCTTTCACGTACCTGGATGTCCACGCTCACGACCTGGCGACGATCCTCGATCAGCGAGGCATCGCGATCCGGGCCGGCCATCACTGCAATCAACCGCTCATGGAGCACCTCGGAGTCGATGCGACCGCTCGTGCCAGCCTCTACCTGTACAACACGCCCCAGGAGGTCGACGCCCTCTGCGAGGCGCTCCACCTCGCCGGCGAGCTCTTCTGCCGCAGCCATTGA
>JBDHFW010000241.1:0-6020 GCA_039590175.1 Gemmatimonadota bacterium | reverse complement strand
CGCCGTTCGAGCTTCCGGTGACGACGAGGGCGACGAAGAGCGGATAGAGCGGGGCCCAGAACACGACGTAGTAGTCCTTGAAGAAGGGCAACATCGTGTGCGTCGGCGGCCGACTGGAGAGCGGAAACAACAGCAGGAAGACGCCGAGCGTGAGCCCGGCGGCCATCTGCCAGACGAGCTTGTACTTGACCACGAGGCCGCGCGGCTCGCGTCGGACGATCTTCAGGTAGTCGTCCATGAACCCGATCGCCCCGAACCAGGCCGTCGCGGCGGCCACGATCACCACGTAGGGGTTGTCGAGACGGGCCCAGAGCAGCGTCGACATCAGGACCGTGGCCACGATGATGAGCCCGCCCATGGTCGGCGTTCCCGCCTTGTGGAAATGGGAGCTCGGCCCATCGAGCCTCACGACCTGCCCCCACCCCCGCGTCTTGAGCGAGCGGATGACCGGCGGACCCACGAGGAAGGTCAGGAGCAGGGCGGTCACCATGGCGCCCGCCGCCCGGAAGGAGATGTACTGGAAGACGTTGAAGATGATATGACGATCGGACAGAGGAAAAAGCAGACGAAAGAGCATTCAGTCGCCCTCCTCTGCGCCGGGCTCGCCGCTCGGACCCACACCCGAACCGAACGACCGCAGCCGGTCGACGATCCCATCGAGCCGTACGCCGCGCGAGGCTTTGACGAGCACGACCTCGTCGCCCGACAGCCTCGGAGCCAGCTCCGCCCAGAGATGCTCGATGCTGTCGGCGGCGAAGACGCCGGTGCCGTTGCGGCCGATCCGGAGCCCCGCGAACGCGTCGACAAAATCTCCGGTCGCCGCGACCAGGTCGAAGTGCGCCCGGACCAGCCGCTCGGCGATCTGCCGGTGGGCAGCTCTCGAAGCCTTCCCGAGCTCCAGCATCGTCCCCACGACGGCCACCAGCCGCCGGTTCGGGAACACCTCCTCGCAGTACTCGATCGCGGCCGCGAAGGACTCGGGATTGGCGTTGTAGCAGTCCGCTATGACGGTCATCTCGCCGACCTGCTCAAGCGCGCTCCGCATGCCGAGCGGCCGGTACGTGCCGAGACCGCGGGCAACTTCCGCGGCCGGAACCCCCAGCGCATCGCCCAGGGCCGCCACGATGAGGGCATCCGCCAGGTGATGGCGGCCCCCGGCAGGCACACGGTATTCGACGCCATCGCGGACGAAACGAACCGCCTCCGCCGCGACTGAATGCTCGTCGGGACGCCAGGACGCTGCATCGCCGGTTCCCGCCACGATGGTATCGGGCCGCAATTCCAGAGCGCCGGCTACGAGCTTCTCGGGCCGCTCCCCAACCACGACCCGTCCGTCTGAACTGGCGGCCGCGATGAGCGAGAGCTTCTCCTCGAGCACTCGATCGACGGTGCCGAAGAACTCCAGGTGCGCGGGCCCGACGGTGGTGACGACGGCGTCCGTGGGCGCGGAGATCTCGGCGAGTCGGGCGATCTCTCCCGGCTCGCTGCTTCCCAGCTCCAGCACCCAGAGATCGGCATCGGCGGGGGCTTCGAGGATGGCCAACGGCAGGCCGACCTGGCTGTTCAGGTTCCCGGCTGTCTTGTAGACGCGGTATCCACAGCTGAGGACCGCGGCCGCCATCTCCTTGACGGTGGTCTTGCCAGAGCTCCCCGTTATGCCGACGACCCGTACGCCGCGCGCTTTCCGGTGCCAGGCGGCCAGGTCGCCGAGCGCCCGGGTCGCGTCCGGAACGCCGAAGAGCTCGAGCTCCGTGACGGGGAGGGCTCGATCCTCGGGCACCACCGCGCCTACGGCGCCTTTGGCTTCAGCCTCGGGGAGAAGGTCGACCGCGTCGTGGCGCTCGCCCTTGAGGGCCACGAAGAGAGCGCCGGGCCTCAGGGTGCGCGTATCGGTGGAGACGGAGGTGTAGCTGTTGCCTCCGCCATCGGGAGGGAGTCCCAGAGCCTCGCGGACGTCGTTCGAGCTGAACATCACCCGCTCGCTCACCCCTCCACCCCCATCCCGCCCGGCCAGCTCACGCCGCCTCCCCTCGCAGCTCGGCCACGATCTCCGCTTCATCGAACGGGAGCTTGCGGCCCCCCACGATCTGGTAGGTCTCGTGGCCCTTGCCCGCGAGGAGCACCGCGTCGCCCGGACCGGCCAGCTCCCAGGCCCGGCCGATAGCCTCGCGGCGATCGAGCACGATCTCGTAGGCGCTCGGATCCATCCGGGCCACCGTCTCGTTGGCGATTCGGGCAGGATCCTCGGATCGCGGATTGTCCGAGGTGACGATCACGTGACCGGCCAGGGATCCGGCCACTTCGCCCATCAGCGGGCGCGAGCCGGAAGGCGTCCGGCGTGTGGGCGTAGTCCCTGAGGACGAGGACGGGCTCCCGGTTCAGGATCTCGAACCGGCCGGGGACCTGGGGGACCGACCCGAGCCGCTCGGCCACCTCGGCCGGAGACATCCCGAGGTGAAGCGCTATCCCCGCCGCCGAAAGCGCGTTCTCCACGTTGAACCGACCGATGAGCGGGAGCTCCACGAGGGCTTCCCCGTACTCTCCGCAGAGCCGGAAGCGAGTGCCGTCGGGAAGGGCCTCCACGGACTCGGCTCTCACCTGGAGGCCGTCGCCGAACCCCGTGGTCACGATCTCGCCCGGCGCGGCCCGGAGGGAGTCCCACGCCGGCTCGTCGCCGTTGATGACCAGGACGCCGTCGGGCGCGAGCAGCTCCGCGAACCGAAGCTTCGCCTCACGGTAGCTGGTCATCTCCTCGTGATAATCCAGGTGCTCGCGGCTGAAGCTCGTGAAGGCCGCGTAGTCGAAGCGGAGGCCGTCGACACGACGCTGATCGAGCGCGTGCGAAGAGACCTCCATCGTCGCCAGCTCCACGCCGTGGTCACGCAGGATCCCCAGAGAGCCGGCCAGAACGAGCGGATCCGGCGTCGTCAGCTCTCCGGGGTGGCGCTGGCCGCCCGTATCCACGATCCCGAGAGTCCCGAGGGTGGCGGAGCGGCCGAGACCGGCGAGAAGATGCCGGACCAGCCAGGCGGTCGTCGTCTTGCCGTTCGTGCCCGTGATGCCGATCAGCCGCATCCCGGAGGCCGGATCGCCTTCACACAGCATGGCGAGGTCGGCGAGCGCGACGCGGGTGTCGGGGACGACGAGCTGCGGCAGGTCCAGGTCGGCGGGGCGTTCCACGACCGCGGCCGCCGCTCCCGCCCGAGCGGCCTCCCGCAGGAAGGAGTGGCCGTCGGACCTGAGTCCGGCGAGCGCTACGAAGAGATCTCCCGAACCGATGAGGCGAGAATCCGCTGAGAGCCGATCGAAGGCGGCCGGCGGCTCCCCCTGCCAGCGCGCCGGCACCCGGCGCAGGCGAAGTCGCTCTTCAACCGCCTCGAATGTGATCACTGCGCCTATCCCCCAAGCACCATAGGCCGGAGGCCTGTCGATCCGATCTCGGGCCGAATCGCCGGCCAGCCGCTGTTCTCGTAGTCCGTCGTTCCGCCTCTCCCGTCTCCGACAGGGGCGCCTCGCAACCGCGTTCGCAGGAGCGCCGCTCGCCGTCACCGCAGGAGAACGACGGAGCCGACCGCTACCGGCGATCCGGGAGCCGGCGTCTGGAACTCCACCCGCCCGGAGGCCTCCAGTCTCGTCTGCAGCCCGAGCGCGTGGAGTCGGGCCGCGGCGGAACGGACGCTCAGGCCGCGAAGGTCCGGAAGCCGTCTCGCGCTCCCCGGGACCGACGCGAAGCGAACGGCGTCCAGCGACGGGTCCATCGGCGCGTTCGTGGACGCGTTCGACGCGTCGTTGGATGCGAACCGAACGGGATCCGGCGCGACTGAGGGCGCGAACGGCTCGGCGGGATCCAGCTCATCCGGCGGACCGGCCGGAACCACCGCCTGTTTCCAATCGAAGTGGAAGGAGGACGGTACGGCCTTTCCTCGAGAGATCTCGATGCCGCGCGTGGCGAGCGCCGCCTGCAGAGCACTGCGGCTGATCGGCGCGGCGACGGAACCGCCGTAAAAGGCGCCTTGCGGGTCTTCCAGCTTGGCGAAGATGACGAGGCTGGGATCTTCAGCGGGGCTGTACGCGACAAAGGAGGAGCCGTATCGGCTCTGATAACCGCCGCCGCTCACCAGGCGAGCCGTCCCGGACTTTCCGGCGACCGTGAGCGTGGTCATGGCCGCCCGCTTGCCCGTTCCGCCCTCCACCACCGACGTCAGGACCTCGGTGATCTGACTCGCCACCCGCTCATCGATCACGCGCCGTATGGTCTGCGGATCCCGGCGCTCCAGCAGCTCGCCCGTGTGGCTTCGCACCTCTTTGACGAGGCGGGGACGGAGAAGCCGGCCACCGTTGGCCAGCGCGGCGTAGGCCATGACGAGCTGCAGCGAGGTTACCGATATCTCGTAGCCCATGGCCAGGGAGGCCTGGCTCAGGCCCGACCAGCGGTCCGGACGCCGCAGGAGGCCGGACGACTCGGCGGGGTAGTCGATCCCCGTCGGCAGGCCGAACCCGAAATCGCGCAGGTACTTGTACTGCATGTCGTACGAGAGCCGCTTCGAGAGCAGAGCGGCGCCCACGTTGCTCGAGTACCGGACGACCTCCGCCACGGTCAGCTTGTCGTAGGGATGGACATCCCGGATCACCCGGCGGCCATCCTTGAAGACGCCGTGCAGCACGTCGATGCTGTCGGTGAGGGAAACCAGGCCCTCGGACAGGAGTGAGGCCAGAAGGAAGGGCTTGGCAGTCGACCCCGGCTCGAACGGATCGGTGAACGCCGGCACCTTCAGCGAGCCGTCGTGCCGCCGGCTGGTGACGGCGAGAAGATCGCCGGTTCGCGGGTCCACGATCAGCACATCTCCACCCGAAGCGCCCGACGACTCGAGCGCCCGCGAGAGTGCATCCTCGGCGATCGCCTGCAGCTCGGCGTCGATCGTCAGCACCACGTCGTGGCCCGGAACGGGCGGCGACACGGCCGCGCCGGGAAGCCGGTAGAGCTCGCCGCGACCATCCCTCTGCGTGAGGGCCTTGCCCGTCTCTCCGGTCAGAAGCGAGTCGAGCGCCATCTCCAGGCCCGATCGCCCGTGCCCCTCGGCGTCGATGGCTCCCAGGATGCTGCGCGCGACTCCCTCCGGGTAGACGCGGGAGGCCAGCGGCTCGAAGTGGAGGCCTCGCCGCACGGCGTCGCCGAGGAGGTCGCGATCCTCCGCCGACACCTTCCGTCGCACGGCGACCCAACCGCCTTCAGCCGCCCTCAGGTTCGCTTCCTCTTCCCGGGAGAGCCCCAGGATTCGCCCTACCGCGCCGATCGACCGATCCGGGTCGGCCATCTCGCGGATCGCGACGTAGGCTCGAAACTGTCGGGCGTCGAGAACGAGCGAGCGGCCGTTGCGATCCAGAATGGCTCCGCGCTCGGCCGGCAGGTCGACGTGTGTCGCGTACTGGGCGCGCGCCCGTTCTCGCCACACATCGTCGTCCAGCAGCTGAAGCTGGACCGATCGTCCGAGAAAGACGGCTGCCCCCAGGATCCAGAAGCCGGCCAGTGCGTGCGTGCGCATCCGGTGTGTCCGTGAGCGGTTCGAGCTTTTCTTTTCCGTCATCGAGGCTCGGGAACCTCCGCCGATGTACCCTTCGTTGGTGGCGACACGTCCTCTATGAACGAGATCTCCTCGTCGGTGGCCGGCCTAAGCCCCAGCTCGCCGGCCGCTTCCAGCAGTCGAACCCGTGACGCCAGTGAGTCGGCGCGGCGCATCGCCGCGGCGAATCGGGCGCGTTCGACGACTTCGATCGACTCCAGAGAATCGATGGCTACGGCCACTTCTCGTGCCTCGGTTTGCCTCCGCACCGTCCAGACCATGGAAGCCACCAGAACGGCCACCCCGAGGCCGATCCAGGTCGTGCTACGCCGACGGCGCGTCCAAAACCGCTGTCGGCCGCTCACGATGCAGCCACGGACGGCACGTCCCCCCTTCGCTCCCAGGCTCTGAGCTTGGCGCTGCGTGCTCTCGGGTTACGTCCCACCTCCTCCTCGGAGG
>JBDHFW010000240.1:0-5839 GCA_039590175.1 Gemmatimonadota bacterium | reverse complement strand
TGGTTCAGATCGAGGTCGCGCCCGGCGGCTGAGGCTGCCATAGCCTTGATCAACAACGGATCGTAGACGGCAACTTGCCGGGTGAATCTAAAAGGGGCGGTTCCTTCGGGACCGCCCCTCCGTGCATCCACGAACCTGTTACACGTGTAACAACGCGGCCCCTCCACGCTCCTGATCTCGTCCTCGTAGAACAGCCTAGTTGTCCTCGGGCTTCCAGCGTGTCTCCCATGTACCTCGACGATCAATATTGTCGTTTTCGATCTACTGGGAATCGCAGGTAGTTTCGGGCTCACGCTGACGTAACGCTCAGTCTCGCAACGCCTTCTGCCCGGTGTTTCTCATGGGTCTTTTTCTTGCTTGTTGACACGACCATTCGGCTGATTTCTCTTCAACGCTGGCTTTCTACAGACGGCTTTCCCCAGCTATTGATGCTGCGGGTCCATGCCCGGAGAGAAGTAAGATGAAGGCTTCGCTGCGACCGAACGCTTCCCGGCCTCTGCTTGCCGCCTCAGTGGCGGTTCTCATCTCCTTTGGCTGTTCCGATGGGGAAACGGAGCCGCCCACCGCACCTGAGGCTACTCCTGATCTGAGGGCGGCTCCGGAGCAGCCTTCCGCGTTCCAGCAGGATCTAGGTCCCGCGCTCGCTGCCCAGAAGCGTCACGGAGACCGCCTCATGGCGATCGCGGACGTTGTCGGTCACGGTGTCGGGATCGTGGATGGGGAGCCGGGGGTCAAGGTATTCCTCGCCACACCGGGTGTCGCCGGTGTCCCGTCGAGACTAGACGACGTTCCGGTGGCGGTCGAGGTGACGGGCATGTTTGTGGCTGGCGGCACGACCGACAAGACAAGCCCCGCACCTAACGGTTACTCGGTCGGGCATCCGAACATCACGGCGGGCACGCTCGGAACGGTGGTTCGGGATGCCTCGAATCAGTGCTACATCCTGAGCAACAACCACGTCCTCGCGGACGTCAACAACGCCGCGATAGGGGACAACACATTGCAGCCCGGTCCCTTCGACGGCGGGCAGAATCCACAGGACGCGATCGCCACTCTGGCCGACTTCGAGCCGATCGATCTCAGCGGGGCCGACAACGTGATGGACGCTGCGATCTCGGCGATCTTCTCGGCAGCGGATGTTACTGGCTCTACCCCCGCTTACGGAGCCCCTTCAGAGACCGCCTCCGAGGCCAGCGTCGGTACGGACGTGCAGAAGTTTGGACGCACGACCCTGTGGACTCACGGCGAAATCGATACAGAAAACGTCACGGCGAGCATCTGCTACGAGTGCGCCGGTCCGTTCTGCCTTCGGTGCAAAGCCGCGGCTACCTTCGTCAACCTCCTTTCAATTCCAGACGCCACGGCCACCGATGCGAACGGCAATCCTGCGAACTTCAGCGGCGGCGGCGACTCGGGATCCCTGATCGTCACGGAGACGGGCAGTAATCCGACGGCGCTGCTCTTCGCCGGAAGCTCGACGCGGACGCTGGCCCACCCGATTCAGCCCGTGTTGATTCGTTTCGGCGTGGAAGTCGAAACCGACTTGAACCAGTGCAACGGTGGCGGTACGCCATCGAACCTCCCGCCCACGGCAGACTTTTCATTCACAACGTCCGAGCTCACGGCCAACTTCACGGATGGCAGCTCCGACAACGACGGAAGCGTAATCGGATGGAGTTGGGACTTCGGTGATGGGAACGGATCGACGACGCAGGACCCCAGTCACACCTACTCGTCGGGGGGGACCCGTACGGTCAGTCTTACTGTCACCGACGACGACGGGGACACGGACACTTTCTCGCAGAGCGTCACGGTGACCGACGGCGGGACGGGCGGCATCAGCTTGAGCGCGAGCGGCTACAAGGTCCGGGGGCTTAAGAAGGCGGACCTCGAATGGTCCGGCGCTAACTCCACGGATGTGGACGTGTACCGTGATGGCGGACTTATGACCACCACGGCGAACGACGGGGCCTACACGGATAACATCGACCAGCGGGGCGGGGGCTCGTACACCTACCAAGTATGCGAGGCCGGTACAGCCACCTGCTCCAACGAAGCCGTCGTCGCTTTCTGATTGCTCGGGCAAACAGAACCGTCAGCGGAGGGACCGTTCTTTCTTGTCCCTCCCTTGGCCTCCGTGCTTTCTGCGTGACGGCTGGCCTACTCCTCTTAAGCCTCTGCGCCTGCTCCGGCTCGGGCGAAGAGAGGAACGCACGAATGTCGAGCGGTGATTCGGTGGCCAGGTCGATTCAGGACGTTCTAAGTCTGCATACGGAAGAATGGATGACGCTTCCGGGTGTCGTGGGGACCGGCATTGGAGAGTGTGATGGCGTACCCTGCATCAGGGTTTTCCTTGCCCAAGAGATGCCGGAGTCTATGGAAGCGATTCCTGACAGCGTTGACGGGTATCGCGTCGATGTGGAAGTGACCGGGTCCTTCAGACCGCTCGGTAAGACTGACGAGTAGACTGCACCCACCCAACGCAGGCTATTGGCAGGCAGGGGCGGTTCCTTCGGGGCCGCCCCTACCTACATCTGGTTAGAACTTCCACGGGCTGATCCGCGTAAGGCTCACCCGTCGCGGGCGTCGTTGCTTCACGGGACTCTCTCGAAGTTTGAGGGCGCCCGACGGGTCCAAACGGTGATGGGACCCACCGTCCCCCGTGCCCCGCGGGAGGAACCCGACCGGGACGCCCTAGTATTCGTATTGCCTCAGCTCACGGAGTTCCTCGAACTCAGTAAGTGTAAGCGGGTTGTCGGGATCGTCGGGGTTTGCGATCCGAATCGCTTGTTCGCGGCGATACTGGTCGCGTTCGATCGTCAGCCCGATGAGCCTGGTGCGCGCTCGCTGTGAGTGTCGGCACGGTCAACGGTTGGCTAGAAGTTTTCAGTAACGGCAACCTTGCCGGATCTGAAAAACCTGCGGCAGACCACCTCATCGACTTCGACCCACCGATCTACAACATCGCGGACATCGCCCTTGCAAGCTTCCGGCAAATTGCCGGAAGCTTGCAAGGTCTGGACGGGGGGTCAGGACAACTCACGGTTCACGGAGAACGTCGGTCAGTAGTGCGCAGAGTTCGGCGTCGTCCAGCCCGCCAATGTCGGTTCCCTTCCGAACCTTCAAAGGAGCAGGTGAGCGGCGCTCGGGATTGCTCACGCAATTCACTGGATACAGGTCAAGCGGAGGTCCTTCTAGTGGGCCACCTGGGTGCGTGTAGATCACGTCCCCACCGCCGGCTATTACGTCGCCCAACTCCCATTCGTCGCCGTCACACTGGAATCGTCTGCCCACGGAAGCCCCCTTCAACCGACTTTAACCTCACCGGCTAACCGACGGGTCTCCGATACGTACTGCCGAATAGCCGCCGCCCAGTCAGGCGGGAGCTCCTCAACCGTGTCTGCCGTTACCGGGTGCTCTCGCGGCCGCCCATCTGCGGCAATCTCCCAAACCTGGGCCGTGAGGATGTGTTCTTCGTCATCGATGCGGAACGTGATCGTGATCATCGTTGCCCATCCGCGTGCCCATTGTGATAATAGCTGATGTGGAAAACGCTGTAAGTGGAACGGAGGGGGAGGGATTCGAACCCTCAAGCCCGTGAGGGCGCCGGTTTTCGAGATCTATCTGGCGTTTCCCGCGAAGTCCGGCTTGGTCCGTAACAAGCCCGTGAGGGCGCCGGTTTTCGAGATCTATCTGGCGTTTCCCGCGAAGTCCGGCTTGGTCCGTAACTGTACCTCGTAGAAAGCGTTACTTAGATCGCGGTCTGATCGGCTGTCCGGCTCAGTCCGGCTGAATCCCGCTGGGTCTACCACACTTCACACCACAGGGCGGATTCCTGAACCCGCCAAACGGCCAGAAACTGGGCTCAATCGACGGTTCGATGTGCTTCCAGTCGCACATATTCGTCCAGTGAGCGGCCGAGCCCATCTAGCCCCGGGTACAGCGTCGCGGCCGTCACATTCATCTGTTTGAGCTTTCGGAGTATCGCGATCTTCTCCGTGGCTGGTATTCGAATCTTGTGCGCCGTATCGAACGGAATCTCCTTACCCAGCACGTGAGCGACCACAGCAGCCTGGTCTTGGATCGGATCGGTGCAGGCCGAAAAATGGGCTTGCTGCGCTATCACGCGCTCCGTAGGGAACTTCATCTTGAAGAACCTCAAACGTAGCGGGGAAAACGCATCAGGGTCGAAGTCCAGGTGTTCTCCTCCTGCAAGCCCCAACGCATCAGCATTGGAGTCCGACATGAATGACCCTGGGTGAATGACCCAGACCGCTCCGTCCGTTTTCAATTTGCCGAGCACAGCGTGATATAGCGCGACAAAGGGCGATGCTGTCCAGTCCAGGAGTCTCGTGGGAGCCCCGTAGTGCCGCATGAGGGCCCACCAGTCCAGGAATTCCTTCTCCCCCGGGAGCCTCTCTGGACCTAGATGAAGATGCGCTTGGTAGCGAAAGATGCGTAGAGTGTGTCTCTCGATGTCCCGAACAAGGCGAGTACAAGCGTCAACATTGGCGCCCCCCTCAGCCAACCCGTCCTCGTCAAACGGTAGCTGCCGCCGCAGCGTCGGATAGAGCGTCCAGTCATAGTCAGCCTGGCCACGAAGGAGGTAGGCGGATTCCGCCGGTGAACCTACATCCCAGCCAGCAACCCAGTCACTATACTCTGCCCAGCTTGCGTACTCTTTGATCTTCCAAGTAGTGTCGATATACGGCATTACGTCTCCGAACTGGCGTGAACCTGACTTTCAGACACCTCTCACAGAAGGGCAAGCCCCCCAGGCCGGGGGTCTTCTATATAAAGTGTGAACGCGTGAACCTGACTTTCAGACACCTCTCACAGAAGGGCAAGCCCCCCAGGCCGGGGGTCTTCTATATAGAGAGTGAACCTATCGCTCCCGGTACGCGCCAACTTTTGAAAGAACGTCTGCGCGACGTTCCCTTGTGGTTCTTGCGGACGGCTAGCGAAGAGTCTCACCCGTACCAGGCACCGAAGCGAGCCGGTCGTGGGAATCCCTCACTTCGGTCCGCTTCTCCGACCGAGTGAGCGAGAGCTGCGACGTATCTACAGGCTCGACTGGACCGAAGCCTTTCGTCTTCTTGAAGTCCATGTTGTGGACGAAGTTTTCCATCGAGTCAGACGGATCAACAGCTTGGAGGTTAAGCCTCTCCAATGTCGCTTTGGGGATTGCAACGGAGAGGATGGCTTGGTCTTCCATGAGGCCCGTGCTCGTGTTGAGCATGCTATCAACTGCTGTCACAAGAACAGCGTTGATCGGCAGAATCGCCAACAGTTCGCCTGCGACTCGCAGTGCACACGAACACACGTAGTCCTGGTGAATCGCGTAGTACTTCGATTTCGGCATTTCCTTCACGGACAGTTTGCCGCTCTTCAGCAGTGACTTCGATTCTTTAGGAATCACCTGCTGACCGTGGACATGTAGGGTGGCGTGCATAAGTCCGTCGGACAGGTCAAACGACATTCGCGACCCTAGTTCTGAGATGTCGGTGAATGGGTCGAGTTGCTTGAGAGCTTCGAGAAAGCCACCCGGGTCTTGTCCGACAACCCGGCGAGCCAACTCTCGCGTCTCCTTGCCCGTGGGCCGCGGCCGACCAAGCATCGTGGGCATTCTGCGGAAGCTTGACGTGCCTCGGGTGGGAAGACGTCGTCATTTGCCATTTGACTGCTGAGTAGTGCGTTGCCACTTTTGCATCAGCGGCCAGCCGGGAGGGCTGGACCGCTTCCCGCAGGATCTCGGGCGCCTACGCGCGGCCGACCCCTGACCTGTACCCGCACTCGACCTGCTGTATCCGACAGCTGAGCCCGGTGCCTAAGCCTCGTC
>JBDHFW010000239.1:0-6903 GCA_039590175.1 Gemmatimonadota bacterium | reverse complement strand
CGACGAACATCTCGACGAAGTCGGAGCCCGACATCGAGAAGAAGGGACGTGCCGCCTCACCGGCGACGGCCCGGGCGAGCAGCGTCTTCCCGGTTCCTGGAGGGCCGATGAGCAACGCGCCCTTGGGAAGGCGGCCGCCGAGCCGGCTGAACTTGGCCGGGTCCTTCAGGAACTCGATGATCTCCTCGAGCTCCTCCTTCGCTTCGTCGCACCCGGCGACATCCGCGAACGTGACCTTGGGCGTGTCCCCGGACAGCAGCTTGGCCTTGGATTTCCCGAAGCTGAACGCCCGCGATCCACCGCTCTGCATCTGTCGGAAGAGGAAGACCCACAGACCGATGATCAGCAGCCACGGCAGGACGCCCACCAGGAGTCCGACCCAGTTGTTCCCGGGGCCTTCGCCCTGACTCTGGACCCCGGCCTCCTCCAGCTCGTCGATGAGCGCCTTGTCCGCCTCGAACGGCAGGAGCGTGTGGAACTTCTCCACCTGGACGCCGCTCTTCTCGATGCTCGACCGGAGGACTCCCTCCAGCTTGCGTCCCTCCTGAATCGTGACGCTCTCCACGTTTCCGCCCGTTACCTGGGCGCGGAACTCGGAGTATGTGAGCTCCTGCTGCGCTTCCCGGTTGCTGTTCATCAACTGGAAGATCAGCAGTGGAATCAGAACGATGAGGGCCCAGAAGGACGCGGTCCGCAGGAATCGGTTCATGCGGCCCCCATCCATGTTCTCCGGTCCGTTGGCTGGTTTTTGCATCCGTTCTACCTATACCTCTTCCCGCGAACGCGTCCGCGGGAGGTCGGTCCTATTCTGAGAGGCTCGCTACAAACGGAAGATGACGGAAGTCCTCGGCGTGGTCGAGCCCGTAGCCCACGAGAAAATCAGGAGGCGCATCGAAGCCCACCCAACGCGGCTCCTTGGCTAGTCGCGGCGCTATGTGCTTGTGCAGCAACGCGCAGATCTCCAACGACTTCGGCCCGCGGCCCTCCAGCGCCTCGATCATCCGGCTCAGCGTGTTTCCGCTGTCCACGATGTCTTCGACGATAATGACGTTACGGTCCACGATCGGCGCCGCCGGATCGTACAGCAGCTGCACGACCCCCGATGAGGAGGTGCCGGAACCGTAGCTCGAAGCCACGAGGAAATCCACCTGCAGCGGGCGCGAGATCCGCCGGACGAGATCGCTCAGAAAGATGAACGAGCCTTTGAGGAGCCCGAGAATCAGTAGATCCGCCTCTCCCTCGTACTCCCGGGTGATCTCCTCCCCGATGCGGGCGACCTGCTCGGCGATCTCCTTCGACGAGTACACGATGCGCTCGACCGGGCGTCCGCCCGTCAGCTTTTCGACGTCTAGTTCGGCCACGGTGTCCGACAAGGCTGTGGTTTCAGTCATTTACGAGCTCTCTAATGCTCCTCGATCTCGATGGTCAGCCGGGCACGCTTCCGCTCGTCTTTGCTCGGATCGCCGAGACTGGCCTTCGCTATTCCCCGAACCCAGAGCACGCGACCCTCCGCGTCCGAGAGCACCGGGATTCGGCCGCGCTCCGAGAGCGGAATCCGCCGGTCGCCGAAAAGGCGCTTCAGCTTGCGGCTTCCGCCCCTGAGGCGAATCCGGTCGCCCGGCAGCCAGCTGCGTACCTCGAGCGGCCAGCTCGCGTCCTCCTGCCCGAGCGAGTAGCTGTCCTGGTCGTCGTCGCCTGTCTCGCCGCCCGCCCGCTGCTTCGCGGGCGCCCACGTCACGTGGAAGCCCCTTCCCGCCAGCTTCAGCGAGCCTTCTCCTGCGCCAGGCGCCTCGATCCGCACGGTGCTCGAACCCCTATCGGCCGCCGAGGCCCCGAGCGACAGCTCCTCGAACTCCCGCCGCAGCTCGAGCCCGCCGCCCACATCCACTGAAGCGCCGCTTTGCCCGCCTTTGATAAACTCCACCGCAACGCGCGTTCCTCCGCGCGACAAGCGCACATTCAGCCGCTCGGCCAAAAAGGCGAGCGCTCTCGCCTGCACCGCCGGATGATACCGGGCGAAGCCTGCTCGTACAAACCGGAACCCACGTCCATCCTTCGTAACATCGCTTCGTTTCAGCGCTTGGCGCGCCTGCGCCAACAACGCCCGATCCGTCCGCCGTGCGGAACGGGCCACCTGCACCAGGCGCTCGCGAACGGGGCCATCCCACGCCGACTCCAATGCGGGCAGCACCCTCGTTCGAATCAATGCCCGCGTCCAGCGCGGATCCACGTTGGATGGATCCGTCAAGTACGCGATTCCAGCGTCCTGCAAGTAGCTCTCCAGCTCTTCTCGCCAAAACCCCAGGAGCGGCCTCACGATCCTGCCTCGCCGCTCCGGGATCCCGGCCAGCCCTCGCACGCCCGTCCCCCGGAGAATCCGGAAGAGCACCGTCTCGGCCTGATCGTCAGCGTGGTGCGCGGTCGCGATCCGGTCTACGCTCTCCTCCTCGGCGACCTCGTGCAAAAAGGAGTAGCGCGCGGCTCGGAGTTGCGCCTGCCGCGGGGACAGGGCCCGGGAAGGAACGCCGACTCGACACTCGAGGCCGAGCGCTTCGGTCCAGTCGACGACCTGTCTCGCCTCCTCGTCGCTTCCCGCCCGGATTCCGTGGTCGAAGTGAGCGGCGAGGGGGCGCCAGCGGTTTTCCTCGGCCAGCGAGCGCACGAGGTGGAGGAGGGCGATGGAATCGGGGCCGCCCGAGACGGCCAGGAGGACGCGGCTTCCCGGCGGGAGCAGATGGGGACGGCGGGAGAGATGCGCTGCGAAGCGATCGAGGAGCGAGGCCGTTCTAGGCTCCTCCGCTTCTCAGGCCCGGGATGAGATCGCGCCAGCGACTCGCCGAGCGGTGGAAGGCAAGACGCTCCGGTACCGGCACGCCGAACGAGGCTCGGGATTCTGAGTCAGGCGCCCGGAGAGCCGGATCCGAGGTGGAGGGCGGAGCGGATCCCGCCGATCCGCGCTCGAGGCGCGATTCGGCCAGCTCTTCCTTCAGGGCCGGATCATAGCCGGCGTCGCGCCCGAGAACGTAGGTGCGGAGAGCCCGCCGGACGTCGATCCCGCCGGCCCCGCTCACACCTCCATGACCTCCTCCTCCTTCTTCTCGAGGAGGCGGTCGATGGACTCGATGTGCTTGTCGGTAAGTTCCTGGAGCTGCATCGTCTCCAGGTCCTTCTTGACCACGTGTCGGACGTGGCGCACGGAGACGCGGCCCTCCTCGGCCATCCGGTGGAGCACCTTGACGAACTCCAGCCGGCGTTCCTCCGTCAGCGGTGGGATCGGCACTCTGATGATGTTGCCGTCCACGGACGGGTTGAGGCCGAGGTCGGCCGACTGTATCGCCGCCGCGATGGAGGACGCGATGCTGGCGTCGTAGGGCTGTACCACGAGAAGCTGCGGCTCCGGGACCGACACGTTGGCGAGCTGGTTGAGGGGCATGACGGATTCGTAGGCCTCGACCCGCACCGTCTCCAGGATCATCGGCGAGGCCTTCCCCGTCCTCACGGTCGTAAACTCCCGCCGGATCGCCTCGATCGCTCTGTCCATGGAAGCTGAAGCTTCTCGCATCTTCTCCTCGGCCATCCCTCTCTCTCCTTCCGAACCCTCTAGGCCCTTGCCACGATGGTGCCGATCCGATCGCCCCTCAAGGCGCTCAGGATCGCCCCCGGCCGGCGAATGTTGAGCACGATCACGGGAAGGTCGTTCTCCTTGCAGAGCGATACCGCCGCCGCGTCCATCACGCCCAACTCGCGTGTCATCACCTCGAGGTACGAGATCCGAGGGATGAACTCGGCATCCGGGTGGGTCTCCGGATCGGCCGTGTAGACGCCATCCACCTTCGTCGCCTTCAGGATGACGTCGGCCTCGATCTCGATCGCCCGGAGCACTGCTGCCGTGTCGGTCGAAAAGTACGGGTTCCCGGTGCCACCGGCGAAGATCACCACGCGACCCTTCTCCAGGTGGCGGAGGGCGCGGCGCCGGATGTAGGGCTCCGCGAGCTCCTCCATGCGGATCGCGCTCAACACGCGGGTCTCGATCCCGTTGCGCTCCAGCATGTCCTGGAGTGCGAGGGCGTTGATGACGGTGGCGAGCATCCCCATGTAATCGGCGCTCACCCGGTCCATTCCCTGTCTGCTCGCCACGGCCCCGCGGACGATGTTGCCGCCGCCGACGACCACGCCCAACCGCACGCCGGCGGCATGTACCTTCTCGATCTCCCGGGTGAGGCCCTCGATGACGGGCGGCTCGATGCCAAAGCCTCGGTCTCCCGCGAGGGACTCGCCCGACAGCTTGACGACGGCGCGGCCGTACTTCAGGGCGTTGGACTCGGTCATCTCCGAACGACTCTCATCGGCGGACCGTTCTTATCGGCTCCAGCCACGATCAATCCGCGACGTCGAAGCGGACGAAGCGCGCCACGGTCACCTCGGGGCCCGCTTCTTCGAGCAGATCCGAAATCTTCCGATCCGGATCCTTCACGAAAGGCTGCCACAGAAGCGCGGCCTGCTCGTAGAACTTGCGCATGCGACCGTCGACGATCCGCTCGGCGATCTCGGGTGGCTTGCCCTCGGCCGCGGCCTGCTCGACAAGGACGTGCCGCTCGCGCTCACGCTCCTCCTCGGGGATGTCATCCGGCGTGATCCCCGACGGACGACTGGCGGCGATGTGCATCGCCACGTCCCGCGCCAGGTTCGCCAGGTCGCCAGACTCGCTCGTTCCCTCCAGCTCGATGAGCACGCCGATACGGTTCCCGAAGTGGATGTAGCTGGCGAGAACCGCATCCGTCGCCGGCTGGTATCGAACGAAGCGAGACAGGTCCAGTTTCTCCCCGATCTTGGCCCGCAGCTCATCGAGCTCGGTTCGGAGGGGCGCGTCCGCAGGCAGGTCGAGAAGCTCTTCTCCCGGACGCACCGCGCCCTCGCCCCCCTCGGCTAGCGCCGTGGCGGCCGCCCGCTCGGCGAAGGCGAGGAAATCCTCGTTTCGCGCCACGAAATCCGTCTCGCTCGCCACCTCCACCATCGCCACGGCCCCGGTCGCCTCGTCCCGAGCCAGAACCACCGTTCCTTCCGTGGCCGCCCGGTGGGCTCGCTTCGCCGCCTTGGCCGCGCCACTCTGCCTGAGAAGGTCGATCGCCTTCTCCTCGTCTCCGCGCGCCTCCTGCAAGGCTCGCTTGCAGTCCATCATGCCGGCTCCGGTCCGCTCTCTTAGCGCCTTGACCGCTGCAGCCGTGATCTCGGTCATCTTCGTGGATCCTTCCGCTCGTCGTTATCTAGGAGCCTGCACCCCGCTGGACCGGGTAGGCTCATGCAGCACGCCGTCCAAGACGGCGATCTCTTCGTAAGCGCGGGCCAAAAAAAAGGCCACCCCGCGGTGGCCTTTGGCAGCTCCTCAGCCCGCCCCGCGCTCCTCTTCATCTCCGGACGCGTCGGGCGAGACCGCCACCGCCTCCTCTCCCGAGGCCGCGTCGTCATCGACTTCCGCATCGTTCGGACCGCCGTCTGCCTCCGAGACGTCGGTCTCCGCCGTCTCGTCGCCCGGGGTGGCAGCGACTGTCTCGCCCTCCGCGGCAGCAGCGGCTTTGTCGCCCTCGGCGGCATCGGCCGCTTCCTGCTCCGATCCCTCTCCTTCAGCCTCGCCGTTCGTGTGGTGCAGCCGTGCGGCGATCACCTCGGGCTTGGGCCGACGGCGCGGACGCGGCTTTCGTTGTTTGCGACGAGCCGACTTGTCCTCCCGCTCGGTCATGTCGGACGAGTAGGTGTAGACCTCGTCCTCGTCCTTCGCCACGGCGGCCAACTGCGGAGCCTCACGTGTCGCTCGCTCGAGCGAGTCCGCGATGACCCGCGCGATCAGCGCGACGGAGCGAATCGCGTCGTCGTTGCCCGCGATCGGGATCGTGATCATGTCGGGATCCGCGTTCGTGTCAGCGATCGCCACCACCGGGATCTCGAGCCGATTCGCCTCGCGTACGGCTATCTCCTCCTTCTTCGCATCGACGACGAAGACGAGGCCGGGCAGCTTCGTCATGTCCTTGATGCCGGAGAGATAGCGCTCGAGCTTCTGCCTCTCTCGCTCCAGAAGCAGCTGCTCCTTCTTGGTATAGAAATCGAACGCGCCTTCGTCGGCGCCTCGCTCGAGCTCCTTGAGCCGCGAGATGTTCTTCTTGATCGTCTGGAAGTTCGTGAGCATGCCGCCCATCCAGCGCTCGGTCACGTAGAAGGCACCGGCGCGCTCCGCCTCCGTCTTGACGGTTTCCTTCAACTGCGGCTTCGTGCACACGAACAGAACGGAATCGCCGGCAAGCACCGTCTCGCGAACGAGATCCTGAGCTCGCCGGATCTGCAGCAAGGTCTTCTTCAGGTCGATGATGTAGATGCCGCCGCGCTCCGCGAAGATGTACCTCTTCATCTTCGGGTTCCAGCGGTGTGTCTGGTGCCCGAAATGCACACCCGCTTGCAGCAGATCCTTCAGACCGACATCCGACATCCTAATGGCGACTCCCTGGTGGAGATCCAATCCCGTTAGTGTACCGTTTAGTCTACCGTTTGGAGAACTGGAAGCGCTTACGCGCCTTCGGCTGTCCGGGCTTCTTGCGCTCGACGGTGCGCGAGTCCCTCGTGAGCAGGCCATGGGAGCGAAGCACCGGGCGCTGGTCCGGATCGGCCTCGACGAGCGCCCGCGCCACGGCCAACTGCACGGCTCCCGCCTGCCCCGTCGGACCTCCACCACGGACGCGCACCAGCATGTCGTACGACCCCTCGGCACTGACGACCCCGATAGGCCGCTCGACGACCTCTCGGTGCCGGTGCATCGGGAAGTACTCGTCCAGCTCGCGCCCGTTGATCCGCCAAAGGCCGGTCCCGGGACGCATCGTGAGTCTCGCCACGGCCGATTTGCGTCGACCCACCGAC
>JBDHFW010000238.1:0-4088 GCA_039590175.1 Gemmatimonadota bacterium | reverse complement strand
GGTGGTGATGAGGAGCTCGCCGAACTCCTTCTCGGACGCGAACTCGCCGGTCGGGACGATGGAGATGAAGTCGAAACCGAGCTCCACTCGGCCCGCGTCGGCCGGCAGGTTCTTCGCCTGAAGAGCCCGGAAGATGTCGTCCTGCGAGATCCCGAGGGCGGCCATCTTGGCCCGCGACATCTCGACGTAGATCGTCTCCGGATTGTTCCCCCACAGGATGACCCGCTTGACATCCTGTACGAGCAGGAGCTCCCGTCGGAGGAGCTTCGCGTACTCGTACAGCTCGGCCATCGTGTAGCCTTCGCCCGTGAGAACGGCGTACACCCCGTACACGTCGCCGAAGTCGTCATTGACGATCGATGGGCCGGCTCCGGGCGGTAGCCGGTTCTGGTAGTCGTTCACCTTCCGCCGCAGCTCGTCCCACACCTGCGGCAGCGCCGCGGCGTCATACTGGTCCTTGATCGTCGCCTTGACCGACGACATGCCCCGCGTGTTGGTGGACTGGACGCGCTTGAGCTGACCCAGCTCCTGCACGGCCCGCTCGATGACGTCGGAGACCTCCTCCTCGACCTCTTTAGCCGAAGCGCCCGGGTAGGGCGTCGAAATGATCGCGTCCTTGATCGTGAACTCGGGATCCTCGAGCCTGGGAAGACTGTTGAACGACTTGTAGCCGACCACGAGAAGGAGGATGGAGAGCGTCCAGGTGATGGTGCTCTTCCGGATGGCGAGCTCGGCGATGTTCATCGGTACGCGCGTCTCCCTCTCCTAGCTGTCCATCAAGCGGATTTCCTGGCCTTCCTCGAGCACGTAGATCCCGGCCACGGCGATCGTCTCGCCCGGCGTGAGGCCGTCCAGCACGACGATGCTCTCCGTCCCCGTGACCGGGCCGACCCGCACGCCGCGCCGGTGTACGGTTCGGGCCTCGGTGTCGACGATCCACACCTGCGCGGCTCCGGTTGCGTCCGTAAACACGGCATGGGCAGGCACGGTGATCGGCACGCTGTCTTCCTCGCCGAGCAGGAGGTCGGAGAGGATGACGAGCGCCGTCATTCCCGGAAGCACCCTCAGGTCGGTAGGCTGGGGCATCGTAAAGGTGATCGGGAACGTCTGCGTGGCCGGATCGGCGGCCACTGCGAACTCCTTGACCTGCATCGGATAAGATCGGTTCGGTGCGACATCGAAGGTCGTCACGATGGTCGGAATGTGACCCTCACGCACCGTGGCCATGACCGACTCGGGGACGTTGATCACGATCTCGACCTGCCCGACGTTGTGCAGGCTCAGGATCCCCTCCTTGGACAGCACGTCCTCGAAGTTCTCGACGTACTTGAGCCCGATCTGGCCGGCGAAGGGGGCACGGAGCTCCGTATCCCTCAGGTCGGCCTGCGCCTGCTCGAAACGAGCCCTTGCCACGTCGCGACGGGCCGTGGCCAGCTCCAGATCCGCTAGCGGGACCGCTTCCCGCTCGTAAAGCCGCCGATAGCGTTGGGCATCCGCCTCCGCCTGGTCGTAGGCGGCCTTGGCCTCGGCGAGCGCGATCCGGTAGTCCCGGGGATCGATGCGGGCGAGCAGCTGCCCCTGCCTGACCTGGTCTCCCTCGTTGACCGGGAACTCGATCAACGGCCCCGCGACCCGGAAGGAGAGCTCTGCCCGATCGGCCGCCTGGGTGGTGCCGGGGAAGGTGAGGCGGCCTCCGCCCATGCCCCCGACGACCATCGTGCTGATCGGCCTTGCGACGGGCGGAGGCTCGGCCTCCTCTCCGCCGCCACATCCCGATGTGGCCAGAAGGGCCGACAGGGCTGGAAGAAGGAGGTTGCGCGTTGCTGCTCGTGGTATGGTCATGATCCCTGCTCTTCGCTTCACGGTGCTTGATCCGGTTGTCAGCCGTTCGGGCTGGTTGGCCATAAGAGTCAGTCGCGATCTAGTTCGTGCTCAGGGCGGCGTCGATTCGCTGCCGGAATTGCTGCTGCTCCTCAGGGGTCCTGTCGTCCTCGAACCAGGCGAGCGCGCGCTGGAAGTTCACGAGGTCGATGAGGAACGCATAGACCGCGGCCGCGGCGCCCTGGGCGGCCACGAAGCTCTCGTTCTGGGCCTCCAGCAGATCGGTGACGTTGACGAGACCCTGGGCGTACTTGTCCTGCACGAGCTCGAAGTTGCGGCCCGCTGCCTCGGCCTGGCGACGGTTGAAGAAAATGGCCGGGTACGAGCTCTCCAGCTGTCTGAGTGCAGTGCGCGTCTGCCGCTCGACGATGTCGCCCGTCAGCCGCTGCTCGCGGAAGAGCCTCTCCAGCTCGGAGCTGGTGCGTCCCACTTCGTAGGCCCGCGCTGTCCCCTGAAACAGCGGATATCTGGCCGTGAAGTTGAAGGCCCACAGATTCTCGTCGATCTCGTCCAGCGGCGGCCTACGGTCGATCTGGTAATTCCAGGAGAATCCGGCGGAGATCGAGGGGAGGTACCAGCTTCGCTTCCGCTGGCCCACCTGGATGTCCTGCGCCTCGATCTGCTTGTCGATCGCCCGAAGCTCCGGGTCGTTCTCCCGCGCGTACTCCACGGCGAGCATCCGGAACCGCTCCAGCTCCCCGGCGTCGGCGAACAGGGGCGTGAGGATCTCCACGAAGAACGGGAACTGGTCCTCGGGCTCGCTAACTTCCTGCGGCTGCCATCTCCGGTCCTGCTGCAAGGCGAGGATCTGGTTGAGGCGGATTCGCTCCGTCTCCACCAGAGCCAGACTCGCGAACAGTCGGCTCTGGCGCTTTGCAACCTCCGCCTCCCACCGGTAGACCTCATCCCGTCCCGAATAGCCGACTTCGGCCCGGAACTTGGCCAGCTCCAGGTTCTCCTGCGTGACCTGCAGATTCCCGACGTCGATTTGGTAAAGGATCAGTGAGAGAGCATAGCGGAGATACTCGGTGCCGGCCTGATCGAACGCCTCGAGTCGCGTCGCGTCGTAGAGTTGCTGGGTACTCTCGAGGAGTCGGCCGGAGCTTCGGTAATCGCTGATCGTCGCATCGTCGTAGATCATCTGGCTGGCTTCGACCCCGGCGGAGGCAGTCCGGTCGGGAACGACCCCCTCGAGGAAGTTCTGGCTTAGTCCGCTGATCTCGCCGACGGCGCCGATCTGTGGCAGAATCGGGCTCCGGGCCAGGCCCCGCTCCTTCTCGGCGGTCACGATGTCCTGCGCTGAGATCGCCAGCCTCAGATTGCCGCGCTCGACGTACTTCAGCACCTGTGAGAACATGAGCGGCTCCCTGGCGAGCTCGAGCGCGTTCTCATTGATCCACGTGGCCAGCGCCATCGTTGCCACGCTGGGCCGGTAGCCGATCTCCACGGCCGTCTCCGCGTTCATGAGCAGGCGAGGATCGGCGGAGACCAGGATCGGAAGGTCCTCCATCGACGCCCCGCGCATGAGCTCGCTGATGTTGACGGCCACGCGTCGCGCGGCGACCGTCGTGAGCTCCGGCGTTCGGGCCGCCAGCGCGCCGTGGAGGACGTCGCCATGTCCCTCCACGCTGAACGTCGGAATGCGGCGGGCGTTCAGGCCCTGTATCAAGCGCATGTGCTCGTCGATCGTCAGTCGGGGGAGTCGCGTGAGGATGGCGGCCTGGGCGTCGCCAAGGGCCGCCAGGGCGGCGGTCTCCGTCGCGCCCTCGAGATCCTCGATCTCTCCAACCAGTAGCGTGAGCTGATCGAGCACAGCGGCGTCGATCAGAACGTGAATCCGCTTGGTCGGCACCAGCTCGAGGAGCTCGCGGATGTCGCCTTCGGCGCGGTTGGCGATGAGCATGAAGTTGAGGTTTGGCTTCGCCGAACGGTCGCCGCGGACGTCCGCGATCTTGAAGAGGTCCAGCCGCTGCACGTAGGCGCTGATCAGCGGCTTGCCGAGCTCCATCCGCGCGGCGGCTTGGGTGATCAGGGCGCCCGGGGCGACGATGGCATCCACCTCCGGGTCGTCCAGCGCCGCCTGGATAGCCGTCTCCATCCGGTCGGAGTTCCAGCCCGCGCCGAACTCGGGCGCCTTCTTGAAGATCGCCCTCTCGCCTCGCGCCGCGAGGATGGCCGCGACCTCACGCTCAATGCTGGCCAGTACC
>JBDHFW010000237.1:0-3790 GCA_039590175.1 Gemmatimonadota bacterium | reverse complement strand
GGGAAGCGGCCTAGCAGTGTCTCGACGATCGCTCGTTCCGCGTCCCGGTCAACATCGGTCACGAAGTCGGAGGTGCCCTTCTCCTCCCACCTCATGGATCCAGCGCCGCCGGCGCGCGCTCGGTGCACCCGTCCGGCCCTGTCGGCCGCCTCCCTTGCCGCCTCGAGCAGCTCGCGGTCTTCCGGGCCCAGATTCCAGTTCATCGCCTCTTCCTCTCCACGCACGCGGCGTCAGAGCGGATGTTGTTGCCTGCCATCCTTGCTTGCTACGGTCCTTAGGGCGGAATAACTTAGCCGGGCTCTTCCGACTCCTCCAGGCAATCGGGCGGGCCCCGAAATCCGACTCCTTCCGAAGCTATGACGACCGAACGAAAACGCGTCTTCAGCGGGATACAGCCGTCCGGGGAAGTCCACCTCGGCAACTACCTGGGCGCGATCAAGAACTGGGTGGACCTCACTGAGGACTACGAGTGCATCTACTGCATCGTGGACCTGCACGCCATCACGATACCGTATCGCGTCGACGAGCTGCCGGAGCGGGTGTTCGATGTGGCGGTGTCCCTGGTGGCCAGCGGGCTGGAGCCCGATCGCTGCACCCTCTTCGTCCAGTCGCACGTGCCCGAGCACGCCGAGCTCCAGTGGCTGTTCAACACGGTCACGCCGCTCGGGGAGCTCGGTCGGATGACGCAGTTCAAGGACAAGTCGGAGCGGGTGGAGTCGGTGAGCGCCGGCCTTCTGAGCTACCCGGTCCTCCAGGCCGCCGACATCCTCCTCTACCTGGCGGAGTACGTCCCGGTCGGGGAGGACCAGCGCCAGCACCTGGAGCTCACGCGCGAGATCGCCCGACGGTGGAACGGTCGCTTCGGCGAGCTTTTCCCCGAGCCCGATGCCTTGATCATCGGTCCCGGCCGTCGCGTGCTCGGCCTCGACGGCGTCGCCAAGATGTCCAAGTCCCGGGACAACGTCATCCCGCTGCTGGCAACGCCCGACGAGCTGGCCTCGGTGATCCGCACCGCAGTGACGGATCCGGCCAGAAAACGCCGGGACGATCCCGGCAACCCTCACGTCTGCAACATCTTCTCCCTGCATGGGGCGTTCTCGACAGAGGCAGAACGGGAGGAGATCGAGGCCCGCTGTCAGACGGCCGAGATCGGCTGCGTGGATTGCAAGCTCAAGCTGGCGAGCAACATAGCGGAGACCCTGGCGCCGATCCGCGAGCGGGCCGACGAGCTGCGTGCGAAGCCGAAGCTCATTCGGGAGATTCTGAGCGAGGGGGCTGAGCGGGCGCGGGCGATCGCCGGTCCGGTGATGGAGGAGGCGTACGACCGCATGGGCCTTCGCCGGGTCGGGTTGGAGTGATGGCGCCTCTGGGGTCGAGCGGGATTGAGCCTCCCGAGAGCTGGGCTGGCGTGACGCACACAGGGATGGAGCCGGCGTAATGGAGGACTTCCTGGAGCAGCTTCCGGCGTGGATCGAGGCGTTCCGCTTTCCCGTCCTGGGCCGGCTCGCGCTGGCCACGGCGCTCGGGGCGCTGGTCGGCCTCGAGCGAGAGCTTGCGGGCAAACCGGCCGGCCTTCGCACGAACATCCTCATCTGCGTCGGCGCCACGCTCCTCACCGAGGCGTCGCTGGGCATAGCCACCTCCGGCTTCGCGACCCACGAGCTCGTCCGTTCCGACCCGGGGCGGATCGCCGCCCAGATCGTGTCCGGAATCGGGTTCATCGGCGCGGGCACCATTCTGGTGGCGAGAGGAAACGTGCTCGGCCTCACAACGGCGGCTACCCTGTGGGTCGTCGCCGCGATCGGCATCACGGTGGGGATTCGGGCCTACGTGGAGGCGATCGGCGCCGCCGTCCTCGTCTTCCTCGTGCTCTTCCTGATTGGGAGGATCGAAGAGCGGCTGCTCCGGGCCCGGGCCGAGCGCACGCTTCGGGTCGCCTTGTCGGGTCCCCTCGCCACGCCGGATCCCGTCGCCGCCCTCCTCGGGGAGCTGGGCATCCGCGCACAGCCTCTCAGCATGAAGCGGAGCGCCGAGGGGGCGGAGTACGTCTACACGATCACCGGCGCCGATGATGCCAAGCGCCGGCTCCTGAAGTGGTTAGCCGCGACGGAGGGCGTGCGCGCGTTCTCGCTGGAATGACGACTCTGCTCGACCGAGCCGGCCGAGGCTCGGCCCGTCTCCCTGCGGACCCGACCGACCATGCCTGACCTGCTGATCTGGATGTACTCGACCAGCCAGCCGCACTGGTCGATGCCGGCCGACTCCGTCGTGCGGGTCCGCGAGGCGCTGGGCGAAGAGTGGATGGTACGGACCGTCGAGCACGAGATCGACGCCACGGGGGACGGCCCGCCCGCGACACCGGCGCCCGTCCTGGAGGCGATCGCCGACGCGGAGGTCTACTTCGGCTTCGGGATCGCCCCCGACGCCTTCCGCGAGGCGAAGCGGCTCCGGTGGGTCCACTCGGGGGCCGCGGGTGTCGGAGGTTCGCTGTTTCCCGAGATGCTCGAGAGCGAGGTGCTGCTCACCAACTCCGCCGGCGTCTACGCCGAGCCGATGGCCGATCAGGCGCTCGCGATGATGCTCTACTTCACCCGCGCTCTCGACGGGGCGGTGGCCGGAATGGGGGCGAGGGAGTGGCGAAGGGAGGCGATCGTGGGGCCGGGCGGGGGCGTGACGGAGCTGGCGGGTGCCGTGGTCGGAATCGTGGGCTACGGGGGCATCGGGCGCGCGCTCGGCCGTCGCGCCCGTGCGCTGGGCATGAGGGTCTGGGCTCTCCGCCGCAGGGAGCCCGCGGCGGGCGAACGGCCCAAGGAGGTGGAGTGGTTCTCGGGGGCGAGCGGCCTGGACGAGCTGCTGCGCGAGAGCGACTACGTCGTCCTCACCGTGCCGGAGACCTCCGAGACGACGGGCCTGATCGGCGGGCGGGAGCTGGCCCTGATGCCGCGCTCCGCCGTCTTGATCAACGTCGCGCGCGGACGCATTCTTGATGAAGAGGCGCTGGCTGCCGCACTGGGCGCGGGCAGGCTGCGCGGTGCCGGGCTCGATGTGTTTCGCGAGGAGCCGCTACCTCCCGACAGCCCACTATGGGAACTGGACAACGTTCTTATCACACCGCACATCGGCGGAACGTCCCAACGGTTCTGGGACCGCCAGACGGAGCTGATGATCCGAAACGTCGGCAACTACCTGGCCGGCCTCCCGCTCGAGAATCTGGTCGACAAGCGACTCGGGTACTGACGACGTGAGATCCCGCTGCCATCCGCCAGGACACTCCGGAAAGGCGATCGTCCCATGATGGAGACTCTCATTCGAGCGGCTGTCGACAAGGGCGCCGCCACCCTGCACATCAAGGCGGGCGATCAATTCCGAGCCCGTATCAAGGCCGATCTGGTCAAGCTCTCAGAGGAGCCGCTCTCGGAGGAGGACGTCCTCAGCCTCGCGCTCACGCTCCTCCCGGACCAAGCCCTCAAGGACAGGATCCGCGAGATCACCGATTACGACTTTGCCTGGGAGTTGGAGGACGTCGCGCGCTTTCGCGTCAACATCCTCAGGCAGCGCGGCTCCTTCATGATTGTGATGCGCGTGATCCCCTGGGAGGTGCCTGGGTTCGACGAGCTGCACCTGCCGGCCGTCCTCGCCGATATCGCCGGCCAGCCCGATGGGCTCGTGCTCGTCTCGGGCGCCACCGGTCAGGGGAAGAGCACCACGCAGGCGGCGATGATCGATTGGGTCAACCGGAACCGGATGAAGCACATCATCACGCTCGAGGATCCGATCGAGTACTGGCACG
>JBDHFW010000236.1:0-5467 GCA_039590175.1 Gemmatimonadota bacterium | reverse complement strand
GCTGGGCGCGATCGCGATGATGCTGGTGAAGTTCTCCGCGTTCGTGACGTCCAGCGTGAGGCCTCCGCTCTCGGCCTGCCGTTGCCACTCCGGGTTGTCGGTGGTGAGGTCGGGGCTGATGATCTCCCAGCGGTCGCCCCGGTCGCTCGACCGGTGGATGAACTGGCTGCCGTAGTAGATCGTCGCCGCGTCGAACGGGTCCTGAGCGAAGCCGGCGTTCCAGTTGAAGCGCAGCTCCTCGCCCTCGGGCGGCGACGGCCGGAGGTTCTTCCGTTCTCCCGTCACCAGGTTCCAGCGAAACAGGTTGCCGCCCTGGCTCATCGCGTAGCCCTGCATCGGATCGTCCGGGAAGGGGGCGGTGTCGAAGCCGTCGCCGAAGCCGACTTCCTCCCAGTGGTGGTTCCGGATCCCTCCGTTCTCCCACACCGAGCTCGGTCCCTTCCACGAGCCGTTGTCCTGCATGCCGCCGTAGACGTTGTACGGCAGCTCGTCATCCACGCGGATGTGGTAGTACTGGGCGAGAGGGAGGTTGGAGACGAATCGCCAGGTGTCTCCGCGGTCCTTGGAGATCGCGACGCCTCCGTCGTTCCCGATGATGATGTGCCGGGCGTCGCTCGGGTTGATCCACATCGCGTGGTGATCCGGGTGGACGTCGCTGAAGGAGACGAGCTGCTCCCAGGACTTGCCCGCGTCGTCGGAAACGCTGATGCGCGACCACAGGCTGTACACGCGGTTCGGGTACTCCGGGTCGACCCGGAGGTCGGCGTAGTAGAACGGGCGGTTGCCGAAGTCCTCTCGCGCCCCGGTGTTCTTCCAGCTCCGTCCTCCGTCGGTCGACCGGTAGAGGCCGTTCTCCTTCGCCTCGATGAAGGCGTACATGATCTCCGGCGACGACCGGGAGATCCCCAGTCCGATGCGGCCCAGATCTCCCTCGGGAAGCCCGTCCTCCGGGGTGAGCCGCGTCCAGCTTTCTCCTCCGTCGCGCGTCACGTGCAGGCCCGAGCCCGGGCCGCCCGACTTGAAGAACCAGGGCCAACGCCGGTACTCCCACATCGCCGCGAACACGACATCCGGGTTGTCGGGGTGCATGACGAGGTCGGCGGCGCCGGTTTTCTCATCGACGTACAGGATCTTCTCCCACGTCTTCGCTCCGTCGCGCGTGCGAAAGACCCCACGCTCCGGATTCTCACCCCACTCGCGACCCATCGCGGCGACGTAGGCCACCTCCGGATTCGCCGGATCCAGCACGATCCTGGTGATCCGCTCGCTGCCCTCCAGTCCCAGGTGCTCCCATGTCTCGCCTCCGTCGCGGGTCCGGTAGACGCCGTTTCCGACCGAGACGCTGTTGCGGACGTTTCCTTCGCCCGTCCCGACCCAGAGCACATCGGGGTCGCTCGGATGGACGGCAAGAGCGCCGATCGCCGCGACCGGTTGATCGTCGAAGATCGGCTCGAAGGAGAGACCTCCGCTCACTGATTTCCAGACGCCGCCCGTCGCCGCACCCACGTAGACGATCGTGGGATCGGAGGGAGCCGCCACGACGTCGGCCACGCGCCCGCTCATCCCGGCCGGGCCTATGGCGCGGGCCTCCATGCCCGCGAGCAGCTCGGGGTCTATCTGCTGCGAGATGCCCGTGTCCGGCGCGGCTGTGCCGGCGACGACGCAAGTCGCTCCGAGAAGGAAGGCCTTCGAAACGGCCCGGGTCATCTTCGTTTGGACGATGTTCATCGGGGCGATCCTCATCTCATCGCGTGGCGTGCTGATTCCCGGCAGGTCGGGCGCGGAAAATACCGAATCACTCCCCGGGTTATCCAGGGGCGGGCGCTCGTGGCCGGCGCGACCGGCCGGCGACAGATTGGGGCGCGATGCACGCGCAATCTGTTTCCGGAACCGCGGCACCGGCACGTCGCTCTCTTCGCCTCGTCATCCTCTCGGCGACGCTCACGGGCATGGCTGCCTGGACCGCGGGCGTCGAGACGGCGCGCGCTCAGGATGTAAAGCCGGCTCGACCGCTCGCCGCCGAGTCCGACACCGTCGACGTGAGCGCGGACTCCGCGGTCGCCGACACGCTCACGGAGATTCTCCAGACACTGGTGGTGCGGGTCACGCGTCCTCTCGTCGTGGGCGGGTCCAGTGCGTTCGAGGCGGATCTAGACTCGATCGCCTTTCTCGAGCCCTCCGCGACATTGGCGGATCTACTCAGGGAGATGCCGGTCCTCCGGGTGCGGGAAAACTCGCGGGGCGAGATGCACGTGTCGTTGCGAGGCTCAGAGTCCCGTCAGGTGCCTGTTTTGCTCGACGGCACGGCCCTCACGTACGGCTGGGACAATCGGACGGACCTGTCGCTGATCCCCCTGACGGGGGTCCGTCGGGTGACGACGGTCCGCGGCCTGTCATCGCTCCTTGCCGGGCCGAACGTCCTCGGAGGCGTCATGCGGCTCGATGTTTCCCAGGAGCCCTTCGCGGCCGATCATGTCGAGCCGCTTCGGGTGCGGACGGCGATCGACGACGGAGGAGGCGGGTCGGTGGATGGCGGCTTCGGCCACCTGTTCGGCCAGGAGACGCAGTTTCTCGTTCGGGGTGGGGCCGGGTTCCGGAGCCGGGGCGACCTCCCGATCCCGAACGAGATCGAGCAGCCGCCCCCGGCCCTGCCCGGCACGCGGCTGAACAGCGACGTCCAACAGGCGAACGGGTTCCTGTCGGCGCGCCTGCAGACGCGGAGTGGGGCCTCGGCGTCCCTCTCGTCCGTCGCCTACGCGGCCGAGAGAGGCGTTCCGCCCGAGTTGCACGTGCAAGATCCGAGGCTGTGGAGAACACCTGGTACCTGGCGTTGGACCAACGTGCTGGCGGGAAGCACTGGTTGGTTCGGCACGGACGGCCGGTGGCGACTCGGCGGCAGCGTGGGGATCGACTTCGGCCACAGCGAGATCGACGTCTACGAGAGCCCCGAGTACGAGGAGGTCATTGGAGGTGAAGAGGGCGATGACCGGACCCTGACCTACCGCCTGTTCGCGGACCACTCCTTCGGGTCCGACATGATCGCCGCCGCCCTCACCTTCTCCGACACCGACCACGACGAGCTGCTGGAGCCCGGTGGAGCCGCGAGCTACAGCCAGCGGCTCTGGAGCGCTGCCGTCGAGCTGGAGAAGACGCTCTTTCACGGTCTGGATGGGTCAGGGGCAGCCCTCACGATCGGCGGCAGCCTCGACGGCTCGGACACCCCGGAGACGGGAGGGCGACCGGAGCGCGAGGTCCTCTGGGATTGGGGGGCGAAGCTGACCGGCTCGGCGACGTTCGCCGGCGGCGTGACGCGCCTTCACGCGGGCATCAGCCGGCGAGCCCGTTTCCCATCGTTGCGTGAGCTGTACTCGGGAGCCCTGGGTCGCTTCGTGCCGAATCCCGGACTGGGTCCGGAGACCCTGATCGTCGGGGAGGCCGGCGTGACCGTCTCCGCCGAGAGCTGGACGGTTCAGGGGGTCGCGTTCCATCAACGACTGAGCGATGCGGTCGTACGCACCGGTCTCGGGGATGGGAGATTCACCCGCGAAAACCGGGACCGAATCCTGAGCACCGGCGTCGAGCTCCTCGGCTCCTTGCGTCTGCGCTCGTTCTTCGGCTCATTCGATCTGACGCTACAGAACGTAGATCTCAACGACCCCACGGTACCCGAGGATCAGCGGCGTCCCGAGTACCAGCCGGCGGTCAGCGGCAGTCTCGAGCTCGGCGTTCGTGCGCCCCTCGCGATCGACGCCAGACTCCTTGTCGACCACGTGGGGCGGCGCTACTGCGTGAACCCGGATCTGGGCAGCGACCAGGAGCTGGAGGCCAGCACGAGCCTGGCGTTTCAGCTCTGGCGCGACTGGATGTTCAAGGCCGGCCCGCTCCGCCGCTTCCGGGCGCTAGCCGCGTTTGAGAACCTCACGAACGGTACGATCTACGACCAGTGCGGGCTCCCACGGCCGGGGCGGGTCTTCCGGATCCAGCTGGAGGTCGGCTAGCGCGGACTCTTTGAACCATCTCCGGTTATTGAAGGCAGACGGTTGCAGGAGGGGTAGCCCGCCGCCCGCCGGGAGTCAGGCGGACCTTCCCTCGGTCCACCACTCGCGCGGCTTCCATCGCTCGCCAAAACCCAGCTTCTTGTCCAGCCAGAGCATCAGACGGCGCCCACCAGCGGGAGAAGTCCTTGTTGTAGGGGCAGACGCGGAGGCAGATGGCGCAGTCGCTGTTTTGCTTCACCCAGTAGTCGAAGCAGCGCTCCCCGTCGATCGACCACTTCCACACGCCGCGCAGGTTGGACTCGTTGTACACCTCCGTCGTCGGCTTGCCATCCGAGATCGCCTTGACCGGGCAGGCGTCGCTACAGCGGCGGCAGATGTCGCAGAACTCCCTGACCCCGAATCGGATGGGCGCGTCCAACGCCAGCGGGAGGTCGGTGAAGACCTTCCCAAGACGCACCCGCGGGCCGAACTCCTTGGTGATCAGGAGCCCGAGCCGGCTGTACTCTCCGAGTCCCGCCTTGATGGCATAGGGGATCGCCAGCGATGAGTCGTTCATGCTGGCGACCGCATTGTAGCCGAGGTTTCGGATGTACTGAGCCGTCGAGAGGACGACGAGCGCATCGTGTGAATAGCCGAGACCCGTCGCCGCGCCGCTGAGGGCGGAGGGAACGGTCCTGATCCAGCCGTAGTCCATCTGCTGCGCCGTGACGACCACCCAATCCAAACCGTCGGGGATGTCGTTGGGCCTTTCCGTCAGCGAGATATCGCTGAACTTCGACGTGTACATCCAGCGCTCGTCGTAATCCGTGATGCCGACGAGGCTGGCGCCGAACGCCTTCGCGACCCGCTTGATCTCCCGCGCCGCCACCTCAGGCGATTCGAACTCGGTCTTCTCGCTCGCGACGTCGCGCTGGAGCGTAAAGGCGTCCGTGAAGCCTTCGCGCCGATCCTCGGACTCCTTGAGCTCGGTGAAGATGTCGCTGACGTGCCACGCGGCGTTTCGGAGGGCGTAGTCCTTCTGGCTGAATCCGTCCGCCTTCCGCCAGCTCTCCAGTGACTCGCGGTAGGTCTTGTAGAATCGAGCGGACTTGTCACTCTTGACCCGCTCGTCCCACCAGGAGCGTCGGAAGACGTCGTATTTCTGGTTGAAGCGCTCGAAGTCCGGCGCGATCTCGAAGCCGGCCTGCTCGTCTGACAGCTGGAAGCGGGCATCCTCGTCGCTCATCAGGCCCGGATCACCAGCCGGTCGAACATCCTCCGGGAGGCTTCGGCAATCTCCACCACGGCTGCGTCGAACGCCCCCTCGTTTGCCCGCGAGGGTTGCCAATATCCGCTGATCTTTCGGACGAACTGGAGAGCCGCGTCCGTCAACTCCTCGTCTGTCGGCGCGCCGTCGGGCGTCCTGAGCTTTCTGATGTTTCTGCACATGGCTCGCTCTATCCTCGTTCGCTGGGCTCGTTGGGCTTGAT
>JBDHFW010000235.1:0-8959 GCA_039590175.1 Gemmatimonadota bacterium | reverse complement strand
AACGTGGCGTCGCTTCTCCTCGCCCGGGGCGAGAGCCGGCGGCAGGAGCTGGCGCTACGGATGGCGATCGGAGCCGGGCGCGGGCGGATCGTCCGTCAGCTGCTGACCGAGAGCGCGGTGCTCGCGCTAGCAGGCGGCCTTCTGGGCGTGATCCTGGCGTTCCTCGCGGTCCGTCTCATGATCCCGAGGCTTCCGGATGCGATCCCATCGGTGATGGCCGAGCGGGTCGGCATCGATCTTGTCGTCCTTCTCTTCACCCTCGGGATCGCGTTACTGACCGGCCTTCTCTTCGGCCTGGCGCCCGCGTTGGGGGGATCGCGTCACGACCTGGGTCCGGCGCTGGTGATCGGCGAGGTCGCGCTGGCCCTCGTCCTCCTGATCGGCGCCGGGTTGATGATCCAAAGCCTAACGGAGCTTCAGCGCGTGGACACGGGATTCGAAGACGAAAACGTCTTCACCGCCCGCATCTCGCTCCCGGTGTCGGAGTACACCGAGAAGGAACAAGCCTGGGCCTTTTTCGACCAGCTCCACGAGAGACTCATGGCTCTGCCGGGCGCCGAGGCCGTCTCGCTGTCGAACATCGTCCCCCTGCAGGGCAACTCGTGGGAGCAGATCATCGTGCCCGAAGGGGTGCCGTTCGATCAGGAGCACTGGGAGTCGGTCTTGTTCCACATGGTCAAGCCCGACCACTTCGAGGCACTCGGCATCGAGCTTGTGAGGGGAGCGGCGTTCACGGAGGTGGACCGCGACGACGGCCCGCTTGTGTGCGTGATCGACGAGACGATGGCCGAGAAGTTCTGGCCGGGCGAGGACCCGATCGGGAAGCGCGTCGCGTTCGAGATCACGGAGGACTCCGATTTCGACAACCCGGTCCCCATCTATCGAACGGTCGTCGGGGTGGCCCGCAACGTCCGCCACTACGAGCTGGAGAGTCCTTCGCGCGTCCAGGTTTACGTGCCGTTCAACCAGAGCGGACGAGCCTGGTCGAACCAGATGTTCGTCCTCGTGAAGACGCGGGACGATCCGCTCCAGCTGACCCAGCTCGTTCGCGAGGAGGTGAGCGCGCTCCACGCCGATGTGCCGCTTCACTCCGTGCAGACGCTGCAGGACTACGTTCGAGAGGCGATGGCCGGAACGCGCTCGACCGGCTCCCTTCTGGCTCTGTTCAGCACCGTGGCCCTTCTGCTCTCGGCCATCGGGATCTTCGGAGTGATGTCGTTTTCCGTGGTCCAGCGGGTGCGCGAGATCGGGATTCGGATGGCTCTTGGAGCCAGCTCCTCGGAAGTGCTCCGGATGATCTCCCGCCACGGTCTGATCTTGGGCGGACTCGGGATCGGGCTCGGCCTGCTCACGGCTCTGGCGCCGACCCTATCGACCCGGCCACCTATGCGGGCTTCGCCGCCTTTCTCATGGCGATTGCGCTGCTCGCCTCCTACCTGCCGGCCAGGCGTGCCACGCGCGTGGATCCGGCGGTCGTCCTCAGGGAGGAGTAGGCTTTACGGGGACGGCTTCTTGCCTCTCGGCCCGCCGAGGAACTTCAGGAACAACAGGAAACCGATGAGGGCCGCGATGGCGATGACGTACTCGATGGCCTTCGTCGAGGTGGCCAGGAGCAGCCCGGCCAAAGAGATCATGGTCTACCTCCTCTCGCTCCGTGGAGCTCTGCTCACTGGAGCCCCCCGTACTGCGGGTGCGCGCGCAGAACCGGCATTCTCTTCACGATCCAGCGGAAGGTGAGCAGACCCACCGTCACGATGCTGACCGTCACCAGCAGCTCCATCCAGTGCGGCCAGTAGCGCTGCGCGTAGTCCCACCGAAACGCAATCACCGAGACATTCAGGCGGTTGATGATGATGCCGACGACCGCCAGGAGCGCCGTCACACGCACCAGCGAGACTTTGCCCGTGCGGGATCCCCACGCGAACAGGAAGCAGGGGAGCGCCACGAATCCGACCGAACATCTCCACCAGGAACCAGAACCCCATCGGGGTCGCCAGCAGAGCCCAATGTTGTCCCCGCGCCACTCCGATCCACTTGAGCGAGAAGTAGGCGAACAGGGTGATCGCGGCCGCCTTTCCGAGGCCGAGCATCAGTCCGTCCAGACGAGCCAGGTGGTGCGAATCCACCTGGTCTTTGAACACGCGGTGCGAGACCGTGCTCTCGAACACCACCATGGAGAGGCCGGCGATGATGCTGGAGACGAAGAAGAAGACCGGAAGCAGCTCCGAGTACCAGAGCGGATGCAGCTTGGTCGGCGCCAGCAGAAAGAGGGCGCCGAGCGCGGACTGGTGCAGGGTCGAGAGTATCAGCCCGGCGATCGTCGCCCCGATTGTTAGCTTGGCCACCCAGCTGCGCACCTGCTTCCAGCCGAGCCACTCGAAGACGGCCGGGCTGAACTCGATGAACTGCACGGTCAGATAGAGAAACACGTGCCAAGCCACCAAGAACATGACGGAGGTGACGCCGTAGGAGTAGAACACCGGGTAGGGAAGCCGCCACGGGCGTCCCAGGTCCACGAGCAGGGCAACGACGACGAAGGAATAGCCCAGAAACCCGGTCAGGATGGCCGGCCGGAGAAGCGGATAGTAGTGCTTGAGGCCGAATAAATAGACGGTCGAGGCCAGGATGTATCCACCCGCCGCCAGCGCTACCCCACAAAGGACATCGAAGCCGATCCACAGTCCCCACGGATACGGGTTCGAGAGGTTGGTCACCGCACCGAGCCCCTGCGTGAAACGGATCGCCAGCACGACGAGTCCCGCCAGAACGATCAGGGCGGCGATGACGTTGAACGGGGTCAGCCATGCTCTTGGGACCGAGGGGGTTGGCTCGGGCTTCATAGCTCGTCGTTCTCCCGCGCGGCCCTCTCCGCGCTGACGGGCGGCGGCCCGGTGGACGGCGCTGGCGGCCCGGCGGACGGCGCCGGCTCGGGCGCCGGCCCGGTCGGCAGCGCAGCCTCACGGCGCTGCACGAACCTGTGCAGCCCGGTGCCGAAGGCCGCCCACAGAATGATCACCAACGGAACCGAGTTGAGGAACGTCTTGGTCAGGTCCGGGATCGGCTTGTCCGACAGGTTCGGCGGGAAGCCGAGCTTGTCGAACGCTACCCCGGCCAAGTACAGCGCCGCCGTGCCGCCGGCCTCGCGCTCCCCGTAGATGTGGTCGACGTATCGGTCCGGCTCATCGTGGATCCTCGACCGCGCCTCCCTTAGCAGCGCTTCCCGGTCGCCGAATCGCATCGCTCCCGTCGGACATACTGTCACGCAGCGCGGAATGCCGCCCTCGCTGGTGGTGAAGCAGAAGCCACACTTGCGGATCGCCGGCACCGGCTTCTCATACTCGAAGGTCGGGACCTCGAACGGGCAGGCGATCATGCAGTAGCGACAGCCGATACACTTGTCGACGTCGTAGACGACCGCGCCGTCCGGCGTCCTCTCCAGCGCGTTCACGAGGCAGGCGGATGCACACGCCGGATCCAGGCAATGCATGCACTGGCGCTTGACGAAGCTCCACTCCTCGCCGTCTTCGCTGCGGTACATCTGAATGACACAGGGACAGGTCGCAGATAGATCAGTGGGCTGATCGTACAGGTCCTCGCCATCGGGTGTGGCGGGCAGGTCGAAGCCTTCGCGACACGCTCCCTGGCACGCACGGCACCCAATGCAGCGCGTGGCGTCGTAAAGCATGGCCTTGCAGGACTCGGCCTTTGGCGAGGCAGCGCGTGCCTTCGCCGGGGCGAGCGCAGACTGGGCGATGCCAGCGGCCGTTGCCGCTCCAAGTTTCAGGAACTCGCGTCGTCGGACCTTCATCTCTCAGCCCTCAGCCTCTTGGGCAGGTGCTTCGGCACCCGCGCCGCCCTTCGCCAGCTTGGCTGCTCCGAAGGCAGCAGCCACGGCGGCAGCGCCAACTGCACCGCCAACAACGGCAGCCGTCCCGGGAGAGATCTGCTCCGCCGCCGACTGTCCGGACGCCGGCGGAAAAACGGCTGGCGGCGTCAGCTCGGCGGGCGTAATCACCTCGAAGAGGGACGCCTCGTACGGAAAGGCGGGCTCGGTGCAGCCGATGCATGGGTGGCCCGCCTCGATGCACCAGCTCGTCCCGTTGTTCCACTTGCGGAGCGGACAGTCGGCGTTGGTGACCGGACCCTTGCATCCCAGCTTGAGCAGGCAGCCGTGTTCGCCGAAGTGCTCGGCGAACTCCCCGCGGTCGTAGTGGCCGCGGTATGTGCAGTTGTCGTGGATCAGCGGGCCGAAGAACGCCTCTGGACGGCCATGCTCGTCCAGGTTCAGAGCCTCGGCTCCACCGAGCAGGACCGTCGCCACCGTACCCACGATCCAATCGGGGTGGGGCGGACAACCCGGTATGCTCACCACTGGTGTCGTCACGCCCTCGCGCTCCAGGAGGGCTCCGACGCTCACACAGCCCGTCGGGTTGGGACGGGCAGCCGGAATCCCGCCGAACGACGAGCAGGTCCCGATCGCCAGCACCACGGAGGCGTCCCGGGCCAGATCGTGGATCAGGCTGTAGCCGGTGATCGGGTCGCCGGTCTCCGTCTCGCCGATGCTGCAATAGAAGCCGTCGGCCGCCGTCGCGGTGGCCCCGTCCACGAGGAGCACGAAAGCACCGCGGTTCTCGGCCACGACGTCTCGCATCGCCCGCATCGCCTGATCGCCGGCCGACGCCATCATCGTGGTGTGGAACGCGAGAGAGAGGTGCTTGCCGGGCAGGATCTCCCCCAGCAGTGCCTCCTGGATGCACGGCGAGGCGCTGTTCAGGAGGGACACCGAGCAGCCCGTACACGAGCCCGTGGCAATCCAGATCAGCGGCACCTCCGCCACCGGCTGCATCGGCTGATCCGCGACCAGCCCGGCTAGCCCGGGGACCCTCCAGACGGAGAATCCCAGTACGCTGGCCTGAACGCCCGTGTGCACGAACTCGCGTCTTGTCAGCACCATAACGGTACCCTTCAGCCTATGTGTTCAACGCCGGCTCTCGACGCAGTTGTGAAGCCGGCAAGCAGTCGCGGATATCGAGACCCAGATCCAATTCGTCGACGGCCGCCTCGAGAAGTTCGAGAAGTGAAGCCTTCACCGCCGACGACAGCTTCATCCCTGCAGACAGGTCTCCTACCTGCACTGCCAGAATCACGACCTCCCCGGGCGCCCTACCCCGCAGATGAGTCTCGTCCAGCGCGTGCAGGAGACCGAGTTGGTGGAGGCTCAGCGGGAGGCCCTCCTGGGACCGTATCTGCTCCGGCAGCAGACGGAAGACCTGGCCCGGCTCCGCCCCGGCCTCGATCGCATCCACGACGACCACCCGTTCCCGGAGCTCGAGGACGCCGGCCAGCTCGAGCAGCGCCGTGCCGGCGTCGTAGACTTCGACATCGGGGGTGAGCGGCAGGCCCATCATGATCTCGGCCGCCCGCACACCCACGCCATCGTCACCGCTGAGCACGTTGCCGACGCCCACGAACAGCTTTGGGGCTCGCGTCACCATTGGTCGATGTCCCTCAGATCACGCGGAAGCGGCTGATCTCGTGACCCTTCGGCGTGATCAGGTGAATCGCGCAGGCCAGACACGGATCGTAGGAGCGTACGATCCGCATCAGCTCGAGCGGGTTTTCCGGATCGCGCACCGTGGTTCCCTCGAGCGCCTGTTCACAGGCTCCGGGCTGGCCTCGGTCGTCGCGCGGCGAGCAGTGGAACCACCGCCTGGTAGTTGGCGATTACGCCGTCCTCGATCTCGACCCAGTGTCCGAGCGACCCGCGCGGGGCCTCCGTCAGCCCCATTCCGCTACCCGAGTCCGGCACCTCGAACCGGGCACACGCGGGCTCGCCGGGCCGCAGCTCCAACACCCAGCCGGCCATCGTGTCCGCGATGGCCTTGCACTCCAGCGCCCGGGCAGCGTGTCGCCCCATCACCGAGAAGAGGGCCTGGGGCCCGGCGTGCAGCTCCGCCAGCGCTCCATCCACCAGCGGCTTCACGTCAGGGTGGTCCTGGGCGTAGGCCACGAGCATCCGGGCCAGCGGTCCGACCTCGTGGACCTCACCCCCGTACCGTGGGGCCTTCAGGAAGGAGTAGGCCCCGAGCTTGCCCGGCTCGGGCTCCGTCGTTCCAAGGCTGGGCGGCAGATCGGTACCGGTGTTGTACCACGAGTGCTTGACCTGCTCCGTGATCTTCGCCGGTTTCAGCAGCTCGTAGACCATCCGTTCTCCGTCCAACGTCCCTCCGGGGAGAGACCTGCTCCGGCGGGTCAGGTCCGGCTCGGCATCCTGATCCCACGCTCCGTAGGACAGGTACTTGGCCGGCCCTCGGCCTATCTCCAGGTAGTCGGCGTACGTGGCGGCCACCGCCAGTACGTCCGGGATGTAGACATGGTCGACGAACTCCCGGAGTCGCTGCAGCCGCCAGCGGAAGGCGGCGATCTTGTCTACCGTCACGACCTCCAGGGCTCCTCCCGGAAACGTGCCCATCTGGTGGGGCATCTTGCCGCCAAAAATGGACAGCATCTCCTGAGCCTCGCGACGCCGGTCCAGCGCTTCGACGTAATGGGAGACCGCCGCCCGGTTCGCCTCCTTCGACAGGCGATAATCGCCGTCATACCTCGGGAAGAAGGGCGCCAGCTGCCCCCGCGAGATGAACTCGGCGACCTGGCGCAGACGTTCGTCACGCCCGGAGTAGCCGGCCGCCGAAGCAAGGTCCACGTAGTCGAGGGCCGCGAGGTGGTAGAAGTGGAGGAGGTGGGACTGAACGTAGTTGCTACCGAGGATGAGGTTCCGCATCACCCGGCCGTTGTGGGGCACCTGCTCGGCGATCCCGAAGGCATCGTCGAGAGCCAATGCCGAGGCGACGGCGTGCGCCGTAGGGCACACTCCGCAGATCCGCTGGGTGATTCGCGAAGCATCGCGAGGATCGCGTCCCCGCAGGATGAGCTCGATGCCGCGAAACAGTAGCCCCGAGCATCGCGCCTCCTTGACGACGCCACGCTCGGTGATCGCCTCGACCTTCAGGTGCCCCTCGATCCGTGTGACGGGATCGATGACGATCCTGCCCATTGGGGCCTCCCGCTCCGATGCACCGGACCGGGAATGTCCAAGCGATCTATATGAAGTCCCGGCCAGTTCAGCCGGAGCAAGTTGTCGTACTTACTCGTCTGGTCTGAGATACTTTGAGCCCCTTGTTTCGATAACGCCAGTCGGGAACTGCCCGCAACGGATTGACGGGAGACCTCCCACAAGAGCCGCTGTCATAACTGGCAGTATTATAGTGACTTATGAGGACCCCGTTTTTCTAGCGAAACGCTGACTCGTGGCGGCCCGGCTGTCTCCTCTCCGCGAGCGCCGAAGGATCGGCTCACCCTCGTCTTTTTTCTTAAACTATATTGACAATTTGCGAGATTAAGTTAATATTTAACGTGGTTCTAAACGGTGCTGGCCCACCCCTGCCCTTAACGGAGGCCCGCATGCAAGTTCGAAACGGATATCGGCGCACGTGGCTCGAGGCCGCAAACGATCTCGTCGGTAGCACGCAGATCTTCGCCTCGACGATCGACGCGCTGATCCAGGGACGGCTTGCCGAAGACGGGGACCCTCTTCTGACGCTCGGCCAGCTCAAGCTCCTGCAAATCGTCGATCTCGTTGAGGCCCCCACCCTCAGCGACGTAGCCCGTCTGCTCGATGTGAGTCCGGCCGCGGCGAGCAAGGCCGTGGATCGACTCGTCGGGCGGGATCTGCTCCACCGAACCGCCGCGGAGACGGATCGCCGTGCGCTCCACCTCTCGCTCACGGATGGAGGCAAACGCGTCCTCGAGGAGTACGCGGAGCTCAAGAAGGGCATGTTCAGCGAGCTCTTCGAGGGGCACCTCAAGAGCGAGCTGCGTGACATCGCCGACTTCCTGGACCGACTCTCCGTGCAGTTGGTCGCCTGGAGCAAAGACCCGCCCGAGAAGTGCATGCGCTGCGGCATCTACTTCCGCCGAAAGTGTGTTCTGCGTGAGCGGTACCCGCACGCATGTCCCTACCACTCGAGCTGGCGCTGGGCCAACGCGTCCGAGGTGGGCGGCCCCATGTAGGAAGCGACGACCGAGACCCCGGGAGGGGTCTGACGATGAGGCCGAACATCCGAACCGAGGCTGACCGCAGCCCCGAATTCGCGAGCTGGATCACCAGCCTGCCTGGTGCGGAGAAGATTCGGGAGTGCATGCACTGCGGCCTGTGCAGTGCGAGCTGCCCTCTCTTCGCCTACATGGACCACAGCCCCCGCCAGCTGATGCACCTCGGGCGGGAAGGCTTCCGCGACGACGTACTCGGGAGCTTCACCATCTGGCTCTGTACGAGCTGCTACCAGTGCACGGTGGAGTGTCCCCGGCAGATTCCCGTCACCGAGATCATGTACGCCCTCAAGCGTCGGGCCATCGAGGAGAAGGTGTATACCAAGCACCTGCCCATCCCCGTCCTGGCGCGCGAGTTCCGGCGAATGGTCACCGACCGGGGACGGATCAGCGAGAGCTGGCTGGTTATGAAGCTGCTGCTCAAGACGGGCGTCCACCGGATGTTCGGAATGGTCGAGCTGGGTTGGGACCTGGTCCGCACGGGACGCTTCTCGCTCCGCAAGGAGACCATCCGGGAGCGGGGCGATCTGGCCAGGATGCTGGAGGCGGTCGGCAGCGACGGGGAGGCGGTGTCATGAAGAAGCTGGCCTACTACCCCGGCTGCTCGCTCATCGGGACGGGTCGAGCCTACGACGAGTCCCTGCGCGCCGTTTTCGAGGCGCTGGGCGAGCCGCTCGAGGAGCTGGATGACTGGAACTGCTGCGGCGCGACCTCCTACATGTCTATCGACAAGGGGAAGGCCTACGCGCTGGCCAGCCGGAACCTCGCCCTCGCGGAGCGGGAGGAAGCGGACCTGCTCACGCCGTGTAACGCCTGCTATCTGGTGCTCGAGAAGACGCGGCGCCACCTG
>JBDHFW010000234.1:0-4227 GCA_039590175.1 Gemmatimonadota bacterium | reverse complement strand
GCCGAAGTAGCGCAGGATCGCCACGCCCACGGCATCCAACGCGACCCGGTCGCTGCTCGCCAGCACGACTTCGCTGTCGACACGGCTTCCCTCGTGCGGCCCCCCGTCGACGAAGGCCTCCACGCCATCCAGCAGAACGAGGTCGGGCACGTACTCAGCGTTGATCTCGGCGATCATCCGCCTCTGGTCGGAAGACCCGTGCAGCTCCTTCATGTAGTCCCACGGATCGCCGGGCACCCGCTTGGCGGTGAGGCCCACGGAGTTCTTGAGCGACAGGGTGAAGTGCCCACCGAACTGGTGGGTCTTGAGGCAGCAGGCCTGGACCACCCCGTCGGCTTCCAGGACCGGACGTGGTAGCGCGAAGCCCCGTCGCCAGTGGCTTCCCGGCGGGTTCACGACCAGCCAGCCAGCCTCGTCCAGCTCATCGAACACGACCGTGTCGAAGCCGAGCTCGTCGCCCATGCGGAAGGTCGACTTCCGCTCCATCACGCCGCGGGTGTCGCCCATTCCGCTGCGGTCCCCGACCGTGATCCGGCCGGCGCCCATCCCCAGAAAGTGCTCCACGAGGGCTGCCAACGTGTCGTTGTGCGTCGAGCCGGGGCTGTCGTGGTGGCTGTTGAAGTTCGGCTTGAGAAAAAGGTCCTTTCCCCGGGCCGGGTCGAGCTCGAGCATCTCCAGCGCTCGGCGGACGCCCGCGGCCCGATCCCGAGTCTTCACGAAGGCCACTCGTGCGGTGGCGCGCAGCCGGCCCACGAGATCGGCTCGCGGCCGCGCAATCGGCCGGTCGATCAGCCCCGCGGCGTCCGCGAGTGGCGTCGTGATCGCCACGCCGGCCAGCCCGGCCGTGGCTCTTACGAAAGCTCGCCGCTCCATCGTCTCCTCCACCGGAGTGCCAAAGGGAAGAGCTTGTCGCACAAGCATCCAGGCTAAGGCTCTGGCCCGGTGCCGCTAGCGGGAGATCACCGCCGCGGCGTGTCCGGAGAACCCCTACATCTCCGCCTCCTGCTCGATCTCGCCCAGCACTTCGTCCAGTCCGGCCACCAGCTCATCCGCGTTACCTCGTGAGAAGACGAGCGGCGGCTTGATTTTGATGACGTTCTCGAAGGGACCATCGGTGCTCAGCAGAACTCCCCGGTCCTTCATCAGTTCGATCGCCTCCGCGGCTTCTCGTGTGGCTGGCGTGAGCGACTCCGCCTCGCGTACGAGCTCGATGCCGAGAAAGAGGCCCAGGCCGCGCACGTCGCCGATCATGGGGTGCCGCTCGGCAAGCGACATGAGGCTCGACTTCAGATGAGCGCCGACCTCGGCCGCACGCGCCTGCAGGCCCTCCTCCTCGATCACATCGAGGACCGCCAGGGCGACGGCGCATGAGACCGGGTTGCCGCCGAATGTGTTGAAGTACTCCATCCCGGTATGGGCCGCCTCGGCGACCCTGCGGGTCGTGACCACGGCGCCGATGGGATGGCCGTTCCCGATCGGCTTGCCCAGGGTGACGATGTCCGGCACGACCCCCTGTGTCTCGAACGCCCAGAAGTGGGAGCCCACGCGGCCGAAGCCCACCTGCACCTCGTCCGCCACACACACGCCGCCCGCCTTCCGGACGTGCCCGTAGGCTTCGTGAAGGTAGCCGTCGGGAAGAACGATCTGGCCGGCACAGCCAAGCATCGACTCGCAGAAGAACGCGGCGATCTCCCGTCCGTCGGCGCGCGCTCCGGCGATCTCATCCGCCACAGTAGCCGCATACCTCGTGGCGATCTCGGGATCCCCGTAACGGTACGTGCCGCGGTAGCCGTCCGGCATCGGCGCGACCCGCACGTGCGCAGGTCTTCCCTCGCCACCGGGCCCGTCGAACTTGTAGGGGCTGATCTCGATCAGCCCCGTCGTGTTCCCGTGGTATGCGCTCTCCACGACGATCACGTCCCGGCGACCGGTGGCGGAACGCGCCAACCTCAAGGCGAGCTCGTTCGCCTCGCTCCCGGAGCAGACGAAGAAGGAGATCTCGAGATCCCCCGGCATCGTTTCCGTGAGGCGTCGTGCGTACTCCACCAGGTGGTCGTGCAGGTACCGGGTGTTCGTGTTGAGGGTCGCCATCTGGCCGGCGGCCGCCTCCACCACTCTGGGGTGACAGTGCCCGATGTGGCAGACGTTGTTCACGCAGTCCAGGTACGCGCGTCCTTCATCATCGAAGAGATGCTGCCCCTCGCCGCGGACGATCTTGAGCGGCTCCAAGTACGAGATGCTCAGCGCCCGACCGAGGTAGCGCTCCCTGAGCCGGAGGATCTCTTCCGGCTTCATGCGTCCGATCGCCCGCACGCGCGCGCCAGCTCCGCACCGATCTCGTCGCCGTCGAGCTTGCTCAAGAAATCCAGCAGACGCCAGGCGGGAGCTTCGCTGACGGTGAGGTAGGCGTTCTTGGGCCGGCTCCGCCTGGCATGAGCGGAAACGACGACGCTCACGCACAATCTGGTGACGATCAGCTCCGGAAGAAGGAGGATCTCTGCCTCCGTCAGCGGGCAGGCGCTCTGGTAGCCCACCATGAAGTGCCGTGCCGCCGAGATCGGATCGTAATCGTCCAACATGAGGTAGGCCATGGCTACCGCCGGCTCGCACACCAGGTGGGTGTGCACCATGTCGCCGAAGTCGAGAATGCCGGTGACCGCCGTCCCCGCCGGATCGACCAGAACGTTGTAATCGTTGGCATCGTTGTGGATGAGCTGGGCCCTTGTCTCCCGGAGGCGCGGAAGCACGTCCTTTTCCGCGCGGTCCAGGTGAGCCGCCACGAGCTCCCTTCGAGCGGGAGTTTCGACGTGCTCCAGGAGCGGGCGCACGCCCAGCGCGTTCCGAAGATCCCAGCGAAGATCGCGGTGCACCGCTGCGTGCGAGAAGGCGCCGAGCCTCAGGTCCAGCTCGCCCAACCCGCGTCCGAAGGAGTTCAGGAGCTCCGGCCGGTGCGGCCGTGCCTCCGCCAACGGCCTCCCCTCGAGGAAGCGAACCAGCCACACGAGGTGGCTCCCGGCGCCTCTCCGCGCCTCCTGGATGGCGACTCCATCCAGCGAGAGAACCACCTCGGGGGTCAAGAGACCCGGTGGGTCCGCCCGGCTCCCCGACCTATCCACGGGCTCTCTGGAGAGCGGATCCGCCAGGTAGCGAAGCACCTCCACCTGAGCTTCCAAGAACGCCGGGTCGGCCTCCGAGCGCACGATCCTGAGGACATACTCCTCCCCATCAGCGGCCGTCAGGTGGAAGTTCTGGTCCAGCTCGCTCGGCAGCGCCCGTGCTTCGGCGGCGAGTCCGTAATGGCGCTCGGCCAGCTCTCCGGCCTGCCCTTTGGTGAAGCGCGGAACGATGGCCCTGCTCCTACTCTCGGTTCAGCATTCCGTTATCCCCCACTCTGACGCTCCGCCTCCTCCGTCGATCGGATCGTGATCGTCTCCAGACCGTGTGCGTCCGGACCGGTCTCCTGTCTACGCAGGAGCCAGGCGAAGAAGAACCCGAGGAAGCCGAGGATGGAGAAGATCCACATGCCGAGCGCGTAGCCACCGGGATTACCCACGCTCGCGCCCGCGTAGTCGTTGGCCCAGCCGATGAGGAGGTTGAATCCGAAGAGCCCGATGTTCTGGATCATCGTCATCAAGCCGTACGCCGTGCCCAGCCTGTTCTCATCGACGAGATACGCCACGGCGGGCCACATCACCGCGGGAACGAGCGAGAAGGCGATCCCCATCATCGCCATCGGGATGCGCAGGTCGACGGTCGTGTACGCCATCATCCCACATCATGAAGAGGGCGCGCTTGCCCACGCGGTCCACCATGTAGCCGAAGATCGGCGTGAAGATCATCGCGAACAGCGTGATCATGCTCGAGAGGAAGCCGCCGAACTCCCGGGTCGTGCCGTGTGCCTCGATGAAGAACTTCACGGCGAACGTCTGGAAGGGGAAGATCGCCGAGTAGAAGGTTACGCACAGCAGCACGACGTACAGGTACGACCTGGGGAACCGGAAGAGATCGGAGAAGACCACCTTTTCGGTCTCTCCCGCCTCTCCGAGGTGGTACGCCTTCTCCGCCCGATTCTCCATCAGCCAGTAGATGATCGGCCCGATAATGCAGAGCGTCCCGAAGGCGACGGAGATGAGCAGAGGCCACTGCCAGTTCTCGAACGCGGGCCGCGCCCACGTCGGAGAGTTGAGCGCCAGGAAGGAGCCGAGCCTCGCGATCGTCAGGTTGACG
>JBDHFW010000233.1:0-4255 GCA_039590175.1 Gemmatimonadota bacterium | reverse complement strand
GAATAAAGAATCTTCTGACAGTTGGGATCGAGGTTCTCTGCCTTGCGGCGGCCCGTTTCCCTTCAAGGTTGAATAGCCTGAGGGCGTAGAAGCCCTGCAAGGCGCTCGGTGGTCGATGACTGCGCCGCACAGACGCCCCCCATAGGACGCCTGCCTGACCGACAGGACACGTCATGGAGGAGAGGATCTCATGAAGCCGTTCACCGCCACATCAGTCGTTCTGCTCGCTCTCATAGCCGTGGGTCACCTTCTACGGGTCCTAGCTGGCTGGGACCTTCTCGTAGGCGCGACGATCATCTTGGCGGGAGGCAAAGCAGGGGACAGTGCGTGACATTCTTGAGGCCAATGAGGGGTAACCGGCTGTCTACGCTCACGGGAAGTGGCTGCGAGGATCAAAGGAGCGGGCGGTTCCACGCGAGCCGCCCCTCTCGCTTTCTAGGCGAAAGCGAACTCTAGCCGAGCGCGAGACCCGCTCTCCGTCGCTCTCAGCGGCGGGTGATCTCGTCCTCCGACCATACGCCGCAGAATAGAGGTTCTCCCGACTTGTCGTGGTCCATCCTTGCCCTAGGCTAAGGCAGAAGCTGCATCCAACTACAGTATTCGGGCTTGCCATGATGCTTGCTCAGCGAACTGTTTATGCAGTAGCAGTCTTCCTGGCCTCTGCCAACGCCGCGTTTGCGTCAGACACGACCTACGTTACGAAAGAGGCCCAGATCTGCTCCCTCGCCTCACGGTTCAACGTTAGCCTGAACACGTGCATCCAGCAGATCAACTTGAAGGACGACATCAAGCATGTATGGGCGTCGGGCGGGAGCCTGAGGTTCTACTTCCCGGCTTCGACCGCAGAGTCTTGTCGGCTTGCAGTAGCCGTCGCGCTCATGTCATGGGAGGAGTGGACCGACACAAAGCCGAGCGGGATCAGCGTCTCGTGCAGGGGCTATCATGTTCTGGCGAAGTTTAGGGACCGGCTAAGCATGAAGCCGTCCTACTTCATAGAGCGCGATTCATTCGGACGGACGGTCTACAAGTTCTACGACTACTCTGGGGAGGGTAGGTAGTCCACGAGGACTGGTGCTTTTCGGAGCCGCCACTTCTCTTAACCGCGAACCCGTTACCCGTGTAACATCGCGGCCCCTCCACGCTCCTGATCTCGTCCCCTCACCATACGCCACCGAATAGAGGTTCTCCCGACTTGCGACGGCCCATCTTCGACTTGCTGAACCAGAAGCTGCTCGGTGGTCACCGACTGCGCCGAGCAGACGCCCACGTAGGACGCCTGCCTGACCGCATCGCTGATCTCCAAGCAGAATCGCAGGTGATCGACAGTGGCGTCCTGAGCGATAAGCACGCTGCGGCTCCCGCGTCTGTGCCCGAAGAAGGACGCTGCTGGCCGGGGTAGCCGACCGGCTTGGAGACGGTTCTACCATGAAACGGATACCGATCTTACCGCTGCTTGTTTTCCCGTTCTTGATCTTGGCCGGATGTGCTTCCGCACCGACAGAGGAACCTTCGCCACAGACGCCCGACGAGTCTGCTGTCCCCCAGGAGAGCTTGGCAGCACTCCCGGCGGATGTGGATCTCCGTATCACATCTCTAGCGGTCAACTGCGGGGCCGCACCTCGGCCGGGATCGTGCTCGGTGAACGTGACTGTCTCAAACGAGGGCAGCGATGCAGCGGACGGGCTCTATGGACGTTGTGTGTATGTGTTCATGAGCGACCAATACCATCCTCAGCAAGGCGGTGTGAGCCGTCACGGATACGGGTTCGTGCTGGATGGGTACTTGGCGGCAAAGAACAGGGCTGGCTATAGGATCAGATTCACACCAGCACGAGGAAGCGATTACCACAAATGGGAGTGCGAAATCGACCCGGACAATGCCATACACGAGACCAACGAAGGGAACAACCGGATGTCCGCCTGGATGAATCGCCCCGTCTGGTGATGACGTAACCGCCAACCTGCATTCCGGGTCCCAGTACGGAGTCTGATAGGAATCCTTGAGAGGGGCGGTTCCTTCGGGGCCGCCCCTACGACATGCAGTCCGTGACACCTGTAAGAACGCGGCCCCTCCACGCTCCTGATCTCGTCCTCGTAGGGCATCGGGTTGCCTAGCTGTTCCGTGCACCGCCGATCAGATTGAGACGGCATGTCACGCTTGGAGTTTGATGTCTTTGGCCGACGACTTCTCGTCGAGCGAACTGACAGCGGTTGGACCGCCTTGTATCCCGGTTCAGAGGGTAAACATCGCGTGGCCCATGGCATCGTCATCCCACCCGATACTCCCGAAACCGACTTGGAGCGTTATCTGGCGGACCTCTGTCACGAATGGGCGTCGCCGGAGCGGTCAACTGTCCGCCGACTCGGTTAGGTTGCTGACTCGATAAGCTCAGGGCTGGTTCTTTTGCGAACCGCCTCTGCGTTTGGAAAGTTAGAGCAGCGGAAGGCTGAGGAGCGAGCAGACAAAAACGCGGACGGGCGTACCAGAGCCGTTTTACGGCGATCCAACCGGCCCCAGACTTCCCTCCACCCGTCCGCGCATCTAGGTGTACACCGCGAGGCTCGTCAGGATCGCATCCCTGACGGAGCACGCACGGGCAGCTTGATACCGACCGGATCGGCCGTCCTCGTCGATGGCCCCTTCACGCTCCTGATCTCGTCCTCCGGCCATACGCCGCAGAATAGAGGTTCTCCCGACTTGTGGCGTTGCGTCTTCCACCAAGGTTGTTGAACAGCACGCCGCTGAGGGATGCGATACTCCCAATCTTGCAGGCTAGGTAGGCGATATGGCGGAACGAATCTGCATCAGTCGTGAGGGAGTGTTCGAGATCGACGGGCGTAGCTACCAGATCCCAGAACGCTTCTCCACCAAGGAGATGTTGAGTTACCGAACTCTTCTGGAGCCGATCCCAGACGGCCCCGGATGGAAAAGCCTGACCGCCGAGGGACGCGTTGCTGCGCAGAAGTACTTCCTCTGGCGGGCGGCCGCTTGTGTGATTCCAGGCTTTCGAGCGAGCGCGCCCGAGTTCCTCTCGCTAGACAACCTGCGGGGCATCCACCGATGGATCGCTCGGCATCGTCCCAAACTCAGGTGGACGGCTGGCCCCCCGGTACGACTCCGAAAGGGATAGGGGTTCAGCACCGCGGCGATGGTAAAGTTGCAGGGATAGTCACGTTGAGTTGAGTGATCGGGCCTAGGGCCCGAAAGAGTAGACAGACATGGAGACCTTCCTGACGTTGATGGCGATCGGAGGCGCTCTGGCCCTCTTGACCAGCCTACGGATTATGCGGGAATACGAGCGGGCCGTGGTATTCCGGCTGGGGCGCGTCCGGCCCATCCGGGGGCCGGGCTTGATTTTCCTCGTGCCCTTTGGGATCGAGGTAAAGAAAAGGGTCAGCTTCCGGATCGTGACGTTGGACATTCCGCCGCAGGACGTGATCACGCGAGACAACGTGTCGGTCAACGTGAATGCCGTCCTCTACTTCCGGGTCAAGGACCCGATGAAGGCAATCCTCGAGATCGAAGACTACGTCTTCGCCACCTCCCAGCTCGCGCAGACGACCCTCCGATCGGTCATCGGCCAGGCCGAGCTCGACGAGTTGCTGGCTGAGCGCGAAAAGTTCAACCAGATTCTGCGCGAGATCATCGACGAGGGCACTGACGCTTGGGGGATCAGCGTCACCGCGGTAGAAGTGAAGGACGTAGACCTGCCGCCGGAGATGAAGCGGATGATAGCAAAGCAGGCCGAGGCCGAGCGGGAAAGGCGGGCGAAGGTGATCAACGCGGAGGGCGAGTTCCAGGCCGCGCCGAAGCTGCGCGACGCCGCCCGCCTGCTCAGCTCGCAGCCGGCCTCCCTACAGCTTCGCTTTCTTCAGACGGCGTCGGAAATCGCGGCGGAGAAGAACTCCACCACCCTCTTCCCGCTGCCGATTGACTTGTTCAGCCCTCGCGGCCGACTCTTCGGTGAGCCGGCGCCCCCGGAGGCGGAGGCTCTCGCGGAGATTGAGGAGAAGGCGCGGCAGCTAGCCGAGGCGAAGTCGCCGCATGCCGGAGAGGACGACGCTACGGGGGAAGGAGGCCGCCGGCGAGAGCTCGAGGGCAGCGTCTAGTACGTTGCGCATCTCACCGGATTCGGCCTACCCCGGAGCGGCCGTCAGAGCCAGGCTTCGGCGCCAGCCCCTCAGCATGATGCTCACGACGAGTGCGTGGGAAAACACTCCGGCGAGGACCAGGGCCTGGAAGGGGAACCCGGTCA
>JBDHFW010000232.1:0-4595 GCA_039590175.1 Gemmatimonadota bacterium | reverse complement strand
GCAAGCGCACCGGCAGCGTCACCCCAACCTCACGACGCTCAACACACGCCCGGAGCTCGCGCCGCTGCGCGAGACGCTACCCTTTCTGACGATCCTGGCCGATCTCGGCCTCAGCCCGTGAGGGGGTAACGGCCTGGGGGTTCGGGCTTACATTCGGCGTCGAGCCGGTGGACCTCGCCACCTACGCGATGACCGCCGCGCTCCTGGTTGGCGTCGCGGCCGCGGTTCGTCGTCCGATGCCTAGGTCGATGACGGCCTCATGCGACGACGCGACATGAGCGCCAACGACATCCCGATCGACGAGTCGGAGCGCCGGCTCTAGGCCGGCGAGAACTCTGGGCGCGGCGGTGGTGCCGCCGCCCTCTTTCAACTGCATGGGAGGAGTACGATGAGAAGCGCGAAGAAGGCATTGCCGTTTGTCGCTCCTGGTGCCGGGTTTCTGCTAGTCTGGGCAACGAGTGCCTCGGCTCAGCTTCCTGACCCAGGGATGGAGATCGATCTGGAGAACACGGCGGTTGTCATCACCGACCCGCAGAACGACTTTCTGAGCCCCGACGGAGTGACTTGGGGAGTTGTGGGCGAGAGCGTCACCGCTAACAACACGGTCGAGAACCTGGAGACCTTGCTCAAAGCAGCGAAGAAGAGCGGGATGGCCGTGTTCATCTCGCCGCACTACTACTACCCGACCGACCACGGATGGAAGTTCGAAGGCGCCCTCGAGGTGCTGATGCATAACATCGGGATGTTCGATCGCAAGGGGCCCCTGGATCTCGAAGGCTTCGAGGGCTCCGGCGCCGACTTCCTGGATCGCTACAAGTCGTACATCCTGGACGGCGAGACCGTGATCGCGAGTCCGCACAAAGTATATGGGCCTGAGAACAACGACCTCGTGCTGCAGCTCAGGAAGCGCGGAATCGACAGAGTCATCCTCGCGGGCATGTCGGCCAACCTCTGCACGGAATCCCACATGCGGGAGCTGCTGGAGCAGGGCTTCGAGGTTGCGGTGGTCACGGACGGCACAGCGGCCGCCATCGTTCCCGAAGGTGATGGGTACGCTTCGGCCTTGGTCAACTTCCGCTTCATGGCTAACGACCTGCTGACAACCGAGGAGGCGGTCGCGGCGATATCGGAGGCAGCCGGATCATCGAAGTAAAGGACGAGGTCCGATCGCAAAGCTGCTTGCCGATACGTCGAGGAGGACGTCATGAACAGGAGCGACTTGAACCCGGTTTTTCCTTGGTCGGCCGTGCAAGCGCGAGCTTGGGCACCGCTTCTACGTCCGGCTTTGATGGTGACTCTTTGCCTGGCTGCGATAGGAGCTTGTACCGAGCGACCGGACCCCCTAGAGAAGGCGTTGGACGCTGTAGGGGGTCGAGAGGCTCTCCAGGAGCTCCAAGGCTTTAGCTACGAGGCGGCGGGCGATCGCTTCGAATCCGGCCAGGGCGTGAATCCGGAAGCCGGCCCCACCCGCGCCAGCTCGTTCGACCTATCGCTGCTGTACGACGTCGAGAACGATCGGTTGAGCCTCGATTGGCGGCGGCAGATCTTGCACCCACTCAATGGTGCGATCGCCTATAGCGACATCTTTGACGGCGACCTCGGCTATCAAACCGGAAACAACTCCGCTTTCAACCCGCCCGATACCGATGCCAGCCGTGCTCTTCCTTCCGAGCACATCGCGGCGGTTCGGCGAGAGTTCCGCCTACTGAATCCACTGCTCTACCTTCGAATGGCGGCCATGAACGAAGGAGCGGCCACGATCAAGGCCGATGTGGAACGGGACGGACGGACCTACCACGTGATCGAGATTACGGACCGCACTTATCCCGTGGAGCTGATCGTCGATGCGGGAAGCGCACGGGTATCCGGGCTCAAGACCCTCCAGAACGACCACATCTGGGGCGACGTGGAGACCGAGGTATCCTTCGGAGACTGGTCCTCGCCGGAAGGCAGCTCCCTCCAGTTTCCTCACCACGTGGAGCTCGCAGTCTCCGGGCACACCCTCCATTTGGAAGACCGCACCGACATTGTTGTTGATCCACAGTTCGCGGCCGATGCCTTTGCTGTTCCCGAAGAGCCGCGCACCCAAGTTGATGAGGCGGCGGCCCAGGGCGGGGCCCTGAGTGCCCAATACCACACCCGCTGGCATGCCCTCGGCATTCCTGCCGATCAGAATCAAACCCTCGTCACCGCTGCAGCCGTCGCCGGCGACTCCGCGGTTCAGCACTTGACGGGGGGAAGCCACCACTCGCTCGCGATCAAGCTCCGCGACGGCGTCGTCGTTATCGAGCCGCCGCTGAACGAGGCCCGCTCAACGGCGGTGCTGGCCAAAGTAGAGGACCTGTGGCCGGGGATTCCGGTGACTCACCTGATACTCACACACCACCATTACGACCACATGGGCGGCATACGAACCTACGCGGCAGCAGGGGCTACGATCGTGACCAGTGCCCTGAACCGCTCCTACGTTGAGCAGGCGTTGTCTTCCACCCACACCGTAGTGGGAGATGATCTCGCCGGCGTGGAGAGCCCGACTTGGCAGATCGAGGCGGTGGCGCCGGACGGAGAGTTCAGCCTCGAAGGGGAAGCACGGATCGTCAAAGCCCGGCATGTGCCGTCCATCCACAGTGAGGATTTGCTGGTCGTCCACGTACCCGAAACCAAGCTTCTGTTCGTGAGCGACGTCTACATTCCCGCGTTTCCGCCCGGCCAGCCGCTGCCTGAGCCCTTCAGCGTTTGGAGCCAGAGCTTGAGGGAGCAACTGCCCACCTTTGACTGGCAGGTAGAGTGGATCGTGGGTGGGCATGGAGGAATCGAATCCATCGCCGAGTTCCACTCGCATTTTGATAGCCTGAGCGAGTAGGCCAGACGCTGAAAAAGTAGGAGCGACTCCAACCCGGAGGAGACGATGCAGGCGTCATGGAGCAAGTGGGCCCCTATGCCTCTACGATTGGTGATCGGGTTCGGGATGGTGTATCACGGATATCCGAAGCTCTTCAGCAGTCAGGGGCACGAGATGTTTCTGGGAATGTTGCAGGGCATCGGCGTCCCCGCCGCAGGACTGATGGCGTGGGTGGTCGGGATTCTTGAGTTCTTCGGCGGGTTGGCGCTCATCGCAGGCGCTTTTGTTTCGGTGGTGTCCGTCCTGCTGATCATCGACATGCTGGTCGCGCTATTCACGGTCCATCTACCCGCCGGATTCAGCTTCATGAACATCACCGGCATGACCGAGACCGGTCCTCAGTTCGGACTGCCCGGTTATGAGGTACCGCTGCTGTACCTGGCAGGCCTACTAGCGCTGCTTCTACTTGGGCCGACTCACATGTCCGTAGCTGCAAAATTGCGAGAGAAGAAGGCCACACCACCGCCAGGCGGCCAGTTTTGAGGGGGTAGACGGATGAGAAAGATTAGAGTCTTTACGACCCCTACGTGACCCTATTGCATGTTGGCCAAGGATTGGCTGACCGAACACAACTGCGAATACGAGGAACTGGACATCACGAAAGACGTCGAGGCGCTCAGAGAATGGCGTGAGCTGTCCGGCGGGGCGGGAGTCCCTCTCATTGCTTATGGGAAAGACATCATGATCGGTTTCGATCCTGGACGTCTCGAGCGATTCGTGGGCTCCTGCGAACACTCGAGCGAGGTTGGCCTTAGCGATCCGCAGACGGACGGCAGTCGCAGCGACTGATCATCCCCACGGGCGCTTAGTGGAGCGTGGGGCACCTCTCCAGGTTTACTCTCCAGGTTCGGTCCGTACCAGGTGCGGAATTGCTGAGGAAGGTCCGTACCTCATACGGACTATTCCGCGAAAGTACGCATATAGTGCGGAAATCAGGGGTTAGACCGGTTCGATCCCGGTCGGCTCCATTGCTGTAACCTGCTGTCGTACAGCTGGTTAGAGCATCCTCACGATCGGTAAACGCCGATCACTTCTCCAGGTTCGCTCTCCAGGTTCGTCGATGGATTGGAGCAGTCTGAGCAATTTAGGGTTCGAATCCCTCCTCCGGCATGGAAGATCCCCTCCTCAGGTGTATAGCTCCGCGAACCGCCGGCGCTGGTCGGCGCTCCCGAGCGCCAGGAGTGAAGTTCCTCGGGCGAGCTGCCGGCTGGGCCCCAGGTCGGTGAGGACCTTCCCGTCTTCGTGAATCGCGATGACGTTCAGGCCGGTCCGCGCGCCGATCGCCGTCTCGGTCAGCGTCTTGTCGGCGATGGAGTTCGGCACCGGGATGTAGAACAGGTCGACGCCCTCGCCCAGCACGATCACCTCACGCCGCTGCGCGATGGCGACTACAGTTTGAACGCCCAGTGACACGTAGCTGAGGACGAAATCCGCGCCGGCCCGCTGGATGGCCGCGACGTTTCGCTCGTGCGTCACTCGGGTGAGGATCCGCGCGCCTGGATTTAGTCGGCGGCAGTACAGGGTGAGATAGACGTTGGTCGCGTCGTCGTGGGTCGTGAGCACGACGGACGGCGCTTCACGGATCCCCGCCCTTATCAGGACCTCGCGGTCCGCCGCGTTACCCAGGACGAGACGGTCCGGGATCCCGGCAAGCTTGCGTTCCAGGGCCGCGTTCCGCTCCACCATGTGAACC
>JBDHFW010000231.1:0-3977 GCA_039590175.1 Gemmatimonadota bacterium | reverse complement strand
GTCGTCCAGGATCTCCTTGATCTCCTCCAGCGTGAGCTCGTGGACGTAGCCGACCTGGTTCGCGTCCATGAAGCACGGATTGCACATCATGTTGCAGCGGTTGGTCAGATCGATAGTGAGCACGGCCCCACGGCCGTATCGGATCGTCGAGCTGCCGTGGTGGTGGAGGTGCTCGTCTTCCGCCGTGCGGAAATCGCGTCCGAAGTAACGGCGCTCGAGCAGGCTGCTCAGCTTCGGATCCACCGAGAGGGTGTCGACGAACTCGCCGTGTATCTCACACTGCTTCTTGATGAGGATCTTGCCGTCCTCTTCGACGATCTCGGCCTTGACCTCGCCAGATTTCTTGTCCGTGAACTCGGTGATGTCGCGCTCGCCAGCTATGATCGCATCTCGGACTTCGATCACACAGTCGGGGCAGAGGGAGTCGGTCTCCCGGGGCCACCCCAGGGGCGGTTTCGTGCGCTCATAGCTCTTCGGCAGCGGGGCCGGCGCCCAGTCGGGATGTACGGACGGACTGTCCGGAATCCTCGTGTTCACGGCCTGGAATGCATTCCAGGCCACGTTGGCGGCAGTCCTGGCAGCCTGCGAGAGCGTCTCCTTCATGACGACCTCCATCGGGGTTCTCTTTCCGGGTGCACGAAGGCCGCAAACCGGCCTCGCCGGCTCACGGTGCCTCACCCGGGAACTCGTTCAACGGAACGTCGATCTGATTGGCATGAAGAAAACTAACCGGGCGTCGAAATGCAAACCCGTCTTCGGCCTCCACCGGGCGGTCCGTCACGCAGACGACGAACGTGCGCGAGGCCTCTCCCGGTTCCTGAAGCTTCTCCACCACCCGAGCCAGTATCTCCGCCGGGCCGGCCACCAGATTCGGCTCGAGCTCGGCTGCGTGATCGACTGCCGCCGGGGACCGAACGAAGGCGGTACGAGTCAGGCCGTCCGCCCATGCGGCATACAGCAGGGCTCTAGAGACCGGGTCGGGCCGATCTCCCGCCAGGATCTGCAGTCGGCCCGGCTCGGGAGGGAGAAGACGAAGGACCGCGTCCACGGCTTCCACGAGCCCGGCCTGAGAGATCGCACCGAGGGGCTTCAAGCCGTCCTGCCAGCCGTACTCGAGCGAGACCGGGGTGCCCGGAGGGATCGAGCGGACCGTGGTCCGCCACATCGACGCGCGCTCCGCCGTGTCGAGGATTCCGCCGTAGTCCATGAATTGCTCGTAGGGAAGGGCTTCTTCGTCCAGATCCTCGGCGTCTCCGGAGAGCAGCACACTGGCCTTGACCGAGTCCGGGAGACCGCCGATCGACTTGAGCTCCCGAAGCGACTCGAGATCCGGGGCGAACAGTACGGTCGGCGTGGACTCGTGCAGAGCCGTGGCGACCTGGTCCACCCTCCAATCGGGTGCGATCGGAACGCTCAAGCCGCCGATCGACCAGATTCCGCGCTCGACCGTGGCGAACTCCATGCCGAACGGGATCCACAGGGCAGCGTGATCGCCGGCATCCATGCCGATGCGCTGCCGCAGAACCAAGGCCGTACGAATCGCGTCGCGGTCCGTCCGCCAGTCCGGATGAGCCTCCCAGCCCCACCCCTTCCGGCCCTGCTCCCAACGAAGAAAGAGGGCGTCGCGATCGTGGTACCGCGCCCCATGAAGCAGGAGGCGGTTGACCGTGTCGGCGCCGCGCTGGTCCTCCGTTCCCTCGTCCACCGGAACGTCCGGTCGGACGCCAAAAGGGAACGGGGGCCTGTCGATCGCCTGCTGATCGGCGGTCATTTACGGACTTCCTCCCAGACCTCTCGCACGAGAGGATCATCTATCTTCCATAGATCCATGGCGTGGATGAGCGCGCGGACGTACTCCTCGCCGGTCCCCACGGACCCTTTGGCGGCGAGAAGCCCTCGGACGAGGCCCCCCCCATCCTTCCAGACGCGCGCGTCAGGCGCGGGCAGGAAGCTCTTCGCTCGTACCCGGCGGCCGTTCTTCCCGAAGTGTACTGATCGCGCTCTCGTTCCTTCTCGCTGTCTCAGGTTGCGCAGGATGAGTCGGCTCTCGCCACGCGGAAGCTCGAACAGCACGGCGTCGCAGCCGCCGCCCTGGACCAGGCCGATCTGAGGGCACGGATGCTCCGGGTTGCCCCAGCGCGTCGTGTTCTGCCCAACGAACGCTCTGTGGAAGCCGTCCACCCGAACGGCCTTGCCCCGGTAGGTCGCCAGGGCGTTGTCCCACATGAGCGACCCATACGCCAGAATATCAGTCATCAGACGCAGCGCTCTTCCATCGAGTTGGTATCGGAGATCCCCGCTGGGCGGCCGGGCGGTCGACAAGGCTCGTCGTGGACGACAATCACGGCCTGGTTGACTTAGGACCGCATAACCCATGAGTTTATGAGCGCTGAGTCCTCCGAGCAACCGCAGGACCCGGCAGGATCGACGACCGACGAACGGGCCGCTGCGCACGCCCTGGGGAGCGATCCGCACACCCAGGAACGTGGTCGCGCGCGGAAGGTGACAGGGTTACCATGTAGACCGGTTTTTTCGGCTACCGGTCTCCGTCCAAATCGCAGGGAGGTGCGGAGTGCGCGTGACCTTTGTACAGCCCCTCCAGGGCACCAAGTTCGGCTTTACAAAGATCCTCCGTGTCGAGCCGTTGGGCATGGAGTGCGTGAGCTCCACGCTCAAGCTGCACGACCACGAGACCTACTACGTAGACCTCCGCCTGGATAAGCCAAGAGTCCTCGAAAACCACCTCCGCGACTGGAAACCGCACGCGGTCGGCATCGCCTGCGGCTTCTCGACCGACGTCTACACGGCGCTCGAGGGAGCACGCCAGATCAAGGACGTGCTGCCGGATACGATCATCTTCACGGGCGGGCATCACTCGTCCCTCGTTCCCGGAGACCTGCTCTTTCCGGGCTCGCCCATCGACGCCGTGGTCGTAGGAGAGGGGGAGTGGCCCACGCTCGACCTCATCGACGCCATGGAGCGCGGCGACGAGCCTTCCGCCGTCCCCGGCATCATGACGCTCGAGAACCTGGGAAACGGCTTTGTCAGCCGCGAGATCATGGCCGGTATGGATGACCTGCCGCTTCCCGATCGGGAGCTGTCGAAGCGGTACCGCCACCTGTACCACCACGGCTTTCGCTCGCCCTCGGCCTGCGTCGAGACGACGCGCGGCTGCCCGTTCAACTGCAACTTCTGCAGCATCTGGGTCTTCTATCAGCGGCGTGCGCGCCGCTTTTCGGCCGAGCGCATCGTGGCGGACCTCGAGCACGTGCGGCGCCTCGGGGAGCGGGATGTCTTCTTTACGGACGACATCGCGTTCCTGCAGAGGGAATCGTACGAAGAGCTGGCAGATGCGATCGAGGCGGCCGGGCTGACGGACATGAGCTTCTCGTGCGAGACGCGGGCCGATCTGGTTATGAAGTACCCGGAAACCTTCAAGCGGTGGAAGGAGATCGGGCTGCACATGGTCTTCCTCGGCATCGAGAAGATGGACGATGACGGGCTGGACTCCGTGCGAAAGCGCACCAAGGGCGGCGCACTCACGAACCTCGCGGCGATCGAGTACCTGGAGGATTGCGAGATCAGCCCGCTGGCTTCGCTCATAGCGGACCCGGGTTGGGACGACGAGGACTTCGATCGTCTCGAGGAGACCGTGAAGCTCCACAAGCTGACGAATCCCGGCTTCACGGTGCTCACTCCGCTTCCGGGAACCGAGCTGTGGGAGACGGTGAAGGACAAGATCACGACGGACGACTACGCCTACTTCGACGTGATGCACCTGGTGCTGCCGAGCAAGCTGCCGCCGGCGCGCTTCTACGAGCGGGTCGCGCGGTTGTACGGGCTAACGCGCGCCGACACCCATTTCGGGTGGGCGGCGGTCAAGAAGCTCGCGCAGATGGCGCTTCAGGGGAAAACCTTCGCCATGCGGCGGGTGTTCAGCGCCGTTCAGGACATGCAAAAAGGGTCCGCCTACCTCG
>JBDHFW010000230.1:0-3991 GCA_039590175.1 Gemmatimonadota bacterium | reverse complement strand
TCACCTCGAGTGATACGATTGGCCCGCCAGGGTTCGAACCTGGAATCTCTTGGTCCAGAGCCAAGCGTGTTGCCAGTTACACTACGGGCCAGCGTCGTCCGCGGGACGAAACAGGTTCATCGCGCCAATCGAGGCGCGTGAACCTACCCTATGCTTCGTACGCGTTCAAGTTCCGCCGAAGGCCCTTTTTTCCAGGGTCGAGGCCCGACTCCGATGTATCGCGCCAACTCTCGGATCCACCCGCGATCGACGACCCGAACGGCCCGGACCGCAAACCCTGGAGCCGAAGGCCACTTCGGCACGGAGGTGATCAGGTCGGCCAAAACCAGGCTGGAGATCCGGAGTGCCCTGTCGAGATCCGATCGGTTCCGCGGCCTCGGGCAAGCGAGTCCAGCGCTACCGCCGAGATCCCCTGCGAAGAGCTCACGGGCGTAGCGGCGGAGGAGGCGACTCGAAGTGAGAAGGGTCGCCACCTGTCCGGCGTGGAGAGCACGAACGGCGCGTCGGCATTCCCCGACGGAGGCCGTCCGGAGCACGATCAGATCCGCCACCGCCGGGTCGAAGCCCCGGAGGCGGGCAGCCATTTCGTGGCGTGCCACGAGACAGCGACCGCGGAGGGTATCCGGCCTCCTGCGAGCCCGACACCAGCTGGAGCCCGTCACCTCCACGTCCGGAAGCTCTCCGGCGATCTCTGCCGCGATTAGCCGGCGCAGGGCCGGCTCCGGCTCCACGACGACGATGCCTCGCTCGGAAGACCTATCGGTCCAGCGCCTCATCAGCCGGTTCAGATCCCCGGCCGAGCGGCCCTTGCAGCGTTGGACGCGAAGGAACTCGGCGAACTCCGCTTCGAGGCTCCCGGCACCGTTTTCGCCGGAACACGAGGCGCCGGACACAGCGCACGGGCGCACGAAAACACCGCTCCGCAAGCTCCGACGGACGAGACCGAGCCTCTCCAAGTCGGCGTACGCCGCGAGTATAGTGTGTCGATGAAGACCCAGAAGATCCGCCAGCCGCCGACCGCTGGGAAGCCTCCGACCTGTGCCCAGCTCGCCCGATCTTATGGCGGCTCCGATCTGCGCCGCCAGCTGCTTTCGGAGGGAGATAGAGTGCCGAGGTGACAGTGCCAGCTCTCCGATCACGTGCGGAGGCTCAGGTGGCCGATCCGTGCCGCAGACGGGCCGAGTCGTTTGTCGACCTCCTCCGGCTCGGGATTCCGGTTTGCTCCGTTGTGCGCCGACCTCCGGGAGCGTAAGGTCGCCCAGTCAACGCAGCTTCATCTCGCATCGCGCCATCTCGCAATGACGCTGTTTCGATGATGCGCTGTACGGGTTTCACCCTGAGCATCGTGGGGTTGCTCATCGGCCGGGGCGTGATCGACGAGACCGGAGTGATGGCCCCCGACGAGGGAATCCCATACGAACCCGTCGTGGAGGAACGCGACAAGAGGGGCGTCCGCATCGCGTTCGAGGAGACGGCGGGCTGAGCTATTGGATCCCGAAGTAGTCCAGAAAATCCTCCCGCGGAAGGGCGTTGAGTACGTCGCCCATCTCGAGCCAGGCCCGGCGAGCCTGCTGCACGCCGTACGGCATCAGCGCCAGATCCGCCACCCGGTGGGCGTCGGTGCTGATCACGACCTTCGCGCCCAGCGACTTCGCCAGCATCAGCTGCGTGTCCTTCAAGTCGAGGCGGTGTGGATTGGCGTTCAGCTCCAGAGCGACGCGGTTCTCGACGGCACAGGCGATCACAAGCTCGAGGTCGAAATCGACCGGATCCCGCTTGTTGATGAGGCGAGCGGTGGGGTGGGCCAGGATGTCCACGGCCGGGTGCTGCAGCGCCTTCAGGACGCGCTCCGTCTGACGCGCCGCCGGAAGGCTGAACATGGAATGGATGGATATCACCACGAGGTCCAGGGTTTCCAGCATCTCATCCGCGAGATCGAGCGTGCCGTCGGCGAGGATGTCCACTTCCATGCTGCGGAGGATTCGGATCTCGGGATGCCGACCGGATACCTCTTGGATCTCGCCGAACTGCCGCTGAAGCCCTTCTTCGTCGAGACCTTCGATCATGGCGAGCGCCTTGCTGTGGTCCGTGATGGCGAAGTAGTCGTAGCCGCGCTCGACGCAGCCAGCCAACATCTCTTCGATGCTGTTCTTGCCGTCTGACCAGGTGCTGTGCATCTGGAGATCGCCTCGCAGATCATCGAGGTCGACCAGATCGGGAAGCTCGCCCGCCTCTGCCGCCGCGATCTCTCCTCGAGCCTCTCTCAGCTCCGGAAGTATGTAGGGGAGCTCCACGGCTCCGTAGACCTCTTTCTCCGTCCGGCCGGCGACCTGCCGTCCCGCCCGGCGCCGGTCCGCGTCCTCGGATTCTTCCCCGGTTTCCGCCGGCTCCGCCTCCTGCTCAGGCGCCTCGAGAAGCTCGAACACCCCGTACTCCGAGACCGTCAGCCCACGGTCCAGCGCACGCTGCCGCAGCCGGATGTTGTGCTCCTTCGAGCCCGTGAAATAGACGAGGGCGGCGCCGTAGCTTTCGGCTGGCACGACTCGCAGATCCACCTGCAGCCCGCTTCTGAGCACGACGGAGCCGCGCGTGCCCCCGGCGGCGAGAACCTTCTCGACGGACGGGTAGGACACGAAGCGCTCCATCACCGGCTCCGGCGCGCTCGAGAGCACCAGGATGTCGATGTCCCCGACCGTCTCACGGCGACGCCGATAGCTCCCCGCGACCTCGACCTTCTCCGCCTCCCCGAGAGCGCTCAGGTACTCCAGAAGCGGTGTCACGAAGCGATCGGCCTCGTCGAGGCGGTAGCGCGCGGAATGCCGGTGGAACTGCTCGATTCCGGAGAGGATCAGAGCCTGTTTCTTCTCGCCGAAGCCCTTCAGCTCCGACACGCGGCCCTCCTTGGCCGCCGATTTCAGTTCCTCGACCGTCTCCACGCCGAGCTCGTCCCAGAGCTTCCTGGCGCTCTTCGGCCCGACCCCCGGCAGGCGCATGATCTGAACCAGGGTGCTGGGCACGATCTCCCGGAGCTCGGCGAGGACCCCCATCTCGCCTGTCGCTACGAGCTCGGTGATGTGACGGGCCAACTCCTTCCCGATGCCAGGGAGCGCCGTGAGATCCTCCTCGTCCGCCACCATGCGCTCGAGCGGCGTGGCGAGCTCGTTGATGGTGCGCACCGCGTTCCGGTAGGCGCGCACGCGGAACGGATTGGCTTCCTGGATCTCCAGCAGGTCACCCACCTCGTCCAGTTGCTTTGCGATCTCGATGTTCTCGATCATGCGCCGACCTCATCCTCGAGCAGCGCCGCGAACGCCTCCTCGTCGAGTATGGTGACGCCCAGCTCGACCGCCTTGTCGAGCTTCGAGCCCGCCGCCTCGCCGGCCACGACGTAATCCGTGCCCCCGCTGACGCTCGACGCGACCCGGCCGCCCAGCGTTTCGACGAGCTCCCTCGCCTCGCCGCGTGTCCACCGCTCCAGCCCCCCCGTGAAGACGAAGTTCAAACCGTCGAAGGGCGGCGCTTCGGGGCCCGCGGCGTCGGACGCGTCCTCGGTCTCGATCAGCTCCACCGGCCCCGAGATCAGCTGGTCCAGAAGAGCGGCGTTCCGGAGATTGCAGAAGAAAGCCGTGATCTGCTCCGCCATTTTGGGCCCGACTCCCTCGACCTCCTGGAGCTCCTCGGCCGAGGCCGACCGAAGGCGCTCCAGGGTGCCGAAGTGTCGCGCCAGGTCCCGCGACACGGCCGCCCCGACCTCCGGTATCCCGAGACCGTGAAGGAAGCGCCGCAGCTCGACGGGCGAAGACTCCCGGATCGCTTTCACCAGGTTGTCGGCCGACTTCTCGGCGAACCCTTCGAGGTCGGTGAGCCGTTCCACATCGAGGGCGTACAGATCCGGCAGGTGCAGGACCAGGCCCTCCGACACGAGCTGTCGAGCCGTCTCCTCGCCGAGGCCCTCGATGTCCAGAGCTCCGCGCGATGCGAAGTGATGGAT
>JBDHFW010000229.1:0-4302 GCA_039590175.1 Gemmatimonadota bacterium | reverse complement strand
CGAAGGGCATGTACGATGGAGAGGTCGCAACAGTGCAGTCGATCTACACTGTGACGGGGTTCACTGAGGCCGAACAAGCGCTGTCTTTGGGTTACGCGGAAGGGGATTACCAGGCGGCGGCGCGCCGCCTGGGCGATACGTTGGCGGCGCTACGGAACGTGAGGTACGTCGATCCCGTGGAGGTCGCATGGTGGTATCTCCGTGCGGGACAGAACAGCCAGGCCCTCGACTGGCTGGAGCGGGGCTTCGAGGAACGAAGTTCCCAAATGCCGTGGCTGAGTGTGGATCCGGCCTACGACCCCCTTCGTGAAGACCCGCGGTTCAAAGCTCTGCTGCGGCGGATGAACCTGCCGCACTAAGGCGTGCTCGAGTGCACGCGTCTCGTGCCCGTGAGAAACGGGGAGGTCAGCACCGACCGGCTGACCTCCCTTTTGGCTTCCAGCTCACGCGAGCAGATCGGTTAGTGTGCCTTCAGTGTGCCGTACTGATCGTCATTCAATGTGACTCAGTGGGAAAACGATACGGCGGAGCTGCCCGATAACGCCTTTTCTTTTCCCGATTTGTCACGATGAGTCACGGTGAGTCCGCCCGGAGCGGCATAATGATAATCCGCGTGTCGGGGGTTCGAGTCACCTCCTCGGAAAGGTTCACCTCTGCGGAATTGCCTGCGTCCAGCCCACCCTCTCGCGTGGACCCAGGAAGGTTTTGTGGTTCGTCCCGATAGACCCCGGTAGATTGCGGTCAGCACCCGAGCCGAAAAACAGGAGCAAATGAGGAGGCGGGGAGGAGCATGATGGGTGAGGCAGTAAGGGAAGCGGCAGACAACGAGGGGTCCAACCGACACCCGACCTACGACGGCCAGGAGCTGGTACCAACGGACAAAAGTCCGTGGCTCTGGGAGGACCCGGACACCGGGCAGCGCTTCATCATGAGTCCCCTCTCAGGGGGGGTTGCTCCGATAGGCAAGGGATTTGGTCGACCTGGTCGGTCTGGGCGAAAGCCGAAGGTCTTCAAGGAGTTCTGCAACGACATGCTCCGGGACCCAGCGGTGCAGGAACGTCTCCTGGACCTCGCGGTCAGCGGCGCTCCCGCTGACGCCTTAAGGGCGATCAATACCGCCGCGAGGTACGGTCAGGCGCTCCCGAGACAGGAATTGGATGACCCAAATCGGCTCCAGGTCTTCATCGGCTCCGACGCCGTAATGGGGCTCGAGATCGAGGAGGGGGAGTTCGAGGTGGATCAGAAGGAGCTGCCGCCAGCGGTGGTCGAGGAGGAGGACTACGACCCCCCGCTTGAGGACCCGGATGGCTCCGAGCCCGTCACCTAGGTCGGGACGTGGGGAGGGATCTAGACTGGCTCAACGCCTTGTAGTCCGAGCCTTCCTGTCAGGCCTCCACTCCAGCAACTGGCCCGGCTGGCAGTGGAAGACAGTACACAGGCGGTCTAGAGTCTTGCGGTCGAGCCGGCCAAACTTCCCCTCCGGTCGCACCAACTTGTACGCGAGGGCGACGGAAAAGCCTGCTTCCTTCGCCAGCCGATAAGCCGTCCACCCGCGTTTCTCTAACTGTTCCGCCACCCGCAGTCGAACCATACCGACCAATATCTACATATTCTACGTTCTGGACAATATGCTACGATTCGTATAATATGTTTATGTGAGTACTCGTCGTCCTGCCATCGGCTATTGTCGAGTCTCCCGTGAGGAGCAGGTCCGGGACGGTGTGAGCCTGGACGCCCAGCGGGCACGGATTCGTGCCTATGCGGAGGCAAAGGGTCTCGAGCTGATCGATATCGTCTCGGATGAAGGGCTCACCGGGAAGACCCTCAACCGTCCCGGCCTTAGAAACCTCCTCACCCGATGCGACCGTGGAGAGATCGGCCACGTCATTGTCTGGAAGCTCGACCGACTCACCCGCCGCACCCGCCACCTCCTGAGCCTCGTCGAGGATGTGTTCCTCGCGAAGGGGATCGAGCTCCATTCCGTCAGCGAGTCGCTCGATACCTCAACCCCCCACGGACGGTTCGTGCTCACCCTGTTCGGTGGTCTCGCCCAGATGGAGCGGGAACTGATCGGGGAGCGGACTCGCGGTGCCCTCGCCTACAAACGGGCGCAGGGGCAGCCTACCAGTCACCCACCCCTCGGGTTCAGGCCGAACGGGAAGCGGCACCGGATGGTGCCGGTGCCGGAAGAGTTGCAGACTGTTCGCCAGATACTGGATCTCTGGAGAAGGGGTTCGAGCTACCGCGCCATCGCTGACCGACTCAACGCACAGGCCGTCCCTACGAAACAGAATCGCCGCTGGCACCATACAACCGTCGCAAAGGTGGTCCAGAGACGCTCCTTCTACGAACGGGCTCTGCGGGCGTCGTAGGTCCTCGATGGACACGCCCGACCGGGCGTGTCCATCGTTGCCTCTGCTGCATGGGGATCTCGAGCGTGCTGCAGTTCTGCGACTGGAACTGCAGAGACCTCCCCGCAAGGGTGTACGCACCTACGGCACGTACACCCGGGATCGGGTGAGGATGTTCTCGATGAACAGCTCCACCCTCGAGGCCGCTACTACGAACGGTGGCGTCAGCCCGAGCTCCCTGCACAACCTCGCATATGCCCAGCTCTGGAGCGGAAAGCTCGCCGTGGCACAAGCCACAGCCGAGCAGGGAGCGGAAGAGTACCCTGAGAGTTCAGGTTTTCATCGTATCATGGCGGTGATCGCATACCTCCGGGGAGACCACCAGGCGACGCTTTCCCACGCGGACTCGGTCAGCACGCGTGGCCCGAGGGACTTCCATATGGCCCAAGCTGCTGGGGTGGCCAGTGCGGTCGTCGCAGTGCAGGGGCTCCTCGCTGATTCAGATCGACACTTTACCAAAAGTGCGCGGTATGACCTAGAGCAGGGGCTGACACGCGAGTATCTCCTCGGCGCGGTATGGCGCGCCACGTTGAACGCTCAGGTGCGGAACACGCCTGCCGCGGGAGTCGAACGTTTGGAACAAGCTGTCCGGCGGTTTCCGCTGGAATCGCTTGACGCTCTTGATCGACCCTACCTTGGCATGGCCCACTTCTACGCCTCGATTGGACACCCGGGCCGTGCTGACCGGCTGCCAAAAGGGGTTTGAACAAACCGTGGAACCGGCAGTGCGGCGCGGCGTGGAGGGAACACACCTCCAAATGCGGGGCAGCATTGCGCTTGCGGAAGGCCAATGGCACGAGGCAATTCAGCTTCTCCAGCGTTCTGTCGAACGGCCGGGCTGTTTCGGGTGCCGACTCGTGGATTTGGGACGCGCCTACGATGGTGCCGGGCAGCGAGATTCTGCCGTTGTGCTGTACGAACGGTACCTGTCTATGCCCGCGCTGGAGTGGGGCTGCTGCGATGTACTGATCGATTTGCTCATCTCCCAAAGCGTGTGGCGTCCGAGCACTCTCAGGCGGCTGGCTGAGCTGCATGAGGAGCGGGGCGAGCGTGAGAAAGCCATCGACTACTACAACAAGTTCATCGACCTCTGGCAGGACGCCGACCCCGAGCTCCAGCCGCAGGTCGAGGAAGTGAAACAACGCCTCGCTCGCCTCGTCGGTGAATCGCAGTGACACCGGGCCGGGGTGCTTAGCCACCACGACCTCGAGATTCTCGCGGCCCTTTCCTTTATTAGGACGATCGTCCACCGTCGACCGTCCACCGTCCACCGTCCACCGCCCACCGATCACCTCCAAACGCAGATACTGTACGCCTCGCTCAGGCGTCGCGAGTGGTTCCGCGCCAGGTCGGTGAAGGGCGGCGCGCTACGTTGACCGAGGGTTCGGCGCCCGTAGCTTGTAATGCTGGTCCTCGCTGACGAGCCGGGAGGCCGTTACCTGAGTTCGAGGCGGAGAACGTCGCGCTGCGTCAGGGCATCCGCGGCCCGCCGCTGAAGACGTGAGAGTGAGCATGCGCACGCCGGTGATCCTCACAGTGCTGGTGGTCGCTGGGTTTGCCGAGCTGGTCGCCGCGCAGGAGACCAGCCGGTGATCCTCACAGTGCTGGTGGTCGCTGGGTTTGCCGAGCTGGTCGCCGCGCAGGAGACCACGGGGAATCTGGAGGGTCTCGTGCGCGAACGCGGGAGGGGGCCGCTCCCTGGCGTCGAGATCATTGTAACTGGACCGAGTCTCCCGGGAAGCCGCAGGAGCCGCACCGACGCCCAAGGCTATTTCCAAGTCCTGCGACTCCCCGTCGGTAGCTACACGGTGCAGCTCACCCGGGTCGGCGTCCGTCCGCTCATCGTCCCAGAGCACCACGGTGACCGTGGCGCTCGGCTGCCCGGCGCCGG
>JBDHFW010000228.1:0-7940 GCA_039590175.1 Gemmatimonadota bacterium | reverse complement strand
GCACGGTCATCACGCAGTTCGACATGAACGCGCTCGAGGACGTGGGGATGCTGAAGATGGACTTCCTCGGCCTCCGCACCCTCACCGTGATCCAGTACGCCGCCGACGCCATCCGGGAGAAGGGCGTCGAGGTCGACTGGGACGAGATCGGCCTGGACGATCTGGCGGTCTACGAGATGCTGGCCAGCGGCGGGACGTCGGGCGTTTTCCAGTTCGAGTCCTCGCTCGGAACCGACAAGCTTCGAGCGCCGACCCGGTCCGCTGGACAGCGGGATGACGGACGTCTTCATCCGCCGCAAGCGCGGCTTCGAGCCGGTCGCCTACCCGCACCCCGATCTGGCGGAGCTGCTGGAGCCGACGTACGGGGTCATCACCTACCAGGAGCAGGTGATGCGGGTGGCCAACCTGCTGGGCGGCTTCACGCTCGCCGAGGCGGACGTCCTTCGGAAGGCGGTCGGGAAGAAGGACGCTGCGCTCACCAAGAAGGTGCTCGGAGAGTTCGTCGAGAAGGCGTGCGAGCGTGGCATAGAGCGCTCGAAAGCCCAGGAGATCGCGGAGCTCATCCGCACCTTCGGCAGGTACGGGTTCAACAAGGCGCACACTACCGGACCGCCTGGCTGAAAGCGCACCACCCGGCGGAGTTCATGGCCGCCCTTCTCTCCTCGCAGATCGACAGCACGGACGCCGTCGTCGGGTACATCGCGGAGACGCGCAGCCTGGGGCTGGAGGTGCTGCCGCCCAGTGTGAACGAGTCGAAGTACCGCTTCACGGTGGTCGACAGCGACGAGATCCGGTTCGGATTGGGCGCCATCAAGGGCGTCGGTTTCTCCGCCATCAAAGACATCATCGAGGCGCGGGAAGCGGGCGAGTTCACATCGCTCTGCGAATTCTGCCGCCGCATCGACCTCAGGCTCAACAACCGCCGCGTGCTCGAGGCGCTGATCGAATCGGGTGCTTTGGACGCCCTGGGCGACCGGGCGGCGCTGATCGCCGGTCTCGACGCCGCGCTCTCCGAGGCACAGGCGCGTCAGCGCGAGGAAGCGGCGGGGCAGACGACGCTGTTCGGCGAAGGACCGGCCAAACGGCCCGATCCCCCCTTGCCCGAGGTGCCGCCGTGGAGTGAGCGAGAGCGGCTGCAGCGGGAGAAGAAGGTGATCGGCTACTACACGTCCGGACACCCGCTCGACCGGTACCGGGACCTGGTCAACCTGTACGCCCTCGAGGCGCACACCGTGAAGCTCGCGGAACTCAAGGACCGCAAGGTGGAAGTTGCCTGCGTCGTCACCGATGCGACGGTGCGCGCCTCGCGCCGCGACGGACGAGAGTGGTGCCGGCTCACGATCGAGGACTACCACGGAACGGCCACCGCCCTCGTCTTCGGAGATACCTGGATAAAGTATCGTGACTTGCTCACCCAGGATGCGCCGGTGCTCATCGAGGGCACGGTCTCGGGCCGTTCGCGTGACGAGGAAGACCCTCCCATCTTCGTAGACTCGGTCGCGCCTCTGGCGGAGGTGCGGCGATCCGGTCAGGTGGGCATCCGCATCGAGCTCGACCAGGAGATGCCACCGGCAACCGACGTGTTCGATCGGGTGCGCTCCCTCGTGGAGGAATCGCCCGGGAGCGGGCCGCTACTCGTCGAATGGAGGAAAGCCGGCAACGGCGCCACGCCGTGCTTCTCCTCGTCTCTTCGGGTGTCGCCGAACGCGGATCTGCTGGCGGATCTCCGCTCGCTCCTGGGCAACGATCACGTGCACCTGGCGCGTGGCTGACCGGGCGCGATTCGGCGGAGCACACGACCAAGGAGGCTCGGCAGATGGAGGAGAAGACGAACCTCGAGCGGCCGGAGGCCGCCGCGGGTCTCTCCCGCTACGAGCGCGTGAAGCTGGCCCGGCACCAGGAGCGCCCGTTCACGATTGACTACGTGAGCGACCTCTTTACGGAGTTCATCGAGCTTCACGGAGACCGGAACTTCCGCGACGATCCGGCGATCGTAGGAGGATGGGCGAACTTCCGCGGACGCAGCGTCATGGTGATCGGGCAACAGAAGGGCCGGGACATGAAGGAGAACGTGCACCGGAACTTCGGCTCAGCCCACCCCGAAGGGTACCGCAAGGCCGAGCGGCTGATGCGGATGGCCGAGAAGTTCGGCAAGCCGGTCGTCACCTTCGTCGACACGCAGGGCGCTTATCCCGGAATCGGCGCCGAGGAGAGAGGTCAGGCGGAGGCGATCGCCCGCAACCTGTTCATCATGGCCGGGCTCCGGACGCCGATCATCAGCTGCGTGATCGGCGAGGGAGGCAGCGGCGGAGCCCTGGGCATCGCGGTGGCGGACCGGGTCCTCATGCTGGAAAACGCGATCTACTCGGTGATCTCGCCCGAGGGATGTGCCGCGATCCTCTGGCGGAGCCGCGACGAGGCGGAGCGCGCCGCCGAGGCGCTCAAGCTCACGGCCACTGATCTGCTCGATCTCGGGGTCATCGATGAGCTTGTCTCCGAGCCGGCCGGGGGCGCGCACGTCGATCCCGGCGGCGCGGCCGAGCAGTTGGGGGAGGCACTGGCTCGCCATCTGGATGAGCTCTGCGCGATAGACGTCGAAGAGCTCGTCCTCTCGCGGCGAGAGAAGTACTACAGCATGGGCCGGTGGGAAGAGGTGCCGACCGAATGAGCCGCAACGGTTCGCCCGACCGACCGCCGGACCGTCCGAAACCGGTCAGGCCGACACCCGTGCGCTCCGGAGGACCGAGCCAGCCCGTCTTGGAGTCGCCGCGGCCCGTCGGCCTGGCGGAGCTGCAGATCATCCTGGTGCGCTTCAAGGGCCTCCGAGAGGAATGCTTCTCCTTTCACGGCGCCGTGCCGGCACGGGAGGGCGAGCATGTGATCGTCGAAGCGGACCGCGGCCAGGATCTGGGCTGGGTGCGAAGGGCCGCGGACGGGGCGGCCGCCACCTGCGGCGGCGGCTGCGACGAGGTGGGCGACCGTCCGGTCGTTCCGCCCGAGAAGCGCGTCATCCGGCGGGCATCACCCGCCGACGTGCTGCGCTCGCAACAGCTGAGAGACGAAGAGGACCAGGTTCGCCGCCGGACGCGCGAGCTCGTGAAGACGCACAAGCTCAAGATGAAGGTGAGCGAAGCCGAGTGGCAGTGGGACCGTAACAAGCTGACTGTCTATTTCACCGCCGAGAAACGCGTCGACTTTCGGGCTCTCGTCAGGGATATGGCGCGAACCTTCCGTACCAGGATCGAGCTCCGTCAGATAGGGGTTCGCGATGAGGCCAGGAGGCTGGGAGGGCTCGGGCGCTGCGGCCGCGAGCTGTGCTGCCGGATGTGGCTGCCGGAGATACAGCCGGTGACGCTGCAGCTGGCGAAAGACCAGGGACTGTCCCTGAATCCGGCCCAGATCTCGGGTGCCTGCGGGCGTCTGATGAACTGCCTGCGATACGAACACGAACTCTACGTTCAGGGCAGGAAGCGATTCCCGCGCGTCGGACAGACGCTCGAGACGTCCCGCGGCCCGGAAGAGGTCACCGGCTGGAACCTTCTCAAGGAGACAGTCTCGCTTCGTGATCGGAGCGGGCAGCTGCGCACGGTGCCGCTCGAGGAGCTCAAGCAGGAGTCCAAGGCGCTCCGCGGCCTGCGGGGAGAGGGACGCCGCGGCGACACCCCACCGATCGCCTGAGACCCGCTCCACCACCCGGACAGCACAGCGACACGAGGGCAATGACCCGCTTCTACCTCACCACGGCGATCGACTACGCGAACGGCGAGCCCCACGCGGGCCACGCGTTCGAGAAGGTCGGCGCAGATGTGATCGCGCGATACCGAAGGGCGCTCGGGGACGACGTGCACTTCGTCATCGGGATGGACGAGCACGGTCAGGGCATCGCGGAGGAGGCCGAGCGCCGGGAAACGGAGACCCAAGCGTTCGTGGACGAGCTCGCCGAGCTATGGGCGGGTGTCTGGCGACGGCTCGAGATCTCGAACGACGACTTCATCCGGACGACCGAGAAGAGACATCGTCATGCGGTGGAAGCCATCGTGGAGGGCATGAAGGCCTCCGGCGACCTCTACGTCGACAGCTACACGGGCTATTACTGCGTGCGCTGCGAGCGCTTTCGGAAGGAGGAGGAGCTGGTCGACGGGCGGTGCCCTTATCACCCGAAGCGTGAGATCATGTGGACGGAAGAGGAGAACTGGTTCTTCCGCCTTTCGCGCTACCGCGACCCGCTGCTGCGCCACCTGGAAGAGCACCCGGAGTTCGTCCAGCCGACGAGCAGGCGCAACGAGATCCGTCGTCTCCTGGAGGGCGGGCTCGACGACATCTCCGCCTCCCGCTCACGGCTCCCCTGGGGCATCCCGTTTCCCGGCGCCGATGATCACACGGTGTATGTCTGGATCGATGCGCTCACGAACTACCTCTCTGCGACGGGCTATCCGGACGAGGGCTACACGCGCTGGTGGCCGGCGATGCTGCACATCCTCGGGAAGGACATCACCCGTTTTCACTGCGTGATCTGGCCGGCGATGCCTTCGTGAGCGTCTCGGGGGGCAAGATCTCCAAGGACGCCGGCTCGGAGCTGGACCTGGACGAGCTCATCGATCGCCACGGCACCGACGCGTTCCGCTACTTCCTGGTGCGGGAAGCGCCCTGGGACGGCGATCGGGACTTCGCGTCGGCCTCCGAGCTCCTGGATCGATTCGACCAACGCTACAATGCAGAGCTCGCCAACGATCTCGGCAACCTGGTGAGCCGCACGGCTGCCATGGTCCACAAGTACCGCCAGGGCTCGCTCCCGGCGGGCCCCGAGACGCCACTCGACGAGGCCCGTATCTCCTTTGCCGTGAGCTACCACGAGCGGATGCAGAGCTATCTGCTGCACGAGGGACTGAAGGAGGTCTTCGGACTCGTAAGGCGCGCCAACGTTTTCATCGACGAGGTCCAACCCTGGCAGCTGGCCAAGGAGGGGGAGGCAGCGGCCGAGCGGCTGGACGCCGCCCTCGGCTCGCTCGTGCGCTGCCTGCGTGGCGTAGCGGCGATGCTGGGCCCGTTCATGCCGGGCAAGGCGGCCGAGATCTGGCTCCGCATGGGTGGCGGGTATGACCTGCCCAGCCACGCGGAAGCGGAGGTCCCTCCGGACGGGACCTCACGGGAGGAGGCGAAACCGACGACGCCGCTCGAGGTCCGCCGGGGTCCCCCCCTCTTTCCGCGCTACGAGTCCGAGGGCTGACGCCTGGATCGCGCTACGAACCGGAGGGCTGACGTCGCGGAGTTCAGGCGCGATCGGAGGCTCCAGACCTTGGGCGGCAATCTTGACAGACCACCGCGCAGGCGATAGCCTGACGGCGCCCAAGGCAGCCCGGTCGAGCCCTTCGATTGGGCGGGTTGGCGGTCCTTACATTGCGGCGGTCGCACTTGCAGCTGGAGTTCTTTCAGAAGGAAAAGCGCAGCACGGAATCGAACAGGCGTTGGCGCTTGCTGAAGGCTGATTCGTGGACCTTTCAGCTCGTGCCGGAGGGCGTCGGAAGGGTTCGCATGTTGCGCATTCGCCGCCGCACGGTGCTCGGCGTCGCCGCGGGGATCGCGGTCCTCGCCATCGCTGGCCTGATGGGCCTCGCGTTTGCCACCGGACAGGCGGCTCGCCAACTCGAGATCCTGCGCCTCCGCACGGAGAACCGCCTCCTCGCATCCAGCGTCGAAGCGCTTGATGAGCGCGCAGGCGCGCTGGACGAGGCACTCGACGACCTAGCCGTCCGTGAAGAGCGGTTCCGTCTGCTCGCGGGCCTACCTCTCCTCGACCCGGAGATTCAGCAGGTAGGCGTGGGCGGGCCCGCTCCGATCGACAACGAGCGGGAGGAGTTCTTCCGTCTCCGGCCCGACCTGGCCCAGGAGACCTACGGAACCCGCTACGAGCTGGATCGAATGCTCCGCCGCGCGAAACTTCTGGAGGCGGGACTGGCCGAGGCCGAGGATTCGCTGGCCTTCAGCCACGAGGCTCTGCTGGCGCGCCCCTCCATCTGGCCGGTGGCAGGCGACGTGGCCTGGCTCAGCTCCGGCTTCGCCCGCAGCCGCCTGCACCCGCTGCTGCTGAAGCGGCGTCCTCACCTCGGGCTCGATGTCTCCTCGCCTCGAGGCGCGCCGGTGGTTGCGACGGCTCGGGGCATGGTTATCACGGTCGGGAAGGAGGCTGCGGCCGGCCGTGTGGTCGAGGTCGATCACGGCTTCGGCTACGTGACACGGTACGCACATCTCTTCGAGTGGAAGGTCCGGACGGGCCAGCAAGTGGAGCGAGGAGAGGTGATCGGCTCGGTCGGCAAGACCGGGCTCGCGACCGCGCCGCACGTCCACTACGAGATCCATGTCGAGGGAAGACCGGTCAACCCCTACAACTACCTTCTCGAGCGGCATACGATCGGAAGCGCCGAGTAGGACTGCCTGGCTCCCACTTCTTCGTTGAAAAAGCCCCTCAGCGGGTCTACATTTCTTCGCTCTCGCGGCCGCATCTCGTGAATTCAAATCCGTGGAGTTGATTCGATGCGAAGACGATCGGTTCTGGCTGGCATGGTCACCCTTCTTTCGATCCTCGCGGCCTGCGGCGGCTCCGAGTTGACGGTGATGGTATTGGCCGGGGAAGGAGACGAGCAGCAGCCTGTTGCCGATCTTCCGATCGAGCTGCTGCCTTTCAACCGCGACTCGGTCTTCGAGACGCTCGCGGCCCAGGCCGAGGAGCCCGAGCCGCAGATCCCGGCGGACCTCCAGGCCCAGTTCGATTCAGTCGCGGCGATGCAGGAAGTGTGGCGCGCGGCCGAGGCGGAGTGGGCCGAGGCGCGCGAGGCGCTGCAGAACCTCTCGGCCCGGCTGGAGCGGCTTGATAGGCGAAGCAGGGAGTATCAGCAGCTCTACCGGCAGTTCGACGGGCTTGAATCCACCGAGCGTCGACTGAACAACACCCGACAGCAGGCCTTCCAAGGCTTCGACGAGCTGCAGCGGCAGACGCTCGGAAGAGCCGACTCGGCGCGAGCCGTCATAGAGGCGTGGGAGGACATCGCGTTCATGGACTACATGGACATCGAAGCCGAGATCCTGCTAAACCTCGGACGCGAGATCGCCTACGACACGACCGACGCCGGAGGTGCGGCCACGCAGAGCCTGGCGGGCGGCACATGGTACATACACACCCGCCTGTCGCTTCCGTTCTCCGAGCTTTACTGGAATGTCCCGGTCGACCCGGCTGCGACCGACACGCTTCAGCTCACTCGCGGAAACGCCGAGGAGCGAATCAAGTTCTAGCGGGCGCATCCCGTGGAGCGGAGCCCGATCGGCACGCGCGTGCGGATCGGGCTTCGTCATCTGTACCACGGCTCAGCGCGGTGACATGTGATGGCTGAAGATCGAGATCCCCTGACCCTCGACGTCGATCGCGACTACGTCGGCTGGATCACTCTGGACGATCCTGAATCCAGCGTGAATCTCCTCACGGCGCCGTCGTTGGCGCTTCTCGACCGTCTCATCGGCGAGCTGGAGTCGCGGATCGCCACGGGCAAGCTGGTCGCGGTCGTCGTTCGCAGCGCGAAGCCGGGGTCCTTCGTCCACGGGTTGGATGTGCGCGAGCTCGAGAGGGTCCGCGACCGCAGCGACGCCTTCGAGAAGAGCCGCGAGGGGCAGAGGATCTTCCGTCGACTGGAGCGCCTCACGGTGCCGACGCTCGCCGCCGTCGACGGGATGTGCTTGGGCGGCGGCACCGAGCTCATCACCGCCTGTGACCATCGCATCGCATCTGACGATGCGCCCACGCGTCTGGGGCTACCGGAGGTCAAGCTCGGAATCCTGCCCGGCTTCGGCGGGAGCGTGCGACTTCCGGCTCTCGTCGGGATTCAGTCGGCGCTGGATCTCATCCTCAGCGGGAAGACGATCTCCGCGGACCGCGCCAAGCGAATCGGGCT
>JBDHFW010000227.1:0-4086 GCA_039590175.1 Gemmatimonadota bacterium | reverse complement strand
CGTCCAGACCGGGTCGTTCGAGGTGCCCGAGGGAGGCACGGCCGGCATTCTCGTCACGTTCGATGCCGAGAACTCCTTGAAAAACGTGACCTCTAACGCCAATGGAATCTCAGTGACCCCGGTGATGACCGCAGAGGTTCAGATCACTCAAACACCTCCGGAAGCAGGATCGTAAGGACAGCCCTGTTTGACGGGATGATCGCCGCAGCGGCGAACCGCACCCAGCTCACCGCGAAGGTCACCTTCGCGGTGAGCGCCTCCATCCCCTAAGTCGCTTGTCTGTGGTGCAGGCACGCGCTGAGAGCTCGGGCGGCCGCGCGCCGCTAGGGGGGGTGGGGTAAAAAGTGGGGTAAAAAGATGCTATTTCCTGCGATTTTACCCCAGTTCAGATACGACAGAGGACGCCCAAAACACCGCGTGAATACTACATTTCGTCGTATCTGGCCTGTTGCTCAGCCCGACTACGGATCAGGAGGTCCCGGGCGCCGCAATCACCTTGCCCGTATGGTGTTACGGCAGTGACCCCGGCAGGACTCGAACCTGCGGCCTCGGGATTAGGAATCCCGCGCTCTGTCCACCTGAGCTACGGGGCCAAGCTGTTTACTAATAAATGGTTATGTCACCCCCGACTCTCTCACTTTGCCCGTTGTCTTACCTCCCACTTGCATCAAGGAAGGTCTGGAGTTTCCCGGCCTGCTCACGAAGATCAGCTTCCGATACGATGTTGTACCTTTCAAAAACCGATCTCGTCAAGTGGCCTGTGTACTGCATCGCAACTCGCTCAGGGACTCCAGCCCGCACGAGATTACGGACGGCCGAACGCCTCATATCGTGCGGCACGACACGAACACTCGCCTTCCGGGCGGCTGTTTCCCACGCCTTGCGAAACGACTTGATCCGAGTGCCGGCCGGAGTCCCGTTCTTGGCCGGCTCGTAGTAGAAAAATAACGCCTCCACTTTCCGCCCTGTCTCTCGCCCTACCTGTTCCCTACGCTCGCGCTGCGCTTCCAACACGGCACGAAGTCTCGGAATCAGCGGAAACTGACGCGGCATCCCTTCCTTCGTTTCGCTTGCCTCCAGCCGAATCCATCCATGCTCAAAATCGACGTGTCGCCAATCACGCGAGAGCGTTTCACCCTTTCGCCACCCCGTGATGTACAACACCTCAGCCACGGGTTGCAGCCGGGGAGGAAGCTCTTTCCGGAACTTCTCAAAGTCAGCAGGCTCTAGAAACCCTTCCCGTCTGTTTCGTTCCGGGTATAGCTCGAACGTCGGCACTCGCGCTACGAGGCTTCGACGCTCCGCCAGATTGAACGCCCGCCGAAGGGCCGAAAGCTCCCGGTTGACGGTTGCGGGGGCCGCTCCCCCTTCCCTTCGTTTCGTCTTGTACCTGTCTATCTCGGCTTCCCCGATGTCGATAACACGCCACTCGCCGAAAGCCGCCCCCAGGTAGATCAGACGATTTTCCACGCTGGAGCGGTTGCCTTTCGCCTCGTAGTCGGCCCGGAGCAGATCGGCCAACTCCTCGAACGTCACCTGCTCCAACTCGGACGGGAGCGGCCCGCCCGGACGCATCTCCGCGATACGTCGAGCAAGCAACTCCTCCGCAACGCCCTTGTCCGTGGAACCGCTCGACTCGCGAACCCGCTCCCCGTTCCGGTTGTACCGGATGTGCCAGACTCGGCCCGTCCGCTTCTTGCCGTGCCGGTCCGTGTACGTCGGCCGGAACACACTCCCCTTCGCTCGTCTCGACATCTCACTCTCTCCGTCGCCTGATAGGAATAGAACACCAGGATTTTAAGGCAAAGACCGCGCCCCCGCAATCCTACACCTTACGCTCCTACGTAAGAACGTAAGCTATGTGATTGCTATTAAAGGGGTTAGCGTCTTGACGACAGCGCAGGAATCGTATAGAATTCTCGGTGCGAGGGTGACGGGCGCCCCGCGATACCCGATTGCATGGAGGCTGGAATGATGACGGACGCGATATCTGTGGCCCTGGACCGAGAGTCCTGGCAGAAGATCCAAGCCCTTGTGTTGGAGATGGCAGTCCTGATTGACACGGAGGGCGATCCAGAGACGGCCGCGCACGTTCTGGAGCTGCTCGTGCCAGCCCTTACGGGGGCCGCCGGGCCAGGAGCGGAATCCGCTGAGGCGTACGTACGAGCTGAGCTAGGGGTATCTCCGCGCTTGGAAGTCCTCTAACCCCCTTCCCTCTTAGCGGAGCCGGGTGTGGCTTTGGCGGCGCACAGTAGACATCACCGCATAGGCGCGAAACGCCACACCTTAGCGACGAACGGGGAGCGCGGGGGAAGGTTAGTCGAGCGTCGGCACCCGGCCCTGGTAGACCGGCTCCAGTCCGATCCGTCGGAAGAACTCGTCCATGAAGTTGATGCACGTTCGATAAGCCCACGTCGCGAAGCCAGCACCAAGCAGTTTCGTCGGGAAGAACGCATCGCCCTCGCCGTGGAATGGGTTCAATTCAAAAGGACAATCACCAAACTTCCGTTCGAGCTCCTCGGATGACGTTTCGGGAATCTCTGGAGCGCCTGACACACTTTCTGGCTGCCAGTGCACCAGCGCGTTACGCACCTGCTTGGCGAGGTCGAAACTCTTCCAGGGCTCGGCACGCCTGTTGAACTCCTCCTGGCCGAGAAGGCTCAGTGCCACGTCGTACCGCTCGTCAATCCTTCGTCGCTTTACGTGCTTCCACATACTCGCCAGAAGTCGGGCCTGCTCTGCCGTGAGCGTCCGCTGGTGGTGCGGGTATCCATGCGCGGCATCAACAAACAGCTCGTTGATGGCAGAATCGACAGCTGCGAACGAGAAAAAGACCGCGCCGCAGACGTAGGCGTGGTGAGGTCGAATGAGCTGCGACTGCTGCGCGCTCGCCAAATCGTGCTGGTCCTCGCATCTCGCGCGCTCGATCGATGCAGTACGCCGCATGAGCCAGATGGGTGTACGAGTAGTAGGCTCTTTTGGTTATTACCGCGTCCAGTCCGGTCGTGACACTACCCACGGGAGTCCTTCGCTCGTTCTTCTAGTACAGTTCGTCGTAGGGGTTGAATTCCGTACCCTCGAGTTGGCCGAGTGCACAGGACCGCAGAGCGTCAGGGTTGGATTCAGCGAAGGATGCCGAGTAGTTAGCCTCCCTCGCCTCTTTGCTGCAATACAGGCCAAGTCCGTGCAGCCCTTCGCCGGAAGCGATTCTCCGCGCAATGCGCTCGCGCTCCTCAGCGGGCGTCTCTCGCGATATGCTTGTGATGAGCACATCGGCGTACTTGTCACCGCCGATCGTCTCGAAAGCATCTATTACCTCGTATGCTGGCAGATCCTCGGACGCTGCCCGCTCGCCGAGGCCGATCGTCTCTTCTGGAACCTCCTTCGACCATATTTGCCTTAACCCGCCCTCCTCGGTTTGCTGCCACACTCCTACGACCTCGCCGAGACGTTCATGGACATAGAACACGTAGCTGCCCGTGTTCGTCGCAACCGCTTGACGGGGCCCGGCGGCCCACCTCGGGGCCTCTCCAACGGAGAGCACTTCACCGTATTCGGGGTTTGCACTGAGAAATGTCTGGATCTCGGGCATGAGCTCAACCTCGTCAGTTGACTCGTCGATGCAGCCCGTCACGACAAGGCTGGCAGCGAGGAATGAGGTGAGTAATCGGGTCATCGGAGCATCTCCCAGCATAGGTGGCAGGCTTGCCTCGTCGAAGTGTAGGCCATCGACCCGACCCGTACGCAAGTGTACGTGTCTTGGCTTGCCGCTTGGAGCCCCTCCGGTATGTGACGCTACGATCCCTTTCTGACGGCCTGTGCGCCCCGTAGCGCCCTTTTCTGCCTGCACGAACCCGAACAGACACCGAAAGTAGATCGCCCGTCTGCGAGGCGCTGAGAGCGTCGGGCTTTCCCCGACAGATGCTCTAACCGGAGAACGCCGGAAAAAAGATGTGGGGGGTTGTCCTGGTTGTTAAACCGCTAGGGCTTCTCAGACCCCGAATTTTTCGGAGGAGGGTTTTCGAGAAAAAATCGGGGGAGGGAAAATCGGGAATCGGGTATTTTGGTGGGTTGCTTCGTCCGTCC
>JBDHFW010000226.1:0-7860 GCA_039590175.1 Gemmatimonadota bacterium | reverse complement strand
CCCCGATCCGCCTACCGGCACACCTTCGATCTGCGCTCCCGACCCCTGGGCCGCATCTTCGATCAAGAGCGCGCCGTGTTCCTGGGCGAGCCGCCGAGCTTCGCCGACATCCACCGGGACACCGTACAAGTGGACGAGCACCACGGCTCCAGCACCGACCCGCAGCGCGGCCGCGTACGAATCCCAGTCAGGTCCCAACGTGGTTGGGTCCAAATCGTAAAGCGCTACGGATACCTCGGCCGCTTCGGCCGCCGTCGCCACGTCGAAGCAGCTGTAAGATGGCAAGGCAACCGGCTGCCCTGGTCTCTTTGCGCGCACCGCTCGAAGTGCCTCGGCGAGGGCGCTGGTGCCGCTGCTCGTGAGCAGGAAGGCTCGCGCGGCAAAGCGCTCAGCCAGGAATCGGGCTACATGCTCTGCGGCATCATCCCGGCCAAAGCCGGCCATCACCTTCAGTGCCGACCACAAGGCTCCGGGCGGCAGCGGCGAGTAGGCCGGCGGCACCCAAGCGGTCATTGCGGCCGCAGGTGGATGTTGCCGCATGGCGCCCAGCGAATCATGGATCTACGGTATGTACTTCACGATCGCCGGACCCAGTCGGTTGGCGATCGGCAGGGGCAGCAGGCTCCATGCGCGCGCGCCCCACGCGTAGGCGCTGTCATCCGGAGACGGGGTCTTCGCCCGGTTATCTGTGGCTCGCTGATACCAGAGCAGCTGCTGATCCCGGCCGCCCCATTGTCGCTTGAAGCGGTGCGTCCCACTTCCGGGCGAACACCGCCCGAAGTTGAAGATCCTGCTACCCTCGTCGATCGCCTTCTCGAAGAAGCTCCAGTAAAGGAGCATATTCGGAGCCATTCGGCTGTGAGAGCGGAGGGAAGACGCCCACGTCATTTCGAGCTCATCGCCCCAGCGAAAGCCGCAACCAGCGGCTACCGGCCGACCCTCGTGGTAGACGCACCCGAAGCGCACCGAGTCGGGAAACTGCTCCGCGATCCGGTCGAAGAAGCGACGTGGCAGGACCGGCGTCCCAAGGTCCCGCATGTGGCGCGTGAAGACGTCGTAGAAGGAGGCGCGCTGATCCGTGCCGAAGCGCGCTTCCATACCCTCTTTTTGTGGCCGACGAACCTGGCTTCTCACCTTGGAAGGAAGCGAGCCCCAGAGCTCTTCGGCTGTATCCGGCAGGTCAAGCAGTACGGTCACTTTGCGCTCGGAAGCGGTAAGGTCGATATCCAGGGGGGCGCGACATCGCAGCTCCAGCAGTGCCTTGCTTTCCCTGTCTATCAGCCGGGCAGCTGCGCCTGCGAGCTCCCGAGACGCCGCTGGCTCACCCAGCGGCCCTCCGTAGTTGAGGAACGGCACCGAGACGAGAAAACGCCCGAAGAGCCGGCTCCGAACCCAGACGAGTGGGAGAACTCCGACGATCTCCCCCGAATCGGCCCGTGCCGCGAGATAGGCACCCGGGTGGCCGAAAGTACCCTCGATAACGCGACGCCATCCCCAGAGGTGACAGTAGGTCCATCCGGGCTGCCGCCGAACGAACTCGTCCCAGTTTGGCGCCGGTCCGTCGTAGGCTTCGATCCGCACGTCGTTTTCCACACTGCGGGGAGCCTTCTAGCTCGTTACGACGCTGGGTCGCACCTCGATGCGCATCCCGGAGCGTGGCCCGGTTTCCGTTGATCCCGCCGCGCTCGCGAGCAGGCGCCGTTCGACGCTCGTGAAGCGGAACTCGCTCAGCAGCCGATCGAGACGCGCTCCGGTCCTCTTCAGGCCCCGATAATGTCGAATCTTCGTCTTTAACGGCACCTTCAGCTTCGGTTGGTCGGGATCGACTTCCCAGGGGTGGATGTAGAACACGCCCGGCCTGGCGTCGGCTTCGGCCTGCTGCAGATTAGCCCGCGTGACGCGGTAGGGAAGCTGGCGGAAGTAGTTGCCTCCTGCCGCGACCGGAAAACGGTGGAGGAAACGGCTCGTTGAGACCGGGACCTCCAGCAACTCGCCACCAGGCCTGCTCAGGACGTGAGGCTCCGGGCGCATACCCGGGTAACCGGACGACTTTCGCCCAATCGGCAGCATGCTCGAGTCGTACTGATGACCAACATCGACGAGCACGTCCAGCGCCCACTCCGTCCCCGGCACGAGGGAAAAGTTGGGCGCCCTGAAGCCTAACACCTGCTGGCCGGACTCTATCTGCAGGCGGTCCCTCGCGGCCCGTACGTCGTCCCGGAAGCTTTGGGGCCTAGACGCCGAGATGCTGTCGTGCCACCAGCCATGGGATCCAATCTCGTGGCCCTCCGCCGCGATCCGGCGAACGAGATCCGAATACCGGTCAGCAATCCAGCCAAGACAGAAGAACGTCGCCTTCGCGTCGTGCCGATCCAGCAGTTCCAGAAGACGATTGACGGTCGGGATGATCCGGCGGGGCTGCGCCTCCCAGCCAGGCCGTGATATCCTCTCCTCGAACGCGCCGACCTGAAAGTAGTCCTCCAGGTCCACGGTGAAGATATGAGTCGGCCTATCCTTCTCTTTCTCCAAGAGCACTTGTCCCCGACGACTCAATGTGTATCCTCTCGTTTCCCCGGAACCTCTTCCCCCATCCGTGCTTCCGCCTCCGAGGCCTCGCCGTTCCCCTGCCGGAGACGGTAAATCGGCCGGTCCGCGGCGTTCAGGTGGACGATGATCTCGCCCACGAGGCCGAGGCCGATCGCCTGCACACCGAACATCGCCAGCAGCAGGCCGAGCAGCAGCAGCGGCCGGTCCGCGATGCCCTGGCCACCCAGCTTCTGCACGAAAAGAACGGCCAGAATTAGGGAGCCGACAAGGGTCAGGGCGCTCCCGATCAGGCCAAAGAACCGGAGCGGCTTGTAGCTGAATCTAACGACGAAGAACACGCCGAGAAGGTCGATCAGTCGCCTCACGTAGATCCCAGGACCGTACACCCGCGTCCGCAGGTCCTCCGCGTGCTGCTCGGCATCGACCTCCTCGACGCGGTATCCCTCCTTCAGAGCCACGATGGGCAGGAATCGCGACAGGTCTCCGTAGAGCGGTAGCTCATCGAGGAGATCGGCCCTCATCGCGCGAACGCCGGACGCCACGTCGTGCAGCTCGCGGGTTCCCAGAACGCCCGCCATGGCGGCATGGAAGAGCCGGGTCTGAAACCGGTTGATCGACGAGTCCTGCCGCGGCCACCGCCGGGCCACGGCCAGATCCGCCCCCGCCCTCACCCGGCGGATGAGGGGCAGCAAGCTCGCCGCCTTCACGCGCTGATATGCCGGCATCGTGAGCAGTACCCGGCCTCGGCATGCAGGCGCGGCGGCGACCAGAAGCGAGGCCTCTGACAGCGTCTGCCCGGCCTCGAAGACCCTGATCGGCTCGCCGGCCGCCTGCAGAGATTCGAGCGGCAGTGCGCGCTCGTGGTTCCAGGGCTCGAGCACGAAGACGAACTCGTACGAGAAACCGCTCCGGGCCAGCGGCGGGCCGTACTCCCGGTACAGCTCGGCGAGCGAAGCCGGTCGCTCGGAGACGAGCACGACGACCGAGACGTCGAGCGTGCCGCGGGCCTCGCGGATCTCTGTCTCGCCGGGCGCGGTAGCCGAGGTGACCTGCGTGACGAGCTCCGGACTCGCGGGGCTCACGTGGTGATCTCCTTCAGCACGAATCGCTCCTCCGAGTCGCGTAGACGCCTATCGCGCACCGCGACCTCGCCGACCAGCCCCAGTGCGAACAAATAGAATCCGAGGCCGAAGGCGAGCAGCGCCGCGCTCGGGAACACGAGAGCGCGGATGGCTTCCGGACGCTGAAAGGTGATGGCCGCGATCACCGTGTAGGCGGCGAAGAAAAGTCCGATTCCCACCGCCATGAGGGCGCCGGCCGTGAAGAGGGGCAGCGGACGCTCCCGAAAGGTGTGGATCATCTTCAGGGTAAGCAGGTCCGCGAGGACCTTCCACACGCGCGAGAGCCCGTACTTGCTTCGCCCGAACTTCCTCGAGTGGTGGCGCCCGAGGTGGCCGCGGCGACAGCCGGAATGAACCGGTGAAGGTCCGAGTACAGGTGGAGGCGCTCCACGACCTCCCTCCGGTACGCCTTCAGCGAGCAGCCGTTGTCCCGTATGGGAACCCCGGTGAGCCGGCGGATCAGGGCGTTGGCGGCCGCCGATGGTACCTTGCGGGTGACGAGCGTGTCCTGGCGCGATACCCGGTATCCGGCGACGAGGTCGTATCCTTCGTCGAGCTTCGCGAGCAGATTCGGGATGTCGGCCGGGTCATTCTGAAGGTCCCCGTCCATGGTCACGACGACCTCTCCCACCGCGTTCTCGAAGCCGGCCTGCAGGGCCGCCGTCTGTCCGAAGTTGCGGGCGAGGTGGAGCGGCCGAATCCGAGGATCCTCTCCCGATAAGCGGTCGGCGAGCTTACCCGTTCCGTCCGTGGATCCGTCGTTCACGAGAAGGAGCTCCCAGTCGAGTTCGCTTCCCAGCGCCTCGCGAACGCTCTCGACGAGTCGCGTGAGGCTCTCCGACTCGTTGAAGACGGGAACCACCACGGATAGCCGCACTCGACCAGTCATATTAGCCATATTAACCTATCGTGGCGCAACGGCCGTGCCCGCTTTACCGGCGTCACATCTGCGCTCAGTGGGCGCGATACGTGCCGCACTAACTACAACTGTTGCGCGAAACCAACAACTACCGACACTACCGGCCTGCCGACATCAAGCGGACGACCTCGTGAACGCACCGCTCGATTCGCTCGAAGGTAGCATCGAAGAACAAGTCAGCCTTGCCGTAGGGATCGGCGATCCTCCGGACCTCGAGTTCGGCGGGATCCAGGTCGCCGAGCACGAGCACAGGGACTCCTACTCCGTCCACCCGGCTTCGAAGCTCGACCTCCTGCCTGGGCTCCATCACGAAGATGCAGTCCGACCCGCTTGCCAACCGCTCCGTAACCAAACGGGACCGGTGGGAGGAGAGGGTCACGCCGCGCCGGAGCGCCGCAGCCAGGGCGTCGTCAGGGGGCGTCCTTCCGGGCCCGAAGAACCCCGCTGAGTGGATCTCGGCCGAGCTCCGCCATGCGGCCCGAAAGGCCTGCTCCATGACAGCGGCGGCGAACGGGCTGCGGCAGATGTTGCCGTAACAGAGGAAGAGCACGCTAGGAGTCGGATCGGAGCCAATCGCCCGTACCACACGAGAGGCTCGCTCCCTCAGGCGTCCGTGAAGGGCGCGCTCGGGGGCGTTGCGCACGGTCCTGGCGAGCCGACGGGCTCGCGATCCTCCGCTGTTCATCGGGCAGGCTCGACAGGCGCACGCAGACCTGAATCGGTCGACAGCAGCTCTTTGAGCGCGGCCGCCTCTTCGGGCTCTAGCCCCCAGTCCGTTCGTCGAAAAATGAGATCGTCGAGCGAGAGCACCGACTCCTCCGCCATGACCCGCGTGAGGAAGGCGTCCGCCGCCTGCCGGTCCGACGCCCGGAGGGCCAGGAACTCCTCGCGGGAGATCCGCGGCGCCGGCACCGGGCGCGAGCGCACATGGTCTTCGGCCTCTCCCCACCTGGTGGTCCGACGGTCATGACGATCCGAGCTCATCCGCCTGCCGTAAATCCGGCGCAGGGTCCGCTCGGCCACGGCGCGCGCGGTCGTGTACTTCACCCCCACGACGGTCAGGAGGCCGCGCGGACCACTTGCACGCCCGTGGTCATGGATCACGGGCCGCCCCACGAGCTCCACCGAGCCCGGACGCCGCGCCGGGAGCAGGCCGGCGAACACGCGGCGCACGCCGTCCACCCCTAGCCGGAGTTGCGGAAGGGCCGAGTTCAGATCGGCTATCAGCTCGGCCACTTCCTCTTCGCGCGGGTCCGGCTCGAAGTGCTCGGCGGACCTCGGGGCGTGGAACGTCCCGGCCAGGAGCCGTCCGCCCAGCGCACGGAGGAAGTAGGTGCGACCGAGTCCACGGCGCGCCGCCGCAGCCAGCGCCGGCTGATCTGGCCATTCGCGCTCGAACATGACATTGAAGGCGAGCGAAGGGACGAACAGGCCCTCCGGCTCGCCGCCCAGCGCGCGGGCGACCTTCTCCACGGCGGCCCCCGTGCAGTTGACGACGGCCAGCGCCCGGAACTCCAGTTCGGAGCCGGATGCAACGTCCAGCGCTCTCACGCCCGTCAGGCGGGTGCCGTCCGTGATCGGACCCACCACCTCCATGTAGTTCAGGCAGGTGGCTCCGGCGTGGCAGGCCCATCGCAGCGTCTCGATCAGAAGCCGCGGGGCGTCGAGCATCGTCGCGTCGTGCCACAACGCCGCGCCCGCGAACCCCTCTGCTCCCGCGAGCGGAGTCAGCTCCAGCGTTTCCTCCGGCCCGAGGACCCGCCCCGCCGGCAGGCTCCCCCGATCCAGCAGATCGGAGGCGCGAAGGGCGATCCGCAGCACGGCGGGCCGGAACGGACTCTCGGAATCGCGGCAGGTCCAGCCGCTGCAGGTAGCGGAGGCCGCCGTGTACGATGCGGAGGCTGTTCCAGCTGGTTTCGCCGCCGAAATCCGCCCGTTCCAGGAGTAGCGGCCGGTACCCCCGGCGGGCGGACTCCAGCGCCAGCATCGCGCCCTGAATGCCGCCGCCCACGATCAGGAGGTCGTGATCGCGCTCGCTGGCGGCGAGAATGTTCCTTTCGATCATCGGGCCGCGGCTCGCGCCGGGCGTGCTAGTTGAGCCGTGATCACACTCTCCACCGCTGTCGCCAGTCCTCAAAGACCATAAGCGACCAGAGGATATGGCTGTGATTCTCCTGCCCGTTCAGATGCTCGCGTTTCAAGCGTTCGACAGTCCCAAGCCGGAATACCCCCTCGCTCCCCAGCCGATCGCTGGACAACAGCTCCTCCATCAAGGGCCGAAGAGAACCGCAGAGCCAGTGCTTTATCGGTATGCTGAAGCCCTCCTTTGGCCGGTACACGCACTCGCGCGGCACGTGGCGGGCGGTGATCTGCTTGAGCAAGGGCTTGGACTTACCGCCCTTCACCTTGAGGCGATCGGGGAGGCGGAAGGCGAGCTCGGCCACCTCGTGATCCAGCAGCGGTACCCGTACCTCCAGCGAGCAGGCCATGGACATGCGATCGACCTTCACCAGGCAGTTGTCGGTCAGGTAGGATCGCATGTCGACGTAGAGCCCAGCGCTCACCTTCGAGCGGTCGCCAGCTTGCTCGAACAGCGCGAGTATGTGAGACTCGGGCTCCGTATTCATGGCGTCGAGAGCAGCTGGGATGAAGAGCGCCTCGCGGAGGCGGCGGCCCATGAACAGGCGCCAGCGGGCGTGGCCGAGCGCATTGTCGTGGCCGAGGCCTTCGACGAATCGCTTCGCCTTGTTGACGAGGCCCTTCTTCTCGGGCCGCGGCCGCATCCAATCCAGACCGGCGGACAACCCACTCCGCCCGAAGGCGGGCAGGCGGCGCCACAGTCTTGCCCGCTCCTGCGCTATGTAGGTCTCGTACCCGCCGAACAGCTCGTCACCGCCGTCGCCCGAGAGCGCCACCTTGACCTCGCTGCGGGCGTGCCGCGAGATGAGATAGGTGGGAAAGATGGAGAAGTCCCCGATGGGATCATCCATGAAGGGCATGAGGCCATCGAACAGCTCGGCTTGCTGGGGGAGGATCTGATCGACCTTGTGGGTGATTCCCAGATGCGCCGCGACCCGCCTGGCCCACTCGACCTCGGAGTAGGACGGGTCGTCGAAGCCGATCGTGTACGCGGTCGTGGGTCCCATGTGGGCGACCACGAGGGAGCTGTCCACGCCCCCCGACAGAAAGGCGCCGAGAGGCACGTCGGAGACGAGCTGCCGCCGCACGGCCGTTCCGACGACGGCGTCCACGCGCTCCTGCCATTCGTCGTCC
>JBDHFW010000225.1:0-4155 GCA_039590175.1 Gemmatimonadota bacterium | reverse complement strand
TGGGCCACGCGCACGGCTCCCAGCCCGTATCCGTCGGCCTTGATCATCGGAAGAAGCCGGGACCCGGGGAGCAACGCGGCCAGCCGCTGGGCGTTCCGGCGAATCGCCGAGAGGTTTACTTCTACCCAGGCTCGGCGACGGTCGTTTGACTCCGTTTTCAAATCGCGCCTAGTATATCCCGGCCATGCCCGGCCAGCAACGTAACTCCCGTGATAAAGGCAGCTTCTCAAAGCCCGCCGATCCGCTCGGAAGGGCTCTCGACGCCCAGCGTGAGGCGGCCTGCCTCAACTTCGATTGGCCCGACGCCCGCGGTGCGCTCCAGAAGCTGCTGGAGGAGATCGAGGAGCTGGAGGCGCTGCTGACCCCGGACGTGACCTCCGATCCGGCCATCGGCAAAGCCGTCGAAGAGGCCGCTGAAGGAGCCGTGAGCGAAGCCGTCAAAGAGGAGCTGGGAGATCTCTTGTTCGCAGCGGTCAACGTCGCCCGGCTATGCGATGTGCCGCCAGGCCCGGCCCTGTCGAGCGCCACGGAGAAATTCGAGCGGCGCTTCGGCGAGCTTCTCTCCCGGGCGAAGCGGCAGGGCATCGACCCGCGCCGCGTATCGCTCGAGAAGCTGGATCTGTTGTGGGAGAGCGTGAAGCGTGAGGAGCGAGACCGGGCTTAGTGCACCGTCTCAGAAGTCCGGTAGGCACCGAGGGAGAGACGGCACACTAGCTCCGCTGCTCCAGGAAGCGCGTGAAGGGCGATCCGGCGACCCCACCCTCCGCCGGGCGACGCAGCGACTTCACTTCCGCGCCGAACCCCTCCTCGACGAGGGCTCGCGTCTTGCCGGCATCCAGCCCACCGCCGAAGTAGGGACCCTGTGCCCGCTGACAGCCCAGCTGAAACAGCCGGGTCAACTGATCCCCGTTCTCGATCCCGGCCGCGATCGCCTCCGCCTCGATGATCCTGGCGAGCTCGACGATGGTCCGCGCCACCAACCACTGGGTGGGTCGATTCGACGCTCCGACCAGGAACGCACGGTCGATAACGAGGCCGCGCGGCCTTAGGCGATGCAGGTTGGGAAGCGAGGAGTATCCGGTGCCGAAGCCTTCCATCACGACGCCGACCTCGAGCGCGCCGAGGCTGGCCAGGATCTGGGCCGCCTGGCCCGGAGACTGCGCGAGAACGCCTTCCTGGACCACGAGCCTGAGATGGTCTCCCTCCAGGTCTGTGTTGGTGAGGACATCCCACGCCTCCGTCACGAGATCCGGGCTGTAGAACTGCTCGGAGGAGAGCACGAGCGCCGCATACGGCGGAGAGCCCGACCGTTGCCTTCGCCACTCGATGACCTGCGTCGCGGCCTGGCGCAGGCTCCAGGACAGGAGGGCCGAGACGGCCGGTCCCGCCCCCGATTCCGGGAGGAATTGCTCCGGAGCCAACCTGCCACGCTCCGGATGCAGCCACTTGGCGCGAGCCTCGAAACCCGCCACGCGTCCGCTGCGGAGCGATACCACGGGCTGGTACTCGAGCGCCATCTCGCCGTCGCGTAGCGCCTCGGCGAGGTCCTCCTCGTGAGGCCGAGCGCTGCGGGAGCGGGGCTGCTCGGCCATGTCGAACACTCTCGGATGCTCGTCGCCGAAGGCGCGGCTGGCGCGCAGGGCGGCCGTGGCGTCCCTGAGGATCGTCTCCGCGTACTCGTAGCCCGGGTTGCTCAGCGCCAGGCCGATGCTGGCGGTGGCGCTCACCTCTTCATCGTTGAGGCGGTAGGGCCGGCGGATAGCCGCCTGCATGCGCTCGGCGGCGGCATTGGCGTGTTTGAGGCCGTCAGAGTCCTCCAGGACGATCGTGAACTCGTCCTCACCGCTTCGAGCGATCGTGTCCGCAGGCCGCACTGCTGATTCAATGCGCCGACACAGGGCAAGGAGGAATTCCTCGGAGGCCCTCAGCCCGAGCCGGTCCCGCACCTGCCGCAGTCCTTCCAGGCCGACGCAGGCCACGGCAAAGTGTACGTCCGGGTTCCTTTGCCGACGTCGCAACGCCTGCTGAAGCCGGTCCAGAAGGAGGCGCCGCCTCGGGAAGCCGGTCAGCGCATCGTACATCCCGTCCCCGCCCTGAGAGCCGCTGTCACGCAGCCGAACCGCCATCTCGTTCAGCTCCGCGGCCTGTGCTCGAGCGTGCCTCGCGGCCACTCGAACCGCTCGGTCCGCCCGCTCGCTGCCGGCCACGACCTCGAGCTGTCGGAGCGCGAACTGAACGGCCTCTGCCAGCGGTTCGGAAAGCGGCCCCGGATCCTCGGCGAAGAAGGCGACCACCGCCACGACCTCGCTTCCGAAGAACACCGGAAACGCGAACGCCGCGCGCAGACCCGACTCGAGCACCACGTCGGCTTCCTCGAGCGCCTCGGCCTCGATCTCGTCGAGCATGACAGGAAGACCCGATTCCAGCGCGCGGCCGACGATCGTCCCAGCCGTCTCAGTGGTCGCCGGTGAGTCCCATCCGGCCGGCTGGAGGTAGCCATCCCGTTCGTGCCAGCGTCCCAGTGCGTCTCGGAGGCCGTCGTAAAGACAGTCATCCGCCGTGCACCACGCCTCCGTCCGTGAGTCGGCCAGCGGATCGACGGATGCGTAGCCGGCGGCGAACGAGGCGAAGCGGCAGAAGTGCTGCAGCGTCCTTGAAACGGCCTGTGAGAGATCCTCGGCCTCCGACAGATCGGCGGCCAGGTCCCGATACAGTCCGATCAGCTCGGCGGCCCGCTCATCCGACGAATCGACTACCGACTCGAGCGACTCGACCGATTCGCCCCGCGACGCCGGGGACTCTGCAAGCCCCGAAGCGCTCTTCACGCCGTCGCCTGCACTCTTGGACCTCTGAGCCTTGGCAGCCTTGGGGGCCTTGCCGGCTTGTGAGGCCTTCGGAGCCTTCGAGCCGCCGGAGGCTTTGGCGCCTTTTCCGGAGGCCTTGGTGCTCTTCGCGGAGGAGTCGGCGCCCTTCCCGGAGCTCGCGCCGCCCTCGGCGCTTTGGGATGTGGCGGTGCGCTTTTCCTTGCTCATTCGGCGATCGTGCCCGTCCTTCGCTTTTCGCCGCGATCCATGCGAGTTGCAGCAGGATTCGGCCGATTTTACCGCCGTCGAACGGCAACTCCCGAGCAGATTAGCGGGTTGCCGCATGGTCGATCAGACGCTCGGGGAAGACAGTGCAATCTCGGTTCCAGCCGGCCGACAAGGGGTGGCGGCGGCCGAAGTCCGGCGCGGACGCCGTGGCGACGCGAGGAAAGGAGTGGCAGGGGAAGAAGACTGGTGTACCGTCTCAGAAGTCCGGTAGGCACCGAGGGGGCCCGGTCATCCGTTCAACAAGGCGCGACGACGAGGGCGTAGCAACGCTACGTCGAGGAAGAGCAACGCCGCCGAGCGGAATGAATCGGCCCCCGAATGCCAGTGTGACTTCCGAGACGGTACACTAGGGCTTCAGGCGCGTCATGAGCCGCGGGAAGGCGATCGCCTCGCGAAGGTGGTCGAGACCGCAGATCCAGGCGACCGTGCGTTCCACGCCCAGGCCGAAGCCGCTGTGGGGGAACGTCCCGTAGCGTCGAAGGTCCAGGTACCAGTCGTACGCGTCCTCGGGGAGATCCTCCTCCCGGATCCTCGCCAGCAGCCGGTCATGGTCGTCCTCACGCTGGCTGCCGCCGATGATCTCGCCGTATCCCTCGGGCGCGATCAGGTCGTTGCACTTGACGGTTCGCGGGTCCTCCGGGTTCTCCTTCATGTAGAAGGCCTTGGCCCGCTTCGGATAGTCGTAGATGAAGACCGGCACCGAGCGCCCCTCGGCGATCTTCGTCTCGTCTTCCGCGCCCAGGTCCGATCCCCACTCGATCTCGCTCCCCCCCGCCTGGAGGAACTCGACCGCCTCCGTGTAGCTGATTCGGTCGAAGGGCGGACGGACCGCCTCCAGGCTCTCGATCTTCCTCTCCAGCACCGCGAGATCCGCCCGCCGATTCTCCAGTACGCGCGACACGATGAAGGTGATGAAGTCCTGCTGGAGGCCCATGTTGCCCTCGCTGTCCAGCCAGGCGACCTCGGGCTCCACCATCCAGAACTCGGCCAGGTGCCGGCGGGTCTTCGACTTCTCGGCCCGGAAGGTCGGTCCGAAGCAGTACACCTTGCCGAGGACCGCCGC
>JBDHFW010000224.1:0-4156 GCA_039590175.1 Gemmatimonadota bacterium | reverse complement strand
TCGTTCGCGCTCCTCGTGCTGGTGGTGGACGTTGTGAAATCGACCTGTGGAGCGTCCGAAGGAGATGAGGAAGAAGCACCGGCGAAGGCACAGAGCGCACAGTTCTAGTTGCAGCGGGGCGGTTCCTTCGGGGCCGCCCCTACCGCATCCACGAACCTGTTACACCTGTAACAACGCGGCGCCTCCACGCTCCTGATCTCGTCCTCGTAGAGCCGGTAGGTCCCTACGCCGCCGTACAGTTGCGCCCGGTAATACAAAACCCTTCAGATACGAGGCTCAGTCGCGAGTAGTCGCTGCAATCCCACAAAGGAGGTTCCCATGCGGAGGCATCTGCTGCTTATGCTAGTCGGGGCCGTTGCGTCCCTTAACGCGTCGGCGCTCCTAGCTCAAGAGGACGAACCCGAAACCCGCGTCATCACTGTCGCCACGTTTCACGTGCCGTTTGGAGAGGCGTTCGGAGCGGCGCTCGATTTCATCGACACCTATTCGGTCCCACCGGCGAACGAGAATCCTCATATTCTGGGTTTCCGCTATGCCACACATGCTTGGGGGAACACGGCCGCCAACCTCTGGCTGATCACCGAGTATGCGTCGCTGGCGGCGATCGAAGAGGCTCAAGCATGGGGCAACGCGTGGTTTGAAGAGCACTTTCCCGAGGGCACGCCCGAGCGAGAGGAGGCCGACAGGGCGTTCGAGGAAGACATCGCGCCATACTTTAGCAAACACAAGGACAACATCCTCACGGTAAGCATGGATCGGGCAAAGTAAAACCGCGCTCGGAGGGGCGGTTCCTTCGGGGTCGCCCCTGCTGGTATCTGGCCCCTCCACGCTCCTGATCTCGTCCTCGCGCCCCACCCAGGGAGCTCATGCCTTCGACCCCCCCCGAGGTCGCGCCGCTCATTACCGTACGAATAGCAGGGTCACGCCGAGCTTGAGGACGAGCGACCAGGCGAAGTTCTCGAACGGTAGCGTGGAGGCGATCAGCACGAACGAAGTGCGGGGCACCGGAAGAGGAACGACTGTCGAGCTCACGAGCATGGGGTAGGGACGGTAGTCGTTCACTTCGAGCCACAGCAGGCCGCCTCCGACACCGGTGAGAGCAGGCCCTAGACGCAGAACGGGTCGCTCGGCAGCGGTAATAATCGTGGGGGCCCAGCTGTCGTCGGTCCAGGACAGAGTGAGGTAAGCTCTTGCCTCGGCGAAGGGTGGAGTCTCGCCGTGCAGCTCGAAGACCGGTTGCGCCGGGCGCTGGGTGAAGAGCACGCCCGCTCCCGCGGTCACGAGCTGTGCTGAGGCGGCAGGCGCGAGGGCGAGCGCGGAGGCGCCCATGAGCAGGAGCGTCCGTGTCCAACGGATCACCCGACGTCGCTCCACGCGCTCATCCGCCGCACACCTCCGGCCGCCTCACCTGTGCGGGTCGCGCTCGCATCTGACCCCTCCACGCTCCTGATCTCGTCCTCGTAGAATAATACGTACCCGTATGTCTTTTAATAACACGCTGTTGCGCCGTAATGTCCGTACCCTTGCTCATGGTTGGGTCCGGCCCATAGGTATGCTCGCTTAACCTCCAAGTGCATGGAACGAGGCCACGACGCCTCTGAGCGATAGAAAGTCCCCCACGGTCTTGCGACCGAAAGTTTCACTGTGCACCTGGAGGTATCTCAGATGAAGCGAGTCATCGCTTTGCCTGCCCTCATCGGCGTTTTCGTCCTGGCCTGCGAGCAGGCACCGAGCTCGACCGACGCCCCGGCGCCGACCGAAACTCCCTCGCTAAAGGCGTCGGCCAATAGGGACCGTCAGCCGTTGGTGGTAGAATTCGCCGGAGCCAGCGATTTCACCGATGCCACGATGGCAGGTGACGAATTGGGCTGGTCCCAACTCAAGCGGCACCGCGACAAGCTCCAGGCGATCGTACACGCGCAAGGGCTCATACCCGGCGGCGTGTTCACGTTCTGGTGGGTCGTCCCGCAAGACGACTACACGTTCCCCGACGACATCTTCGTCGCGTACGGGGCCAGCGCCATCATCGGCCAATACGGAAAGGCCACGGTGCGGATGACGGCCGAGAAAGGTGACCCGAGCATCGTGGGGCTCCCAGCCCTCGAGGGTGCGCTGTTCGGGGACCTCGTCGACCCGGCGAACTCGCTCGTGCGGGTCGAAGTCGCGTATCACGGCCAGGTAGAGGACGCAGGCGACGACCTCGATCAGTGGCGTAGCGACTTCTGGACAGGGAGCGCGTGCCCGGTAGAGGGTGACACGAATGCGTTCGGGCAGCCGCACTGCCCAGTCTACCTCGCCGCTACGCACGCGCCCCCGGGCATGTAGCGCAGTTTGTCTTTCGCTGCGCGGTAGAAAGAGAAAACAACGTTGCTACACCCCACCGCGACTCATCAGGGGCGGTTCCTTCGGGGGCCGCCCTCTCGCTAACCCACCGGCAAACCCACTTCGCCGGTCTCGGCGACGCTCCTGATCTCGTCCTCCTAAAGACATACGTACCCGTATGTCTTTTAATAGCAGAGTGTTGCGCGCTCTAAGCCATACGCTGTCGTGCAGTTGCGGGACCAGCCACGTGGGGTTTTGTTGCATTTGCTAACAAATCAACTGGCCTCACCGACGCTTCACGACAAGCCGGAGGCAAGAATGAAGCTGTCCCGCGTTCTCGTGTCCTCAGCAGCCCTCAGCCTCGCATTCGCCTGTTCGGAGTCGCCCACCGAGACGACGACGGGCGGCCTCGTCCCGAGCTTCAAGAAGTGTCCGACTCCTGGTCATCCGTCTTGCGACGATGGCGGCGACCCCAACTCCACGACCGTGGCTTATGATCTGCTATCGTTAGGGGTGGATCCAGGCGTCTACGGCGATGGGGGCTCCTACGAGGCACTCCGTCAAGATTGCCTCGCCGATCCCGCTCGCTCGATCATGTTGGTGCCACCGGTCAAGATGCCCGCCACAGTGGTGATCGCAGAGACTGAGTTTGTCCTGCCCCCGCCGCCCGAATGTCCCGCGACCGGCCGGGTCAGCATTCACCTTCCGGGGGATGAGCTAGATCCTGCCCTTGATGGCGACTACGGCGCCAACGAGCCTTCGTTTACAACAAATAAGAACGGTAAAGTAAGAGCAACCGGCTGGATGCGTCCCACCTTCAATCTCGTTTGGGCGTGCGGCGAGTTGGAGTTCTGCAACTTCGTCTGGACCGACGGCTTCAAGGAGACGACGGGAGCCGTGGGCAGTCGAGAGGTCACGATAACCGGCTCCTGCGCCCGACTGTACGCAGGGGGCTTGAATACCGTCCCCTTTGAGCCCGACGGCGTCCTCGAAGATGATGGTATCTGCGATGCCGACGACGGGATCTTGGGATTTCTCGTAGCGATCACTGTGACCGTTACGGAAGAGACTCAGTAAGCAACGACCCGGATTCGCTGGCCGAGTGGTAGCGGCAGCGCCTTCGACGAGTTGTCCAGTCTGTTTTGGAGGTTCCTTCGGGGCCGCCCTCTCGCTTTCTGACGAAAGCGACCTCTGGCCTAGCCGCTAGACCCGCTTTGAGGTAGCCCACGGCGACGCTCCTGATCTCGTCTCCCGACCATACGCCGCAGAATAGAGGTTCTCCCGACTTGCGGACTCCCGCTCCTCGACTAAGCGTCCACAGATCGAGGCCCTGGAAGCCTCGTAAGCTGCTCGGTGGTCTGTGACTTCGCCGAACAGACGCCCACGCTGGACGCCTGCCTGACCGCACGCCGCTCGCTTGACCGTCGCTTGACTCGCTCTTCGTACTCTCCAGCCGAGAAGGAGGAGGGACCATGCGAGGATCGACAGGATTCTTCTCGGTGATGGCGGCTCTCAGCATGTTCGTTCTGGGGACCGGGTGTAGCTCAGGCGTGACCGGGCCACCTGAACCGCCGGAACCGTCATCCCCTCTCTTCGCCGTGTGGCTGGCTGACGCATGGGAGACCACCGACCTGAGTGATCCAGACCGTAATGCAAGTTCGTGGAGCTACGTCTGCGACCCGGGCGTGTTCGGGGTTCTGCCCCCGCTTCGCTTCTCCGTGTTCTGGCTCTCGGCCGTCCAGGACAGCTTTGAAATTGGGACGACTATTCCCGCACACACCGGGGGGTTCGGTTCAGTCGGCGTGGCGCCGAGATCGCTGAACCGAGGTAGCCT
>JBDHFW010000223.1:0-4546 GCA_039590175.1 Gemmatimonadota bacterium | reverse complement strand
TTCAAGAATAAAGAGGAGTTGATCAACCGGCTGCTCGAGTACTGGGAGACGGAGCTAACGGACAAGATCGACGCACATCTCGCGCATCTGCACGGCAAGCCGGCCGAACAACTTCTCGCCCTCCTCGCATTCATCGCCGAGAACGAGACCAACCGGTACGACGCGTCGATGCGCGCCTGGGCGCTGCACAACGAACGAGTCGCCACGGTCGTACGACGGGTTGACCAGAAGCGCCTGGCGTACGTCCGCGCTCTTTTTCGGAAGATGGGTTTCCCCGCCGAGCAGGCGGATATCCGCAGCCGTATGTCGTATTACTACGTGGTCGGGGAACAGACCGCTTTGGCTGAGGAGAGAACCCTCAAGAGCCGACTGGAGGACATCAAGCTCCGCCACGAGTTGCTCACCGGATAGGGAGCCGCGCCGTGCAACGGTCTGGCCTCCTAATCCCGCCCTCGTAGGGCAGAGTCAGGGATGTCGGTTCGCCGGATAGATCGCGCAGTCGCTACCTATTGGGCAGCGCTAGCTGCAAGGGATATTGCCATCCGGATTCTTTTATTTCGTCTGAGACCCTGGGCTTCAAACGAAAAGAAAGGAAACTTCGTATTCGGCGGACCCCGCAATCGAAGTTCATCCTCCGGCGTCGATACTCATAATCCCAGCCTAGAACGGGTTCCGCCCACCAGCGCACTTGTTTCAATAGGGCGATTGAGTGCGAGACCTGCGTTCTCTCGCATTCGGCCAAGCACCCCAGTACCTGGGCTGCGGGCTGTGGCGGTCTCTGCGCCTGAGGCCCGTTGACGCAGTGTTGATCCATCAGATTATGCAAACGTTGCGAGTGCCGGAGAGGTCACGCCGGGGCCGCCCCCGATCGCATCTGGCCCCTCCACGCTTCTGATCTTGTCCTCGTAGAGCCGCATCCATACGCCACCTCCCTCGCCGTGAGCCATTCCTACCGGGTTTTGCGCTTCTAGGGGCGAGGTTTCGCGAGGCCGCGACGCCCCTGAACGATGGAAGGTCCCCCACTGTCTTACGACCGGAAGTAGTAGACGTGCACTTGGAGGTATCCTGCCTGACCGCACCACCCCGAACTGCGATAGACCTGCACTTGACAGGCGTGACGCGTGGAGCCGATGACACGTCACGTAGCTGTGCTACCGTATCGGCAGGAGGAGGTACGGCGCATGAATAGGCTCATGCTACCTCCCTTGTTTGCCTTGGCTGCGCTTGCGGTTGCCTGCGGCGACGCACCCACGCGCCCCGAGCCGCGAGAGTGGTCGCCGTGACTTGGCGAAGCAGAAATCCAGCGGCCCACGGCCGCCTTACGAACAGCGCCTGCGTAGCGTCAAACCGATTTTTGAAAACAGGGTAGGGCCAGGTTTCCCTCCGTGTCAGTCAGCGGCACCGGCTGCGCCACGGCAGTCCCCTGCGCGTATTCCACCCCCAAGGCCCGAAGCTTCTGTAGAATGGTCTCGCTCTCTACCTCCTCAGCGATCGTGGTGATGCCCATGATCCGACCGACCTCGTTGACGGCGCTCACGAGGGTGCCGTACACGGGGTCGTCGGCGACGCTCCGCACGTAGTGGCCGCCGATCTTCACGTAATCGACCAACAGCGCCTTGAGGTGGGCGAACGAGGCCAGCCCGCTACCGAAGTCGTCCAGTCCGACTGCGCAGCCCGTCGCCCGGATCTCGGAAATGAGGCGCACCAGCTGGGCAAAGTTCCCGAGCGCCGCCGCTTCGTCGATCTCGAAGCAAAGGGCTTCCGGCGGAAGACGGTGCTGCGCCAGGGCCTCGCGCAGCGCGGGGACCAGGTCCGCGTCGGCGAGTGAGGAAACGCTGAGGTTGATGGAGCAGATGGGCAGCTCGCACTCCGGGTGGTCCCGATGCCACGCGCCCAGAAGTGCGACCGTCTGCCGCACGACCCAGCGGTCGATCGCCGGTATCAGGCGGTTGCGCTCCGCTTGCGGGAGGAACGCGTCGGGGGTCTCCACGCCACCATGCTCGTCAGGCAAGCGCAGCAGAATCTCGCACCGGGGACGTGCCGGGAGTTGTGGCTCCAGGGGTACGATCGCTTGAGCGAAGAGTTGAAAACGGCCTTCCTCCACCGCGCGGGTCAGGCGAGCGATCCGTCGGCTCTCCACCTCTTGCTGGACCCTAGGGATCGTCTCTTGCCCGAGATGGACGCGGTTCCCTCCTGCTTCCTTGGCCGCGTAGCAGGCATCGTCGGCGGTACGCAGGACGTCAGCCGTTCGCTCGCTCGCGGCCGTGATCGGGACGACGCCGATGCTGGCACCGAGCGAGAAGCACCTGTCCTCCCACACGAACTCGAAGTCCTCGATAGCCCCCTTGAGGTTGCCGGCGATCTCTTCCGCCTTGGCCAACGAACAATGTTCCAGGAGGATGCCGAATTCGTCGCCGCCGAGGCGCGCGACCGTGTCGCGGCTGCGCAGACGACCAGCCAGCAGCCCGCCGATCGTCCTGAGGAGGCCATCCCCGGCCTCGTGACCGCACGTATCGTTCACGACCTTGAATCGGTCCAGGTCCAGATAGCACAAGGCGTGCTCCCCTCCATCGGCCTCCGCCTCCGCCAGCACCCGCATCAGGCGTACCTCGAACTCCTGCCGGCTGATCAGACCCGTGAGGGAATCGTGCGTCGCTTCGTGCGAGAGCTTGCGGACCGCGCGCCGCCTTTCGGTGACGTCATGAAAGACCAGCACCACCCCGATCGTGGCCCCGTTGCGGTCGCGGAGTGGGGCCGTCGAGTCTCCGATCGCCACTTCCGTCCCATCGCGGCGCAGCAGAAGCACGCCGTCGACCAGGTCCACCGCGCGCCCTTCGCGGATACAGTGGGCTGGAACGCTTTCGATGGGCTGCCGCGTCGCCTCGGAAACGAGCGTAAGGACGGTGTCCAGGGGTTGCCCCAGCGCTTCGGTTGTGCGCCAGCCGGTGAGCCGCTCCGCCGTAGGGTTCAGATACGTGATCGCTCCCGCCAGGTCGGTCGTAAGGACGGCATCCGCGATCGATGACAGCGTGACTGAGGCCTGCTCTTTCTCCCGGAAGAGGGACTCCTGAGCACGCTGCCACTTGGTGAGATCCCGCATCGTAACCAGAGCGAGTGCGTCCTGGCTGGGACCAAGGGGGCTGCGGTTAAACTCTACTGGGAACTCGGTCCCGTCCTGTCGCCGGGCGAACACGCTGACCGAAGCATCTTTCGGCGAGGTCCCAGCGAACTCGGCGAGCTGCTGGAAGCGTGGGGGAATGAGCTGGTCCAACGGCTCGCCCAGTAGCTCCGCCGCCGCCCATCCGAAGAGTCGCTCGGACTCCGGATTCAGCGCAACCACGTTTCCCCGCTCGTCGACGACGAGCATGGCATCGATGGCGGCGTCGAGTAGCTGTTGAAACCCCTTCTCCTGCGCGGGATGCGTGATCATAGCGCTGGACCTCCTGCCCGCTGACACGGAAGGGGGGACTGTCCAAGTTAGTGAATTCGGATGACAATTTCCAGCTTTCGCTCGGATCCGAGTTCCTTCCCAGGTGACCACACGCCGCTCGAGTCTTCGAAACACCAATCGAGCGAGGAGACCGGCTCCGATGGCATCGAGCTCCCGGTCCAGCTGACCGGTCTCGATCCAGTGGTAGATGGTGCGGCGGCCGACGCCGAGCTTCCTGGCCAGGGCCGTCTTGCTCATGCCCTGCTCGAGGTAGTGTCTGAGCAACACCCGCGTCTCCCTTCCGATCATCGCGCCTCCACCGTTCGGGGAGACGCCAACGTGACCGATCGGCCGCGGGAGCGCCTAGCGAAGCCTCCTTACGCGAAGCTCACACCCGGTTCCCGCAGCCCTACGACCGCGACACCAAGTGTGCAATCTTCGACCGCCACATCTGTGCAATTTTCAGCCGCCGCTAACACCTGGAGAGGAAACATGGAGAGGTTGCGCCTGCTGGCAGCCGATCGATCCCACGATCAGTATCGAGACGCAGGAGACAGCGTGTCTCCGAGTTCATCGTGCGGGGGACGACCGACGGACCGCTAGGGGCGCGAGAACTGGAGCGTGCTTCCATGAAGGCGCTAGGCGAAATGGAGAGGGTCTCTGAGGTTCTGTAACGCCCGGTAGTAGTAGAGGGGAGTAGGCCGCCTGTCCTTGAACGTCAGCTTCCTCAGAAAAGTGACCTCCTCCTCGGTTGCGGTGCCGCTGAGGGAAGGATCCTCGAGGAATTCCGTGAACCCTGGCTCCGTGACGGAAGGTTGTCGCGATTCCCGTTCGATGAACTCGAACCTCTTCACCGGCTCGGAGACTACCCGCTGGTTCAGAACGACCTCGAGAGCGAACGTCGCGAGGTCGATGTCCCAGGATTCGATCAGTGGTTCCAGAAAGGACAGGCTGCTCTCGATGGACACGTGGAAGATGTCCGTGTCGAGGAATTCGAGCACCCTGACACGCATCTCTTCGTAGCTTTGGCCGCTGAGCCGAGCCACTCTGCGGAGCCAGAGCTCGTCTTCTAGCTCATCCCCGGCCACTCGCTTGACCACGTCCAGCAGCTTCTGG